>JAWXBU010000019.1:0-26387 GCA_034440255.1 Planctomycetota bacterium | reverse complement strand
GTCGTTCGAGGCTGCGGTCGTCGACGCGCTCGTCGAAGAGACGCTGCGCGCTGTGCGTCGCGAAGGATTGTCGACGGTTCTCGTCGCCGGCGGCGTCGCTTGCAATCGACGCTTGCGCGCCGACATGGTGACGCGCGCAGCGGCGGTCGGCGTGCGCGCGCTGTTCCCCTCCCCTGCTTACTGCACCGACAACGCTGTGATGATCGCGGGACTCGGGTACGAAGTGTTCGCCGCTGGACGACTGGCCGACCTGGCGCTCGACGCTGCTTCGCGATGAGTCTCGCGACACCTCTAATTCTGGTCGCCCACTTCCTGCAGGAGCCGCAACATCCGCCGATTCAAGTCGACCCGAGAGTCGGCCCGGACGACGCCGCAGTCGACGAGTGCATCTCGCGCGGCGTCGAGTTCTTGTTGCGCTCGCAGAATCGCGACGGTTCGTGGACGACCGAGTCGACGGCGACGGACAGGACGATGGATCTGCGCAATGCTCAGACGGCGTTCAGTGCTTACACGCTTCTGAAATGTCGCGTGAACCCGAAGCATCCAGCGATCCAGCGCGCGCTGGCTCATCTCGAAGGTTTCGTTCCCCTGACCACGTACGCGTGCGGAGTCGAACTGCTCTTCTACGGAGCACTGCACGACGTCGCTCACCAGGCACGCATGCAACGCGACGTCACGCAATTGCTCGAAATGCGCAGCGAAAAGGGCTGGGGCTACACCGAAGAGCGCTCGCGCAGCGATCCGTCGAACATCCAATATGCGCTGCTCGGACTGCGCGCAGCTGCGCAATCGGGGCTCAAGGTGCCGCGTGAAATCTGGAGCGAGAGCATCGAGGCGATGCAGAAGTTCCAGGAGACACCGATAACGAACGGGACGGTGCGCACCGGCATCGCAGCGCGCGACGTGAGTTCAGCCGGCTTCCACTACGCCGACAGCGAAACGAAAGCGACCGGCGCGATGACGACGACGGGCATCAGCGTGCTCGCGATGTGCGACGAGATGCTGCAAGGCAAAGTGCCGACGACGATCGCAGCAGATTTCGTGCGCGCAAAAGCGGAAGCGTTGGCGTGGCTCGACGATCACTTCGCGGTCGATGTGAACCCAGACGGCAACGAGGCGTGGAAGTACTACTACCTCTACGGCCTCGAGCGCATGGGCAGCCTGCTCGGACTCGAACGCATAGGCAATCACCTCTGGTACAAAGCGGGCGCAACGGAACTCGTGCGCGCGCAAGCGAGCGACGGTTCGTGGTCGATGTCCGGCGGCAAGACCGAGTGGCCACCGCGTCCGATGACGAATGCGAACACGTGTTTCGCCCTGCTTTTCCTGGGTCAAGCGACGAAAGTCACGAGCGGTCCCGTGCGCGCGCGTGCGTTCGACGGGTGGGTCGGCGAAGACGTGGACGCCGACGTGTGGTTGCGTGCACGAGCGAGCGGCGGTTTCGCGGCGTGCATCTCCGGCTTCTCGCCGACGTTCGTGTCGCTGCACGGTGAAGCACGGTCGCTGCGCATCGTGTCCGTCGAATGGACGGTCGACGGAGCGGCGTCACCGAAGCTCGAGGATCGCCTCGGCGCCAAGTTCGACGCCGGGACATTCGTGTTGCGACACGCGTTCCGCTCGAACGGCAAGCACACGCTCACGGCGCGCGTCGGGTTCCTGCGGGCGTCGGCTCCACCGGACGAACTGGTGCAGTACGCGGTTTCGAAACCGCTCGTCGTGCACGTGCGCGACGTGCTCGAGTCGTGGATGATGCCGTACGCCCAAGGCACGAAGAGTCTCATCACCGAAGCGAACGTCGAGTCGATCACCGCCACGAGTCAGTACGACGCCTACACGGCGGCGTGGCGAGCGCTCGATGGTCTCCAATTCCACGGCTGGGTGTGCAAGGCGGAAGATGCGACGCCGCGTATCGCCATCGAACTCGACAAGCCCGTGCGCGCGAAGACGCTCGTTCTCTCGCAGCCGAATGCCTGCGAGCGCGATGCCGACCTGTACGGTCGCGTCACGAAAGTGCGCGTGACGTGGAACGACGATCCCAAGTTCGTCGACGTCGACATCGACGCCGATCCGCTGAAAAAGACGGTGTTCGAGCTACCGAGGCCGCTCATGGTGCGCCGGATCGAGCTCGCGATCCTGACGCGCACGCCCGGTCGGAACGGCGACGTCGCGGGATTCGCCGAGGTCGAACTGCTCGGCCCGGAATCCGCTCGCTGAGCGCGTGCTCCGCCGTCGCAGCCGAGCAGCGTGCACCGTAGACTGTTTGCGCTTGAAGAACGGAATGCGAGAGCTGCTCGAGGCCGTCCGCGACGGTCGAATCGACGTGGAAACGGGCCTGAAAGGCCTGAAATCGCAAGCTTTCGTCGACCTCGGTCACACGGTCGTCGACACGCACCGCGAATTGCGTTGCGGACATCCCGAAGTGATCTACGGCGCGAGCAAGACGCCGACGCAGATCCTCGAGATCGCGGCCGCGATCCTGAAGCGTCACGAGCGCTTGCTCGTCACGCGCGTCTCCGAAGAGGCCGCACAGCTGTGCGTGCTCGAGATTCCGCGCGCGAAACACAACTCGGTCGCGCGCACGATCACGGTCGAGCCCGAGGGCGGCATCCTTGCAACCGGACTCGTGCTCGTCGTCTGCGCCGGCACGTCCGATCTGCCCGTCGCGGAAGAAGCCGCCGTCACCGCGCGAATGTGCGGCGCGCGCGTCGAGATGTTGCGCGACGTCGGTGTCGCAGGCATCCACCGTTTGCTCGCGCACACCGAGAAATTGCAGTCCGCCGAAGCACTCGTTGTCGTCGCCGGAATGGAAGGCGCTCTGCCGAGCGTCGTCGGCGGCCTCGTCGAAAGTCCAGTGATCGCGGTGCCGACGTCGGTCGGCTACGGCGCGTCGTTCGGCGGGATCGCGGCGCTCTTGGCGATGCTGAACACGTGCGCGTCGGGTGTCGCCGTGGTGAACATCGACAACGGTTTCGGCGCGGGCTACATGGCTGCGTCGATCAACGCCAAAGTAAAGGGTGAACGGAAATGAGCGAATCGAAAGCGTGGTTGGCGCTGGAAAACGGCCTCGTTGTGGAGGGTCGCTCTGCCGGAGCTCGTGGTGAGGCGGGCGGCGATCTCGTGTTCAACACAGCGATGACGGGCTACCACGAGATCCTCACCGATCCGTCGTACGCCGGCCAAGTCGTGATCATGACGTACCCGTTGATCGGCAACTACGGCGTTCCTGAAGAGGATGCCGAGAGCGGTCGCGCTTGGGCCGAAGCTTTCGTGATCCGCGAGATGAGCACGATCGCGAGCAATTTTCGCTCGCGCATGACGCTCGCCGAATACTTGGTTAAGCAGAACATCGTCGCGATCGAAGGCGTCGACACGCGTCGCTTGACGCGCATCGTGCGTGAAGAGGGTTCGATGCGCGTGTGGGTTTCGACGACGGATTCGAACCCGGAATCACTCGTGAAAAAGGCGCGCAGTGCGCCGCAGACAGATGGTCGCGACCTGACCACAGGCGTGACGTGTTCGACGCCGTACGCGTGGGTCGAAGGCTACGACGCGTCGTACCCGGACCTGATCGCTTCGAATGCCGGCGAGCGCAAGATCCGCTGCGTCGCGTACGACTTCGGCGCCAAGCGCAACATCTTGCGCAGCTTGGTGCACTGTGGTTTCGACGTGACCGTCGTGCCAGCCGGAACGAGTGCGGACGACGTGCTCGGCCTCGATGCCGAGGCGATCTTTCTCTCGAACGGCCCCGGCGATCCGGCCGCGGTGAAGCCGGCGATCGTGGCGATGGACAAATTGGTCGGCCGGAAACCGATCTTCGGCATCTGTCTCGGTCACCAGATCCTCTCCATCGTTTTGGGCGCGAAGACACACAAGATGCCGTTCGGTCACCACGGTGCGAATCATCCGGTGCGCGACATGACGACGGGACGCGTCGAGATCACGTCGCAGAATCACAGCTACGCCGTCGATCCGAAGTCGATGAGCTCCGACCTCGAGCTGACGCACGTCAACTTGAACGACATGACCGTCGAAGGAATGCGGCACAAGAAAGCGCCTGTTTTCAGCGTCCAATATCACCCTGAAGCGGCACCCGGTCCGCTCGACAGTGCACATCTGTTCACGCGCTTCCGCGAGTTGTGCGAATCGAAACGTAAGCTGTCGATCGGGTCGCGCTGAAGAGTACCCAGCGCTTGACGCGAGTCGACGGCGCCTTGAACTCGGCCTTTCAGGTCACCGGAGTGCCAGTCGGAGCGCACTTGCCGAATCAACTTCAGGGCAGTGCGTGGAGCATCAACTACGGGCGCAACGGCTCCGAAGAAGTCGACTAAGTGGTTTCGCGCGGCGCGAGTACGTGGGCACTTGAAGTGAACATTGGGCGCAGAGGAAACGCAGCAGGATGGTCCGCGTTCAAGAAGCGCTACGCGAAGCCGAACAGTTGGATCGTCGGTGGATCGGGACTTCCGCTCGAGGACTTCTCATGGGCGATCACCCGAACGTTGGTTCGGAAAGCGCTCGAGAGTTGCTGATCGAATCAGAAGTAGAGCCGCGCCGAAATTCCGAACACCGGCGCGGGCTCTAGGTCGGTCGTGTCGATTTCATCGCCATTCGAATCGGCGACTTCGAACTCGCCCCACACGTCGAAACCGGCGAGCGCGCTGATCTGCACTGCACGATGCGGCTTCCACACGCCTTCGAGGCCGACTCCGAGGCGCGTTTCGCGCAGCACGCCGTTCGGTGCTGCGCCCGTGTCGTTCAAACGCGCGTCGTTCAACGTGCTGAAGGCGATCAATCCCAGCTCGAAATTCTCGGAGCACGTTCGACGCAGCGCTGCGGAGGGGCCCTCGACCACGTCACCGATATCGGTGACGAAACGCCAGTCATCGTCGAAGCGCCAATCGATCACAGGGAACGGCAGGATGCGCACGGAGTCTTCGATCTGCGAGCTCACGCTCATGTCCAAACCCAAAGTCAGGCGATCGTCGCGCTTCCATGTGAAGCCGACGTAGCCCTTCACCGCGAGTGAATCTTCGAAATCGGCGTCGGTCTCAGCCCCCGACGCGAACGTTGCGCTGGTCACCAAGCCCCATTGCTCGTCGATATCGTAGAGAAGCTGCAGAGCGACGCCCGACTTCCAGATCTCGCCCCAGGGTCGATTCGACCCGAGGAACGCACTTTCACGACTCCAGTCGTAACGGGAATTCTCTGCTCCAATTTGACCGCGGAGGATCCAGTGCTCGTCGATCTCGTGATGGAAACCGATCGCTGCGCGCGCTCGCATCACGCCGACGTCTCCAGGTCCGTCGATGTCCGACGGCAACTCGTTGCGCCAACCTGCCGAGAATTGGCGCACATCGCGCGGCAGATCCTGCGCCGATGCCGGGACAGCCGCACAGGTCGCGGCGACGGCAACACACGCTACGACCGAACCGGATTCGAACCTCACGTTCGCGTGTCCTCTTCTCCTGAGCGCTCGTGTTCCAACGTCACTTCGATATGCATGTGCGAATCGTCGCGTTTCGTGCCGAGTGAACGCCACTTCCATCCGCTTCGTGATGGAATGCGCACCCACGTTTCTCGCCTCGACGCTCCGTTGGGCGCGTCGACCACCAGCGCAGGGGCTACTTCCGCCCCGAAAAGGCCGACCAGATCTTTCCACGCCTCGAGTAGATCGTATTGCTTCATTGGATCGCTCCAGATCTCAAACGCAACCGCGGAAAAGGAAGAACAGAATGAGGAGTGGAATGGGCACGCCGAGCGCCCACAGCAGGACGCCCGTGCGCAGTTTGCCGGCGCGAGCGGCGGGTCGAATTCGTTTCATCGTGGAGCCTTTGCTTTCGGGAGGGAGAGAGTTGAGTGCGCTCCATCACGATGATGAGCGCACATCTCGAGCGATCAACCGGCCGCGCCGACCTTGAGCTCGTTGACGACGCTGCGGACACCGCTGCACGAACGCGCGATGCGCTCGGCTGCGCTCTTCTCTGCGCTCGTCGAGACGCGACCCAGCAAGTAGACGACGCCTTCTTCGGTGTTCACATCGATGTCACGTGCTTTGACTTCGCTGCTCGCGATCATCTTGCTCTTCACGGAAGTGGTGATCGATGCGTCGCTCATCTGGCTGGATGCCGATTGATTGGAGCGGCAAGCTTGGAACGCGGGAATCCCGAGAGCGATGATGCTCGTGAGCAGGGTGACGGTAACGAGTTTGCTGTGGGACATGGGAAGGGACCTTTGGGTGTTTCTCTAGTCGCAAGATCGGGCGCGCCGGAGGACGCGTGAGGCGACTGCACATGGGAATGCAAGGAGCATTCCGCGACTCGTTCCACGTTCGTGGTGCCCTCGAACCGGTCAGCCCGTTGACTTTTCTACAAACGTCACGATGTGCGCGAATCAAACAGGCTCGGCAGATCTCTTGCGCGCGAACCCGCTGTAGCCGAGCACGGTGGAATTGCAGAATTTGAAGCTGAATTCGCGCGGCACGATGCCCGTGCGCAGCATGCGCCACATCGCAGCATCGAAGCACGGACGAGTTCCTCTCAGAACTTCACCGCGCATCCCGTGCGCATTCATCACGCCTTCGAGCTCGGACGGATCGACGAACAGCGGCAATACGTGCATGTCGCGCGGCGTGTTCTTCACGAACCATTCGCAGCCCTTGATGATGACGAGCCAACACAGTCGATTGCGACTGAACGTGTGGAAGAAGAACAGTCCATCCAGCGCGAGCACCCGTCCCACCTCGGCCACGGCTGCGTTCAGATCGTCGACGTGTTCGAGGAAATCGAGCGCGCAGACGACGTCGAAAGATCCGTTTTCGAAGGGCATTTTCAGCGCATCGCCGAGACGGTAGTCGACGCGACCGGTGAAGTCGTGACGTGCGGCCACTGCCAAACTCGTCGCGGAATTGTCGAGTCCGGTCACGTCGTGCCCAGCCGCCGCCAAGTAGTTGGTCAAGAATCCGCCACCGCATCCGACGTCGAGCAAGCGCACCGGCCGAGCGCCGAACGAATCGCGCAGACACGCCGCGACCCAAGGATTACGCAGCTTCGATTCAGCGCGCAGCAAGGCGACGGGATCGTCATCGGCCTCGTACCAACGGTCGCCGAGTTGCTCGTATATCGCGTTGTTCACCGAGCGGTTTTGCAAGGCTTGCTCCAATAGACGGCTTGGCTCAGCGCGCAGGCTACGGTCAAGACGAGTTGGCCGATGAGCCACGGTGCGCTGTCTCCGTTCCACCACAACACGCCGAACGCGAGAAAAACGATCGGGTGCAAAACGAACAGCACGGCGTGCAGCCAATGCTCGAGCGGCTTGCAGACGCGAGCGTGCACGAACTCGTCTTTGGTGATCAGCACACAGGACGCCGCTGCCGCTGCGATGTAGATCGAGAGCGCGTGTTCGTCTCGCGGCGAGTTCGACAACAACCATGCGTAACACCCTGCGACGCACAGTGCATCGAAGGGGTGGCCGAGGCGCTCCCATCGGTCCAATCCGCGTCGGCGATGGAACACACCTTCGTCCGCGATCATCGCAATGGCTTGCAAAATCGCAGGCAGGAGCAGAATGGGAAGAGGCATTACGCGGCGCCTTTCGACGCTGAAAAATGAAATGGAGGGCGGGCCTCTCGCACCAGCGCCCCCCCGGGTACTGAACGAAAATGCCCGCCCTACCGTATACCTTGGTCGACTATCGCGTCGAACGAACTCAGCTGACTTGCGCGTGCTTGCTCTTCGCAGGAACACCGGCGTCGGTCGTCACCGAGATCGATTCGGCGTGATGCCGCTCGAAGATGGCGCGCGCGGTATCGCCGTCGTCGGATCCGCGCAAGTGAGCGGAGACGAGGACGTTGCCCTCCTTCAACTTGCCTTCGTATTGCTTGGCTTCGTACTCCGGCACACCCATGCCGATCAGCCCGCCAGCAATGCCGCCGACTGCAGCGCCCACTGCTGCTCCGCTCAGCGCGGCGAGAATGGGGCCCGCCGCGATGAACGGACCGAGCCCGGGAATCGCGAGTGCGCCGATGCCCGCAAGCCAACCGAGAGTTCCACCGACTGCGCCGCCAGCGCCCGCACCGGCGAGAGCGCCTTCGGGGGCTTTCGTGCCGTGTTCGTGGGCAAAATCACGTGTGCCCGTCCGATCCGGAAGGAGAACCGAGATGTCGTCGTTCGAGAAACCTGCGTGGTTGAGATCGCGCACGATCATCTCGGCCCGCAAGACATCAGGAACGATGCAGAGAATGGATTTGGACATGGAAGAAGGCTCCTTAGTGACGTGTGTTGGGATTTGAGTCGAGATCACTTCGTCTCGACTTCGATCTGGTTGACGACCGACGTCGTCGCTGACGATTTCCGCGCCAGCTCTTCGATGCGCGCGCGCTCCAAAGCAGTCGGCACGGTGCCACGCAGAGTCACGACACCGGCACTCGTCATGATTTTGACGTTCTGTGCGCTCATCGACAGTTGGTCATCACCCACCAATGCCTTGCGGATCTCGGCGACGTGATCGATGTCGACTTTGCTGTTCGACTGGTCGATGGGAGTGGTCGTGGCGCCCGTCCGGTCACGCTCGTTGACGGCCGTGTTCATGGTGTCCGTCTTGCTCGGAGATTTCGCCACCGGGTCGGTCGGGGCACGATTGTTCGTGGAGGGCGTGATGAGCGGAGGTGTGTTGACGGTCGTGTTGGTCGGGGCTTTCGCCGAAACCGTGTCGTGCATCGGTTTGTGGTCGCAAGCGGCCGCGCTGAGCGCGAGCGGGAGGACGAGGATGAAGTTGCGCATGGTCATTTCCTTTCGAACATCGATGCGATGGTCTGTGTTACCGCCGCCGAAGCAATGGCCATGCCGACTGTCGAGCAGCCGCCCGGACGCGATGAGCAGCTCTAGCGTCGGCAGGCCCTACAAAAGTCCTGCAATTTTCGGTTGCGACTCCCCTGCGCGCGCTCACTGCGCAGTTCACTCCGTCGGCACGTCGGTTGCGATCGTTGCTGCGTTATCGACGGACACTGCGCACCTCACGTTTCCGCCGCTAGGCAGTACGGGGCGGCGAACGCGGCGGAGTTTTCGTGCGGTAGGCGTGGCCGGGGAATCATTCGCAAGTGCGAGCGGGCTCGTGGTCTCACGCGACTCAGGCAGAACCAACCATCAGGAAGACATCGTCATGGGTAACAACACTCCGAATCAGCCGAATCAAAACAAGCCGGCCGACCAATCGAAGAATCCGAAGCCGGCCGACACCAAGCCGCAAGGTCAAGACAAGGGTCGCACCGAAGATCCGAAGCACCAGGTCGGTGGGACGCAGCGCGACGGTGGAGAATCTCAGCGCAGCGATCGCGCGTCAGGCGACAAGAACCAAGCTGGAAAGGGCGAGACGAACCAAAAGACGCGCGACGACTCTCGCCAGCCAGGAGCGGCCTTGCCGAACCCGAAGATGCCCCACTACGGTGACAAGGAGCCGGGCGACCCGCGCAAGACGGATATCGAAGCCGGCCGCAAGGGTGCCGTGCAGAATCCCGCCGACGCTGGCGAGTGATTCGATTCTGCTGATTTCACCGCTACTTCTCTCTCGGGAAACCTCCGCACGTCGAGCCGATTCACTGAATCGGCTCGACTTTTTCGTAGGTTCGACGCGATGTCGATGCGAATGAGTGGCCTCGAATCGAAGACGGATGCAGACACTCGTTACGCTCGTCGGCGACGGCAATCGAAATGAATGACCTGCCGCTTCGAGGATGCAAAATGCGAAGCGTGCTGGCGGTGCGTTTCGATTCGACGCTGAGATCCTGGTGGAGAGCGCTGACCTGGTTCGTCGACAGCGTTGGACTCTGGACCGTGCTCGCAGTCGCGGCGCAAATGGCCCTCGGGACATGGGTTTGGCCGCTGCCCTTCGTGCTGCATTTTTTCGAAGCCAGCGCGTGCGTGTGGGTGGCGGGTTTCGCGATCTCACTCGCGCTTCGATCGAAGTCGCGCCTACTTCTGCACGGCTCCTTGCTGCTCGCGTGGAGCATCCACTGCGGTCCGCAAGTCGTGCGTGCCTTCGCTGCGGAGCCTGCGCGCGTCGCAGGCGAACTGCGCGTACTAACGTTGAATGCGGGCGCAGGATGCGCGACACCGAGTCGGTTGGTTCGAGCCCTGCGTGACAGCGACGTCGACGTGGTGTTCCTTCAAGATCTGGCTGCTGAGAACGCGCGAGCGCTCGAGCATGCACCGGACCTTCCGTTCGCTCATCGAGCTCTGTTTCCGCTCGGCATTGCCGGCAAGGGCTTGCTCGCGCGCTTTCCACTCCGCGAGGTGCGTCTCGTTTCGAACGACGATGGATCGAATCGACTGCATGCTATCCTCGAGACTCCGTCGGGCGACGTCACGCTCGTCGACATCCACGCCAATGCACGCGTCCCCTTCCTCGGCAGGTGGATCGGGTTCGACGAGCAGATAGCGGCGCTCGCAGGAGGGCTACTTTCGGCACAACTGGCGATCGTCGCGGGCGATTTCAATTTGCCGTCGACGAGCCCGATTCTGAAGCCGCTCGCCGCCGCCGGCTTCCGCGATGCATTCGACGAGGTCGGTGTCGGTTTGGGCCTCAGTTTTCCGGTGTTTTCGCGCTATCGCGACGCTCCGCTGCCTCCGCTCGTGCGCATCGACCACGTTTGGGTGCGTGGCCTCGAGTGCGTCGACGCGCGACTCGGCGAGGACGCCGGATCCGATCACATGCCGCTGCGCGTGCGTCTCGTCGTGCAGCGCTGACGCCGCATCAGAATCCGCAGGGAAAAGTCCTGAACCAGCGCAGCGCGGTCGTCCCGCCGTCGTCGGTCAGCACGAACGCACCGCGGTCACCTTTGCAACCGGAGGGGCTCCATTGCAGAGCGAAGCCTTCGGCGTTCGTCGTCGTCGGATAGTCGTACGTCAGGAGGCGCGTGAGCTTGCGAATCGATCCGAACGACGTCGAACCCAATGCGAGTCCTTCGAGGTCGTTGCGACCGTCACCGTGCCAGGCGTACAGCACGTTCTGCGACGGATCGAACGTCAGCTCGGCGACCTCGGGATCGCTGGTCGCATACTTGCCCACGAACTGAAATGCACCGTTCGAACGATTGAGGTCGAACACGTAGATGTGCCCACCGTTCTGATGTCCGACGAACGCGAGTGCGCCCAATCCGAAGCGACTGCGCCGAGGCTGCCCGTTGGCACCGATGAAATGGCCTTGTTCGAGCGCGATGTCCGGCACGAATGCGAGCCCCTCGATCCCCTCGCCATTCTGGTACGCCGGCACGTGCGCCGTGAGATTCCACGTGTGACGCAGCACTTGTGTCGGCGCCGACAGATCCCATTCCTGAATCGAATTCGTCGCTTCGTCGACGGTGTAGATCGTGTTCGGCTCGGTGAACGACGCGAGAGCCAGAGCTTCACTGTCGCCGAAATTCGTCCACTCGGCGCGCTGTCCCGTGACCGTGCCGACTTGGAACGAGTTCGCGCCGTTGGGCACGAGCTTCCACACCTTCGAGCCGCCTGTTCCGCCATTGCGACAAACCCACAATGCCGGACCGTACGGATTCCAGCACGCGCCGCTCAAATCCTCGTGGAAATCGTTCGTGCCTGCGCCTTCGATCGCCGTCAGGTTCGTCGAGGAACCCGGCGGTTCCGCGGGCCACGGACACAGCAACGAAGTCGCGCACGGTGGCAAGGCTCCGGCGAGCGTCGGCACGCCGTTCCGTCGCAACCCGCCCGCGCCGAGCGCAATCGTCCCCGCAACGAACACCAGCGCTGTGCCGGTGCGAATCGAGTACGACTGCTGCTTCATGGGATCTCGTCGATGCTAGGCGCGATCGTCGAGTTGGACAATGCATGCCCGAAAAGTGTGTCGTCGGGCGACGACATCGCGCTCTCACATCATCGACACGGGATCCATGTCGATCGCGACCTTGGGACGCGCGTGCGTCTCGATCCAGTCTTGCAGCAAGCTGCGCAATTGCGGGAGACCGCGTCCGGTCGCGTCTGCTTTGAGGAGCATGTGCCAGCGTGTGCGACCGCGCAGCAGAGCGAGCGGGGCTTCGCTGGGACCGAGAATCGACACGGATTCGGACGCTGCGGGGCTCTTGAGCAACTCGGCACACTCGGCTGCGGCGACGCGCACTCTCGCGGGATCGTCGTCTTCGAATACGACGCGCATCACGCGACCGAACGGCGGATAACCGAGTTCGTGTCGATTGCGCGACTCTTGTGCGGCGAATCCTTCGAAGTCGTGCGTCGTCGCGAAACGAATCGCGGGATGCATCGGAGTGCTCGTTTGCACGACGATGCGACCGGGCAGATCCCCACGACCCGCTCGACCGGAGACTTGCGCGAGCAACTGGAACGTGCGTTCTGCTGCACGGAAATCCGGCATGTGCAATGCGTGATCGGCCGACACGATTCCGACGACGGTGACGCGCGGGAAATCGAGGCCCTTTGCGATCATCTGCGTCCCGACGAGCACGTCGACGTCGCCGCGGCCGAAGCTCTCGAGTACGTTCTCGTAGTCTTCACGGCGCATCATCGTGTCCGAGTCCATGCGCGCGACTCGCGCAGTCGGCAAGAACGCACGCAATGTCGTCTCGATGCGTTCCGATCCGGCACCGAGGAAGCGCATCTGTGGCGACGTGCAACTAGGACATTTCTTCGGCGGCGCGATCTCGTCGCAGCACGAGTGACACACGAGTCGGCCGATGCGCTTGTGCAGAGTCATCGCCAACGAACATTGCTTGCAGCCCACGACTTCGCCGCACGAACCGCACCACAGGGTCGGGGAAAACCCGCGGCGATTCAGGAACAGAATCGACTGTTCACCGCGCTCGAGCGCGCCGACGAGCAGCTCCTTCAAGCGCCGCGAGAACAACGCGGGGCCCTTGGATTCACTGGCTTCGGCGCGCAGATCGACCACGTCGACCGTGGGCATCTTGCCACCTTGAACGCGCTCCCGCAGGTGCAAGTGCTCGTACCGACCGGCCTTCGCGTTGTGCCACGACTCCAGCGCCGGCGTCGCCGATCCGAGGACGCACACACAGTCGGCGCTGCGCGCACGCATCACGGCGACGTCGCGAGCGTGGTAGCGCGGCGTGTTCTCCTGCTTGAACGACGGTTCGTGTTCCTCGTCGACGACGATCACTCCCAAGTCGGCGACCGGCGCGAACACGGCCGAGCGCGCTCCGACCACGACGCGACACTCACCGCGCTTCACGCGCTGCCACATCGTGCGCCGTTGCGCATCGGTCAAGCGACTGTGCAACACCGCGACGTCGCCGAAGCGCGAACGAAACCATCCGACCGTCTGCGGAGTGAGCGCAATCTCGGGCACGATCACGATCGCGCCCTTCTTGCGTGCGAGGGCCGCTTCGATCGCGCGCAAATACACTTCGGTCTTACCGCTGCCCGTGACGCCTTGCAGCAGAAACGTCGTGAACCGATTCGCGTCGAGCGAGCGCGTGATCGCCTCGAGCGCCGTCGCTTGATCGCGCGACAGAGTTTCGGGCCGACGCCGCACTGTGCTGGAGCTCGACAGGACGTCGCTCTCCGCGTCGACCTTTTCGATCACGGCGAACCCTTTTTTCTCGAGCGTTTTCGCGAACGCCGGCGTCACGTTGAGCTTGCGACATATGTCGCGCAGCTCGATCGCGCTACCGAGATCGATCAGCGTGCGCAACAAACGATGGTGCTTCGGCTGCTTCTCCAGGAGAGTATCCAACACGTCGACGGCCAGACCATCGGCTGCGCGGATCATCGTGACTTGCCGCGCCGCGCCCTCGTGCTTCAAGGCCGACGGCAGTACCGCAGACAACGCTTCACCCCACGAACACGCGTAGTAATTCGCCATCCAATGCGTGAGATCCAACAAGTCCTTGCCGACCATGGGCTCGTCGTCGAGCACGAGCGCGATCGAGCGGATCTTCTCGGTCGGTAGGTCCGACTCGGTGCGTATCGCGACGACGACGCCGACTTCGCGGCGCGGTCCGAAGGGCACTGCGACACGCATGCCGGGCAAGACTTTGTCCTCAAGCTCCGCCGGCACTCCGTACGTGAATTCGAGTCTCAACGGCCGGTTGACCGCGACGTCGACGAACACTCGCGGACGCTCCGGTTCCGGCTCGGGCTCGATGAATGCGAACGTCCCGGTTGCGCCGACGTGAGCAGCCGACTGCTTGTGCTTCGCTTTCGCCGAACCGCCGCTCGATGTCCGTTTCAGACTGCCTTCGCCCACGTTGTCGCCTCGTCTGCGTTCATCACGGGCAAGAACACGGAGTGGCGCGACAACGAGGACAACCGCGGCCGTATTTCTTCGCCGCTGCAGCTTCCAAATCGATCTCGGCGATCGATGCGAGCGTCGCCAGCCACGCGAGCACGTCGGCGAATTCGCCTTCGAGTTCCTCGCGCTTGTTGCGCCGCAGCGCGCGCGTCAATTCGCCGACTTCCTCGCAAAACCACATGTGCGTTCCGGCCAAACCGCGCGCGGAATCGCGAGCGAAGTAGATGTCTTCGATCTGCTTTTGGAATGCGGCGATTTCCATGACGAGCGTCTCAAGCCTTGCGGCGCAAGCTGATGATCGAGATGTCCGAGGGGAAAGGCTGTGTCCCCGCGTAGTTCGTGAGGTCTTTCTTGACCGCTTCGAGCATCGCGTTCGAGCCAAGACCGCCGTGTTGCAGCACGAAACGATAGAAATCCTTCTCGCCCAATTCCTTGCCCTGCTCGTTCACGACCGATGCAGGTCCCGTGTTCGCGATCACGATGCGGTCGCCGGGATCGACCGGGATTTTCTGCACCTGCAGCGTGCGTTTGAACACCGGCCCTTTGTCGAACCCGAGCGCGATTCCTTCGCCTTGCACGAGGCGAATCTTCTTGTCGGCGGCGGCGTAGCGGATGAGGGGCATCTTGTGGCCGGCGCACACCACGGTCGCGATGCCATCCTTCGGTTCGACGAGCACGTACAACGCGGTGACGTACATCCCGCGGCGCACGTCGCGCGCGACTTCGGCGTTGACGCGATTGAACGCTTCGGCGACGTCGCCCCCGCGCGCGAGTTCGACGCGCAGATATGACCTCGCGATCGCGCCGATCATCGCGCCCGGAACTCCGCGGCCGCTGACGTCGCACACGAGCAAGCCCACGCGACCGTCCGCGAACTCGATGTACTCGTGAAAATCGCCGCCCGGCGTCGGTGAATCGACGTGCAACGAGGCCAAATCGTAGTTCGGAATCGCCGGCGTCGTCTGAGGCAACAGAGCTTCGCGCACGTCGCCGGCGAGAGCGATTTCGCGCTCGCGCACGTTCAATTCGAGTTGCGCGGCTTGCGCTTGTTCCAGGTTGCCAGCCATGCGGTCGATCGATTTCGCGAGCAACATGACCTCGCCGCCGGCGCGCACCCGCGTGCGATGCCGCAGGTCACCGCGACTGATGAGCGCGATGTCGCCGACGATCAATTCGAGCGGTCGCGCGACGGCTGAACCGACCATGTACGCGACCAGTGCTCCAACGAGAATCACGAACAACGTGACACCGAGGATGATCGGCAGAATCCCATCGCCCGCACTGTCCTTCGCCGTCGCTGGCACGAGGAGCGGCGGCATGATGTCCTTGTAGAGGTACATGTGGCCGCGCGTCTGGCGGTTCTCGCCGTACAGCACGTCGACGCGTTTGACCGTGCCCTCCGCAAACGTTTCGGTCGTGCTGTCCGAGGCCGCGACCGGGTTTTCGAGGCGCTTCTTGTTCGGGTCGGGCTTTTCGCCGTAGACCTTCAGTCGAATGTCGGCCTCGTGGTCGTCGCGCAACTGCTCGAGCAACGGACCTTGCAGTCGCGTCGCTTCGATGAACGTCTTCTCTTGCACGGCTCGAGCAGCGCTCACCATGCGCGAGTAGAGGAACGCTCCCGCGATGAGCATCACGACCGCCAGCGACAACGACATCGTGATCGCGAAGCGCGACGCGAGCGATTGTCCGGAGAGCGAAAGCTCGGATTCCTTTTTCGTGCGTGCCATGTCAGACCGTCCACTCGAGGGAGTCGAGGATGAGGCGAGCCGGGAGCATGACGACCACTAGACCCCACACGCCGGCGAGAACGTCGTCGAGCAGAATGCCGTGTCCGCCGCCGATTTTCTCCATTCGTCGACACGGCCAAGGTTTGACGATGTCGAAGAATCGGAAAACGAAAAATGCGACGGCCAGTGCGGTGAGGCTGGGCCCCTTCATCCACGCGATCGTGATCAAGTATCCGATGACCTCGTCGACGACGAAAATGCCTGGATCCTTGCGGCCGGCGTAGCGTTCCGACCACGGGCCCAGCGGTACGGTCGCGACGTAGAGGACCAACGCAGCGAGCCCGATCCAGAGCGGAAACCACGCCGTGTCCTTCAAGAGCCACGCGATCAGGACTCCGCCGAGCGTTCCAACCGTGCCCGGCGCGAACGGCGAACAACCGAGGAATCCAAACGAAACGAGCGCGAGTTTGAGCTTGTCGAGCATCAGCCCGCACCATGCTTTTCTCGTGCGACGTCGGGAGTCGTGTCGACGATCTGCGCTCTCACGCTGCGCACGTTCGCCCCGCCGTCATCCAAGAGAAAACGGCGCGTCTTGAACATGTAGCTGAGGCACGACCCGATCGAAGTCACGAGCGTGAGCCACACGAAGACGGTCGCGGTGCTGCTCCAGAATGGCGTCTCGATGTCGAACGCTTTCATGCCGATCACGATGCCGATCGCGAAGCACTGCGCGAACATCTTGACCTTGCCGAACCAGTCCGCCGACAGCTCGCCGCCCATTCTCTCGACGTAGCCGCGGATCGCGGTGATCAGTAGTTCCCGCGCGAGCACGACGACGACGATCCACGCCGGGAACCAATTTTCCGACCACGGCAACACCGCGAGGAAAACCATCGTGCCGAGGACGAGCACCTTGTCGACGAACGGATCGGCGATGCGACCGAACGCGGTGACGTGATTGCCGCGTCGCGCGAGCCAACCGTCGAGGATGTCGCTCACGGCGACGAGGATGAACGTCCAAAACGCCCACCTCAACCAACCGCGGTCGACGAAGAGTCCGAGCGTGCGCCGACTCTCGTCTTGCGCGAGGATCCAGAACAGGACCAAGGCGCCGACGAAGCGCAGCGCGGTAATCCGGTTCGGCCAGTATTGGAAAACGCCCATCGAGCGCGTCCGTTCTAGCGTTTGCGCAGCGGAGAGCACACGAGGTTCGACTCGGAATCCAAGCTGTCGACCCGCGCAGCTACGAATTCGCCGACTTTGGCGCGCGATCCGCGCACGACGGCGATCAGGTCGACCTCGGGCGCGTCCTGCGCGGTGCGGCCGACGACGGCTTCAGCGTCGGGGTGGGATTCGTCGACCAGGACCTCGACCTCGCGGCCGACCAACGCACCTTGCGTCTTCTTCAACACTTCGTCACGCGCCGCGATCACCGCGTCGTAGCGCGTCTTGGCGACGTCAGCGGGAACGCGGTCCGCGAGTTCGAACCCCGGAGTGCCCTGTTCGGGCGAGTACGTGAACGCACCCAGTCGCGCGATCTCGTACTCGCGCACGAACGCGACTGCATCGCTCGCGTCGGAGTCCGTCTCGCCGGGAAAACCCATCAAGAGCGTCGTGCGCAAGGTGATGTTCGGCACGTCGCTCTTCAATCGATCGAGGATCTTGCGCACTTGATCGCCGCTGCCCGCGCGACGCATCGCGCGCAGCATCGGAGTCGCGATGTGCTGCATCGGGATGTCGAGGTACGGCACGACGTTCGGATGCGCGCGCATCACTTCGGTCAAGCGCCACGGAAAGCGATTGGGGTAGGCGTACATGACGCGGATGCGTTTCACGGCTTCGACGCAGGCGAGCGCTTCGACGAGGTCGGGCAATTCGCGGCCGTGCTCACGGCCCCACGCGGTCGAGTCTTCGGCGACGAGCACGAGTTCTTTGATGCCGCCGTCGGAAAGTTCGCGCGCTTCGGAGACCAAGTCCTCGAGCGACTTGCTGCGGTGCGGCCCGCGTATCGACGGGATCGCGCAGAAACTGCACGTGTGATCGCAGCCGTGGCTGATGCGCAAGTAGGCGTAACTGCCGGGCGTCGCGAGCAGACGTGCGCCGTCGCGATCGGGTTCGCGCAAACCGGGACCCTCGAGGTAGTTCGTCGTCGATTCGCCCTCAGTCAGCGCTTTGACCGACTTGGCGAGCTCCTTGTAGTTGCTGATCTCCGCGAACAAGTCGACGCCGGGAAACTTCTCGGCGAGGTCGTGCTTGTAGCGCTGCACGAGACATCCGGCGACGACGACGCGCTCGATCTCGCCGCGCTTCTTCTTCTTGAGCAAGTCACGGATCGCCCCCTCCGATTCCTCGCGCGCCGGCCCGATGAACGAGCACGTGTTGAGCACGACCGTGTGCGCGACCGAAGCATCGTCGGTGATGATGACGCCAGCTTCGGCCATGCGCCCGAGCATCAACTCGGAGTCGATCAAGTTGCGCGCGCACCCGAGGTGCACGACGGAGACGTAGGGTTGCTTCTTCTTCAATTTCAATCTTGGATGTTTCGTCGAAAACGAACGCGCTGCGTGATGCGGCACCGCGTGGAGTGAGCTGACCTGTCGCCGATCGAGCGCCCTGCGCCACCGTGCGTGCCCCAGTTCTGCCGAGTTCGCGGGGCGAAGAGTATATCCGAGTTACGACCGCCGAGGCACACATCAGCTGCGCGGCGCTCCAGAGGGACGAGGTTGAGTGGGGTTGTGTGCTTGGATGTTCGACTCTACAAGCCGACCCCGATGTCGAACTCGCTACGTCTGCACCACTTCACGCACTCGCGACACGGCGTCGCCGGACGGACGATTCGCGTTTGGTTGCCGCCGAACTATGGCGCGGACGCGCACGCCCGCTTTCCCGTGCTGTACTTGCTCGACGGCCAGAACGTGTTCGAGGACCACGCCGCATTCGGCGGCCGCAGTTGGCGAGCTGGTGAAACCGCCGCTCAACTGATCGAGCGCAGGACCATCGAGCCCGTGCTGCTCGTCGCGATCGACAATTCTGGCGGGCATCGCACGGACGACTACACGCCTGAGCGTTGGCATGGCCGTGGAGGCCACGCCGACGACTTCGGCCGCATGCTCGTCGACGAGATCAAGGCGTTCGTCGATGCGCACTACCGCACGAATCCCGAGCGCGAATCCACGGCCATCGTCGGAAGTTCGCTGGGCGGACTGTTCGCACTGCACTTGGCGATCGAACGCGCTGACGTGTTCGGCCATGTCGCAGCGCTGTCGCCCTCGACGTTCTGGGCGAACGGAGCGGTCTTGAAGCACCTGATCGCATTGCAGAGCAAAGTGCCGGTGCGCATTTGGATCGATGTCGGGAAACAAGAATCCCCTTCGCTGCGGCGACAAATACGCGCCGCCGCAGACACGCTGCGTGCGAAAGGTTGGCGCGTGCACCGTCAGAATCGCCAGGCCGAGTTGCGTCACGTGGAAGTGGCGCGCTCGCGCCATGACGAAGCTTCGTGGGGTAAGCGCTTGCAACGTGTCTTGCCGTTTTTGTTCCCGCCGCCGCCGCGCACGACCAAGCGAACCGGACTTAGGGCGCGGGCACTGAAGGGAGCGCGCTCCGACTGAACGAGCACGGCTTCCTGCGTGAGACTGCCGCGGCGCGAGGGTGAAATCGAGCGAGTTCCACCGGAGTCATGCACAGCCGGCAATGGCGTGCGCGCGGTGCTCTCGAGGGACGACATCGTCGCGCGCCGCAAAGCGACGGTTTCGACGATGCCCGACAACGTGAGCGCGGCTTTGTCCGCGCAAGACTTGGCCGACGTCGTCGCGTTCCTCACGCTCGATTCAGAAGCGCCGCGCAGGCTCGGCGAGCCGATCCAACTGTTCAACGGTGTCGATCTTTCGGGTTGGATTTCCCACCTCGACTCTCCCGGTGCGATGGCTCGGGACGTGTGGCCGGTCGCTGGCGGCGTGCTCGACTGCAAAGGCCAACCGATCGGCTACCTGCGCACCGAAGCTCTGTTCGAAGACTTCGTGCTTGAGCTCGATTGGCGCTTTCCAGCCGATGGCGACCCGGGCAATTCGGGTGTGCCCCTGCGACGCGTAGGCCCGGACAAAGTCTGGCCGAAGAGTGTCGAAGCGCAACTGCAACATCGCTCCGCCGGCGACATCTGGAACATCGACGACGTGCCGTTGATCGTCGACGCGGCGCGCACTTCGGGTCGGCGCACGCAGAAGCTCCAGCCGTGCAACGAAGTGCCGTTGGGTGACTGGAATCACTACAAGATCACGCTGGATCGCGGTGATCTGCGCTTGGAAGTCAACGGTGTCGTGCAAAACACCGCGAGTTGGGTCGAGCGCGTCGCCGGACACATTTGCCTGCAATCCGAGGGCTCGCGCATCCAGTTCAAGAACATCGGGCTGCGACCGATCGAGTGACGGGATCGCGTGCCTGGATGTCACGCTTGTTGCTCCAATCGCTCGAATGAGGACGCCTTGACCGCATCCGCGCGGCCTCGCCGCACGAACGCGAGGTGCGCCGGGTTGCACACGAGTCGCGCTTGCGTCGCACACCGACCTGCTCGAACGACGAATGTCCGCCCTTTCAAGTTGAGCATCCTGGGGCCATAACCCGCACCCGTCGGGTGGCGGGCGAAGGCTCGACACGTGAAGATGCCGAGTTGGCTGAAACACGCCCGCACGAAGGACAGCGAGTCAGAGACACCATGAAGAAGCCCCAAACACTCGGCGAATTGAAGAAGAGCAAGTATCGCTCGCGCACCGTCAAGGAAGAGCTGCGCCAGAACTTGATCGGACGACTGCGCGAGAACAGGCCGCTTTTCGAAGGTGTCGTCGGCTACGAAAAGACCGTAATCCCCCAGGTGGTGAACGCGATCCTGTCCGGCCACGACTTCATCCTGCTCGGACTGCGCGGCCAGGCGAAGACACGCATCTTGCGCTCCTTGACCGAGCTGTTGGACGAGGAGATTCCGGCCGTAACGGGCAGCGAAATTCGGGACGATCCGTTGCGCCCGATCGAGCAGCGCACGTTCGCCTTGATCGCGAAGCTCGGCGACGAACTCCCGATCACGTGGATTCCGCGCGCCGAGCGCTACCACGAGAAACTCGCGACGCCCGACGTCACGATCGCGGACTTGATCGGCGACATCGATCCGATCAAGGCAGCGACGCGCAAGCTCACGTTCGCGGATCCCGAAGTCGTGCACTACGGCATCATCCCGCGCTCGAACCGCGGCATCTTCGCGATCAACGAATTGCCCGACTTGTCGGCGCGCATTCAAGTCGGGCTGTTGAACATCCTCGAGGAAGGCGACATCCAGATCAGAGGATTCCCCGTGCGCCTCGCGCTCGACATCGAGCTCGTTTTCAGTGCGAATCCTGAGGATTACACGAACCGCGGCAGCATCATCACGCCGCTGCGCGACCGCATCAGCTCGCAGATCCTGACGCACTATCCGCGCACGATCGAAGACGCGATGAAGATCACGGCGCAAGAATCGTGGGTTGCACGCGCGAGCCCGGTGAAGGTCGACGTGCCCGACTATCTGCGCATGACGATCGAGGAAGTCGCGTTCCAAGCGCGCGCCAGCGAATTCGTCGATCAGAATTCCGGCGTGAGCGCGCGCGTGACGATCGCGCTGCTCGAGAACACCGTGTCGAATGCCGAGCGGCGCGCGTTCTCGCACGGCGAAGAGCAGACGACGGCGCGCATCTCAGATGTTTTCGCTGCGAGTTCGTCGATCACGGGCAAGATCGAACTCGTCTACGAAGGCGAACGCGAGGGAGTTCAATCGGTGGCGCGCGCGTTGATCGGCAAAGCTGCGAAAGCCGTGTTCGACAGGCACTTTCCCGACGCATACGCGCTCGGCGATGCTCCTGGCGCGGGAGAAGGAGAGTTCAAACCGGTGGTCGCGCACTTCCAGAACGGTCGCACGCTCGACCTGTCGGACGAGATGACCGATGCAGAACTCGTGAAGCGCTTGTCGGGTGTCCCGTCGCTCGAAGCGATCGCGAGGAAGTACTTGTCCGCGGCCTCGGCGAGCGAACTCGCCGCCGCGATGGAGTTCGTGCTCGAAGGTCTGCACCAGGGATCGCTCTTGGCCAAGAACGAAATGATCGGCGGCCGCAGCTATCGCGACATGTTCGAGGACATGGTCAAAGGGCTGAAGAAGCCGACGGACAAGCCCAAACCGCCGCGTACGAAGGGCGGTTAGTCGTCGTGGACTATCGGTTCTCCGAATTCGATCCGTGGGCGCAGGGACTGAAGAAGTTGCTCGAGCAACTGATGTCGATCTTCAACCAGCTCCTCTTGGCACTCGACGGTGACGTCGATGCATCGTTGCAGTACTTGGATCAGATCGGGCGCAAGCACGGCTTCTTCAACGAGCGCTTCGACATTCAGGACTTCAAGAAGTACCTGGAGGGCCAGCGCTCGATCGCACGCGACGGGCGCGGCGGATATGCGTTGACGAAGAAGGGCGAGCGCGAGATCCGCAGCTCGTCGCTCGATCAAGTTTTCGGTTCGCTCGATCGCGATCCGGAAGGCCAACATCGTGTGCAGTCGGCTGGTGTCGGACTCGAGCGCCTGCCCGAGACGAAGGCGTGGAGTTTCGGAGATCCGCTCCATCAGCTCGAGCCGATCGAAACGCTCTCGAACGCCGTGAAACGCGGCGGAATCGACGACATCACGATCCGTGAAGAAGACTTGCGCGTGTACGAGACCGAGCATCTCTCGTCGTGCGCGACCGTACTGATGATCGACGTTTCGCACAGCATGGTCCTGTACGGCGAGGACCGCATCACGCCAGCGAAGCGCGTCGCGTTGGCGTTGTGCGAATTGATCACGACCAAGTATCCGAAAGACGCGCTGCACGTGATCTTGTTCGGCGACACGGCGTGGGAAGTCTCGATGAGCGAGATCCCTTATCTGAGCGCCGGCCCTTATCACACGAACACGCGCGCCGGGCTGCAGCTCGCGCGCGACATCTTGCGCAGGAAGAAACAGGCCAACCGTCAGATCATCATGCTGACGGACGGCAAACCTTCCGCTCTGACCGAGCGCGACGGCGAGGTGTACAAGAATCCTTTCGGACTCGATCGGCGCGTGGTGAACAAGACGCTCGAAGAGGCCGACGAATGCAGGCGCATCGGCATTCCGATCACGACGTTCATGCTGACCAGCGATCCGCTACTGGTCGATTTCGTCGAGCAATTCACGCAGTTGAATCGTGGGCGCGCTTACTACTCGGAGCTGGATCAGCTGGGCTCGTTCGTGCTCGTCGACTACATGAAGAATCGCAAGCGTCGCGTGCGCTGACCCCGAGCGCGCTCACTCAACGTCGCACGTACGCAGCGGATGCTTCGCGCTCTGTCGAGGTCGTCGACCATTTGCGCAAGTATTCCGCCGCTGCTTCGCGCCACGCGGCGCTGTCGTAACTGCCTCGACTCGCATGCGTCAGCGCGATCGGCCAAGTCCCGACACGTAAGTCAGCAGCACGCGCGGTACGGCACAGATCGAGGTCGTAGGCGTGGAATCGGAAGCGCGTGTCGAAGCGCACGCGGTGCTCGCGCAGCCGGCGTACGTTCACGGCCAGGAACAGCCCGTCGAGCAGCTCGCAAGCGCGTGGTGCAGGTCCGTAGTGGTGCACTCCAGGCGCGTGCGGATCACCGTGTCGAACAGATCCCGAGAACGAGGCACGATTCTGCAGCCCGTTCTGCGCGAGGCTCGCGTCGAAGCGCATGCACCACGCCGGCTCGGCGAAGTCAGGTGCAGAGTTGCCTGCGACACCGACGACGTCGAAGTGCTCGAAGGCTTCGGTGAGCCGTTCGAGCAAGAACCAGTCGTTGACGTACACGTCATCGTGCACGAAGACGACGAACGAATCGCGTGCTGCAGCATCGAGCACGCGGTTGTAGATCTCGGACAGTCCCAGTACCGCGTGCGGCGGCGCGTTGTCCGCGTGCAATGCGACGCGCGGCAGACGCCCATCCGAAAAGTTGCGCAGGCTCCTACCGAGCAGCGAGCTCTCCACGAACTCTGCGCGCGATGAACGCGTGACGGTGCACAGAGTCGTGTTCTCTGGCGTGAGTTGAATGGGCATCGTGAGTGTTCGCGGTGTTGCGTCGTGTGCGAGAGTGCTTCGTCGGGCGATTCAGCTCGAGATCAGGGTCGGGCAGGTGCTCTTCCCTGCTTGTCGACGTAAGCCCGAAACCGCTGAAATGCAGTTGTTTCAGGCCGTCGAACAGGTCCAGGAGCGACACAGGCCGCTCTCACGATCTCGCGTCTGGGAGAGCCGCACGCCGATGCGCAAGCTCCGCGGGCCGTCGGCCGACAATCCATGCGTGACTGTACGCCCCGTCCCGCAGAACCTGCTCGTGTACGTACGAGTCGATGCTATTCGCGCCGAGTTCACTTTCGCTCGAATCGAATTCGGATCGAAGCGATGAGCTGGCGCGTCCTCTCCAGCGACGGGCTCGTCGGCAATCCGTCGAAGGTGCTGCGCGTCGTCGATCCCCTGCAGCGCATGGAAGCGGCGGGCCTCGTCGAACGCGTTTCGCTCGAATCCCTGATTCGTCGGAGCGGCACGGAAGCGTTTCTCGACACGACGGCGCTCGAGTCGATCGACCTCGTCTTCTTGCACGTCGCCGACGTGAGTGCCGGGACACGCACACTGCTCGTTCCGTTCCTGGAGCGCGCTCGCGACCAAGGCACTGCGATCGTGTGCGACAGCGACGATCCGTACTTCGTGCCCGCCGACGGCTGTTCGTTCCAAGCGGAGATCGCACCGAATCTCGCTGCGATCGAAGAGCTCTGCTCCCTCGCGCACGTCGTGTCCGTGACGACGGAATCGCTGCGTCGCGAGTTCGAAGGCCAAGCCGAGCGCATCGTCGTCGTGCCCAATCACCTCGACGCGAGATTCGGCCCGTCACGAACGCGCACGAACGAGCGCGTCAAGATCGGTTGGTGCGGTGGGCCGACGCACACCGACGATTTGGCGGCGGTCTTGCCGGCAATCGCGCGGCTGCAGGTTCGTCAACCGGTCGACTTCGTGATGTTCGGCATGTTCGATCGCAACTTCGAAGCGAGCGCGAGTGCGGTGTGCAAGATTCCGCCGAAGAAACGCGCTCACGATGCGAAGCTGGCGGCGTTCGGCCGCTTCGCCGACGCTCTTCGAGGCGTCCACTACGAGCACGTGCCGAGCACCTCGTACGCCGATTTCCCGCGACGTCTGGCTGAACTCGATTTCGACATCGGCCTCTGTCCGTTGATCGAGACGCGCTTCAATCGCTGTCGCTCGGCCGTGAAGTTTTATCAATACGCGAATGCCGGAACGCTGACGCTGGCGAGCGACTCTGCTGCTTATCGCGGTGAGTGCTCGAGCTTGGTCGGGAGTACCTCGAACGCGTGGTTCGAGGCCCTCTCGCGCTTCGTCGGTGACGAGGACTTGCGGGCGAAAGAACTCGAGAAGCAACGGGAATTCGTACTCTCCCAGCGCAACTGGGAGATCGGCGTGAAACGCTACGAGCAGCTTTTCCGCACAGCCCTCGAAGCAGCATCGGAGACGCGTCGAGTCCGTGTCAGGTGACTCGGTCGGTTCGTGTGTGATGACCTCTGTTCGAGTCTCCCACAGGACCGGTAGGACGATTTCTAGCCTCGATCGCGAACCGCCGGCGACGGTTCGGCACACTTCGCTTCGCCGACGTGCCGACCGATTCGATCCACCTCATCGATGAACCCATCCACCTTTCGATTTCGAGTTCACGGCGAGCGACTCGCCATCGCGCGACTTCTGAATACGGCTCCATTGCCTGACTGGGCTACCGGCAAATTCGTGACGATCTCGCGCACGTGCGACGAGTTGTCGATCGTGTGTGCGCAAAGCGCTGTTCCGTCGCACGTGAGGCACGAGCGTGACAAGATCGCGCTCGGCATCGAAGGCGTCATACCGATGACGACGATCGGTCTACTTGCCCAATTGTGCGCGGCACTCGCGGCAGCGAGCGTCCCCGTGTTCGTGATCTCGACCTACGACACGGATTGGTTGCTCGTTTCGGCCGAGCGATTCACAGCTGCGAAGTCGGCGCTCGAAGAGCAAGGGCACCAAGTTCGCGGCGCGTTGCCGCTGAATTGAAGCTGAACAGCTCGTTCGATCGCAATGCATCCCGCCGCCGTTCGAGAAACTCACTCCTGAGTGTCGAAGATGCGCGCGATTCGCACCCACATACATCGCGCATCACTGCGAGGAGCTCCGTGACGGCAAGTCGTGAGCGGAGAGTTTCAGCATCGACTAGTGGGCTGTAACGGCTGAATCGCTTGCAGGATTCGTCCTCATTCGTTGTCGGGCAAGAAGCGACGACGACCGCGTATCCTCTGCGATACGCCGAG
>JAWXBU010000018.1:0-24055 GCA_034440255.1 Planctomycetota bacterium | reverse complement strand
CGCTCTCGAACACTCGAGTGTCGCGCGCTTTGGGAATGGCGTCGTTCGAAGTGCTGTGTGCCCAAGCGCCGCACGCCGCATGGACCGCGCGCGTGCAGTTCGGCATTCGATGACACCGAGTCGCTTCGTTCTCGCTTCCGCATCGCCCCGCCGGCGCGAAATCTTGCGCTCGGCCGGCCTCGCTTTCGACGTCGACGTGTCCGAGGTCGACGAATCGTTCGACGAAACGATCGCACCCACGCTCGCCGCTCGCGTGCTCGCCGAGCGCAAGGCGCGCGCAGTCGCCTTCCGCAATCGCGGCCGCGTCGTGCTGGCCGCCGACACGATCGTCGCGCTCGAAGTGCTCGGAAGTTGGCGCTACTTCGGCAAGCCCGCGGACGCCAGCGAGGCTCGGCGGATGCTCAGGAGCCTCTCGAACTCGCGCCACGCGGTCGTGACCGGGGTGTGTGCGCTGCACGTCGATCGCGGCCTCGCCGTCGTCGATTCCGAGACGACGTGGGTCACGATGCGCGCGATAGGTGCGGACGAGGTCGAGGCTTACGTGGCCTCCCTCGAGTGGCGCGACAAGGCCGGCGGGTACGCCATCCAGGAGAGCGCCGATCGCTTCGTCGAGAAGCTCGAGGGCGGCGGATTCGACAACGTGGTCGGATTGCCGCTCAAACTCGCTTTGGACTGCTTGTCGCGCGCAACGCTTGCCTGATGTCCCAGTCCGTTGCTATTCTTTTCGCCCCGATCGCCCGAGGAATCGTCCACGGACACGACGCAGGAACGCCGCCATGAAAGCCAAGATCCACCCGAACTACTTCGACTGCACCGTCACCTGCGGTTGCGGCAACTCCTTCAAGACGCGCGCGACCATCAAGGAGATGCGCATCGAAATCTGCTCGGTCTGCCACCCGTTCTTCACGGGCAAGCAGAAGTTCGTGGATGCTGCCGGTCGCGTCGATCGCTTCAAGAAGCGTTACGAAGCGTCTGCGGCGGCGACGGCTGCCGCGGCGGCCACGACGAAGAAAGCCTGAGCTCCGCACTCGGCCGCTCGTGCCCGGCTCCGGTCACGAGCGGGACGAAGAGCCGCTGATGCAATTCGTTCCAGCGATCGTCCAGAAGCTGCGCGAGAAAGCTGCGCGCTTTCATGCGATCACGGACCGTATCGGCGAGCGCGAGATCGCGACCGACGGTCGCAAATTGGCCGCGTTGCTCATGGAGCGCGGTTCGCTCGAGAACTCGGCCGAGTTGGTGAACCGTCTCGACGTGTTGATCGAGCGTCGCGCGGACCTCGAGCGCATCTTGAGCGATACGTCGAACGACGCCGACTTGATCGAGATGGCGCGCGAGGATTTGAAGGCGCTCGAAGACGACGAGTTCGCGCTCGACGCCCATATCAAGGACGCGCTGATCAGCGAGCCTGCCGATCACCGCAAGAAGTTGATCGTCGAAATTCGTGCG
Source organism: Planctomycetota bacterium (assembly GCA_034440255.1). Lineage (GTDB taxonomy): Bacteria > Planctomycetota > UBA1135 > UBA1135 > JAEUIA01. The sequence continues at coordinate 22,609 of JAWXBU010000018.1, read as the reverse complement.
GGCGTAGGCGGCGACGAAGCGACGCTCTTCGTCGCGGATCTCTACAAGATCTATCGCCGTTTCGCCGAGGCCAAGCGTTGGCGCATCGAAGATCTCGAGGCGAGCCACAGTGAGGTCGGCGGGTTGAAGGAAATCGTCTTCGCGATCGAGGGCGAAGGTGCGTGGCGCGCGCTGCGTTTCGAATCCGGCGGACATCGCGTGCAGCGTGTGCCCGCGACCGAGGCGCAAGGTCGCATCCACACGAGCGCCGCGACGGTCGCAGTGCTCGCCGAGGCGGACGAAGTCGAGGTCAACTTTCGCCCCGACGATCTGCGCATCGAGACGATGCGCGCGGGCGGCGCGGGCGGACAACACGTGAACAAGACCGAATCGGCCGTGCGCATCACGCACATCCCGACCGGCCTCGTCGCGATCTGCCAAGACGGTCGCAGTCAGCACAAGAACAAGGCCAGCGCGATGCGCATGTTGACGGCGCGCGTGCTCGATCAAGAAGAACAGAAGCGTCATGCCGAACGTTCGGCCGAGCGCAAGAGTCAGGTCGGCAGCGGGGATCGCAGCCAGCGGATCCGCACGTACAACTGGCCGCAGAATCGCGTCACCGATCATCGCTTGAACGAGAACGTGAGCCTCGAGCAAGTGCTCGCTGGCAAGCTCGATCCGTTGCTCGAGAAGCTCGATTCGGTCGAGCGCGAAGAGCGCATTCGCGCTCTCTGACGACTCGCGTCGACCGCGACATCGACAGCGACATCGAGGAGATCGTCGAGCACGTCACGAGCCGTGACTCGAGACGCCGCGCGCCCCGAGCGGCACGTTGGATTTCTGCGTAAGGGAGGTTCCGCGTCAGGCAAGGAACGGTGTTCGCGCCGCACAGCGGCCAAAACCAGAGAGAGCCCGGACCGAAACACCCTGAATCCCACGGAGAATCCCATGAAAACCCTGCACACGACCCTGCTCGCCGCCTCCTTCTTCCTCGTCACCTACGTCGCCGCACCGACGACCGCGCACGCGGGCGGTTGGTTCTGCGCGCAAGCCGCTGCCGACTCGACGACCGTCGAGAAACTCGTCAACGGAGACACGGACATCGCGCTCGCCGTCGCTCGCCAAGGACTGCCGTGCCGCGTCGAAGTCGAAGCCCTGCAAGGTTCGGTCGCGTCCGAGAACTTCACGTACATCGGCATCCCCGACCAATGCGTCATCCAAGTGCTGCTCACGCAAGAGCTCGAAGACCTGCACACCCGCGCTGCGAACTTCCTCGCGCACGAGATCGAAGTGCGCCAAACGCAGTTCCAGATCGTCCTCGCTCGCTACGAGCGCGCCGTGATCAACATCCAAGAAGCGTGGAAGAACGGCGAGATCGCCGAGGACATCGCGCTCAAGGCGATCTACACGATGCGCGTCGACGCGTTCGACTACCTCGAATCGCTGGGCGTCACCTCGATTCGCGCTCGACTCGGCGAAGCGATGGCCGAGCTGATCGCACGCGGCACGGAAGCGGTGGATCGTGCCGAAGCGCTGCGCGACACTTTCCGCAAGCTCTACGAACTGCGTCTCGAAGCCTCACTCCGCGTGTTCGAGGCGCGCCTCGCGAGCGGCAAGCTGACGAAGTTCGACTACAAGCGCGTCGAGGAGTCGGTGCGGGGGCTCGAATACCTGCACACCCAAATGAAGCCCTACGACTGCGGCCCCTGAACGAACCCGATCGGAAGCTCTTCGAGAGAGAGAGCTTCGAAAGTGCGCCGGGCCCGAAGCCATTCGGGTCCGGCGTTCTCTTGTTCTATGCGCGATCTTCGCTGCGTAGGCTCTGGCGCTTTCATGGGCCTCGAGAACACTCCGACGACGCCGCGCACCGCGGGCGAAATGGTGGCCTTGGCGCGTGCCTTCTTGACGCGCAAAGGCGTCGAGTCGGCGCGGCTCGAGAGTGAATTGCTCGTCGGTCACGCGCTCTCATTGACACGCTTGAAATTGTTCATGGAGCTCGACCGCCCGATCACGCCCGAAGAGATCGATCGCGCTCGCGACTTGCTCGTGCGCAGAGGCAAGCGCGAGCCGTGCGCGTACATCCTCGGCGAGCGAGAGTTCTTCGGCCGTCCATTCAAAGTGGGACCCGGCGTACTCGTGCCGCGCCCCGAGACCGAACACATCGTCGATCGCGCACGCGATTGGGTACGCGAAAAAAAGGCCCGCGGTGAGAGCGTGACGCGCGCAGCCGACTTCGGCACGGGCAGCGGAATCTTGGCCGTCACGCTCGCGCTCGAGCTCGACGGAGTCGACGTGCTCGCGATCGACGTCAGCGCCAAAGCCCTGGAATTCGCGCGCGAGAATGCGCGAGCACTGTCGGCTGATCGTGTGCAGTTCGTCGAAGGCGATGGTTTCGACGTCCTGGCGAAAGCGGTCGCGGGAGAGGGCGGTCGCTTCGATCTCGTCGTGTGCAATCCGCCGTACATCGCGCGTTCCGATCGAGCGGCGCTCGCGCCCGAAGTGGCCGAGCACGAGCCCGAGCTCGCCTTGTTCGCACCCGCGAACGACCCGGATCACTTCGCCCGCCGTTTCCTTGTGGAGCGCGAGCGCTACGTGAAGTCCGGCGGGTCGATCTTGATCGAACTGGGTCACGATCAAGCTCCGCGTGTGAGGCCGATCGCAGCCGGCGTGGGCGCGCAGATCCGCGTCTTGAAGGACTACTCAGGTCACGAGCGCGTGCTCGAGATCAGCGTCTGAGCCGCAAGCACGCCTTCGAGCGGTGTCGCGAATCGAATCGCGGACAGACGCAGCCAGTCTCCGACTGTCGTCGATTCGTCGCCGTCGAGTCCGTCGCTTTCAGCGCCGAGCACAGCGACGATTCGGGAGCTGGCAGCGACTGTCGTCGATTCGCGTCCCTGCCGGCACTTGTTCGGCGCTCGCCATCACCCTAACCTGACCCTAACGGAGGGTGGTGATGGGTCAAAAGAAAGCGCAAAACGAGCTGCAACGGAAGGCGCCGGAACGCGGGGGAGAGCGCAGCGCGCGCTCGCGCGAGACGGTCACGGACCTCGTCGACTTGTTGCGCGGTGAGCCCAGGTGGGCGGCGCGCTTCGACCACTGGCACACGCTGCCGCCGCGCGCAGCCGTGACCGCGCCGTTTCCGACGAGCATCGACGAACGGATCGTCGCCCTCTACCGAGCTCGCGGCATCGTCGAACCCTACGCGCATCAAGCGCGCTTCATCGAAGCCGCCCTGGAGCGGAAAGACGTGCTCGTCGCGACGCCGACCGCGTCGGGCAAGACGCTCTGCTACACGGTGCCGGTGCTGCAATCGCTGCTCGAGACGAACGGCGCCGCGCGCGCGCTGTTCTTGTTCCCGACCAAGGCACTGTCGCAGGATCAGTCGGCGGGCTTGACGCAGATCGTCGAACAGCTCGGCCAAGAGTGGCACGCATTCACGTACGACGGCGACACGCCGCCGTCCGTGCGGCGCACGCTGCGCGACCGCGGACACTTGGTGCTCACCAATCCGTGGATGCTGCACGCGGGCATCCTTCCGAACCACGCCAAGTGGAGCGAGCTCTTCCGCGACTTGCGCTACATCGTCATCGACGAAGTGCACACGCTTTCGGGTGTCTTCGGCTCGTCCGTCGCGAACGTGTTGCGCCGTCTCGTGCGCATTGCGCGGCACTACGGTTCCGATCCGCGCTTTCTGTTGTGTTCGGCGACGATCAAGGACGGTGCCGAACACGCGCGGCGCTTGATCGGTCGCGACGTCGTCGTGATCGACGAGGATGGATCACCTTCGGGCGCACGCACGTTCGGCGTCTACAACCCGCCGATGCTGAATCCGGTCGCCGGTTTGCGCGCCAATGCGCTGGAGGAAGCGCGCGAGTTGGCGCGCGCGGTGTGCGGACCGTCGCACCAGACGATTTTCTTCTGCAAGCGCCGCGTGCACGTCGAAGTCTTGACGCGCTACCTGAAAGAGGGCGCGGCCGGTTTGGGCCTGAAACCTGCTGAAATTCGTGGGTATCGCGGCGGCTACCTGCCGCTCTTGCGGCGCGAGATCGAGAACGGTTTGCGCGCGGGCGAAGTCAAAGTGGTGGTGTCGACGAACGCGCTCGAACTCGGGATCGACATCGGCGCACTCGACGTCGCGGTGCTCGTCGGCTATCCCCGTTCACAAGCGTCGTTCTGGCAACGCGCCGGTCGCGTCGGAAGGCGCTCGAAGCCGAGCCTCGTCGTGCAGATCGCGACCAGCGATCCCGTCGATCAGTACTTGGCGCGCCACCCCGAGAACCTGTTCGGCGCGTCGAAAGAGAAGCTCGGCCTCGATCCGAACAACCTCGTGATCCTGTCCGAGCAGATGAAGTGCGCCGCGTTCGAGTTGCCGTTCCGCGCCGACGCGCGCACCGGCGATCTCGTCGACGCGAGCTTCGGCGGCATCGAGAACGCGCCGCACGTGCTCGATTATCTGGCCGAAGAATCGCGCCTCTTGCACAAGCGCGATTCGACGTGGTGGTGGATGGCCGACGCGTATCCGGCGGCGGACGTGACGCTCGGCGGCGTCGATCCCGACAACGTCTTGATCCTCGACGTCGAGACGAAGAAAGCGATCGCCGAGATCGATCGCGCCGGTTCGATCCAAGCCGTGCACGAGGGCGCCATTTATCAAGTCGAAGGCGAGATCTGGAAGGTCGAGCGCTTCGACTACGAAAATCGTCGCGCGTACGTGCGCGCGGTCGAAAGCGACTACTTCACCGAAGCCGAAGTCGACGTCGCGGTGCGCGTCTTGCGTTTGGAGGAGCGTGCGCGCCGCTCGCGGCTCGAGGCCCCCGTAGCGCACCCGTTCACACAAGCATCCCTCGATGAAACAGCCCTGCCCATTGCGGCCGATCCGGCGGGTGAAGACCTGTCCGTGTGGCGCGGCGAAGTGCACGTCACGACGCTCGCGACGATGTACAAGAAAGTGCGCTTCTACACGCGCGAATCGGTCGGCGCCGAAGACATCCACTTGCCGCCTGAGGAACTCGACACCGAAGCGTTCGTGCTGACGCTCTCCGAAGCGACCGCGTTCGACCTCGGGCTCGTCGGCGGTGACCGCGGCGCATCGTGGCGCGGCGTCGGCACGATTTTGCGCCGCGTGGCGCCGATCTACTTGCGCTGTCAACCGTCAGATCTGGGCTTGTCGGCCCACGTGCGCTCGCCGCATTTCCGTCGCCCGACGTTGATCCTCTACGACGCGGTGCAAGGCGGCGTCGGTCTCGCCGAGATCCTGTTCGGCTGTTGGCGCGATCTCTGCACCGCTGCGCTCGACGTCGTCGCGCATTGTCCGTGTGTCAGCGGGTGTCCCGGCTGTGTCGGGCCCGTCGAAGAGGTCGGTCCACTCGGCAAGAGGACCGCGCGTCAGGTCCTCGAGCACTGCGCGCACGGACCGACGCCGCGTGAGTGCGAACTCGCAGCCGACGAAGAGCAAGCGCTGTCCACGTGAGCGACGATTCGATCCGCGATCGCTTGAAGCGGCAACTCGCTCGCCGCACGAAACCGTCGGCGGAATCCGCGCTCGAGCGCGATCCGACCGCGCGTCGCAGTGTGTTCGATTCACTCGGGCGGCATGCGCGCCTCGCCAGCGACGAGGCGGTGGTTCCAGTGACCGCGAGTGCCGCATCGACGAATTCCGACGACGCAGCGGGGGAGACCCAGCCGATCGATGCGCGAGTCACGCGCGCGAACCACGCTCCGCTCGCACGCTCGTTGGGCGACGTCATCCCGCTGCCGGTGCGTGAACTGTCGTCGGAACCGCCGCGCGAGCTCGAACTCGATGCGCAAGGCGTTTCGGCCCGCATCCGACAATTCGCGCGCGAGCATTGCCACGGATCGAAAAGTCTGGCGAGCGTGTTCGACGTGCCGCGCACCGTCCTCGCCGAACGAGCGCGCGACGAGCGTCTCAACCAAGTCGACCTCACCCGCGCCGTCTTTTTCGACACCGAGACGACGGGCCTCGCGGGCGGTGCCGGAACCTACGTTTTCCTCGTGGGCTTGATGCGTTTCACGGGGGAGAGCTTCGAGCTGTGGCAAGGCTTCTTGCCGCATCCAGCAGAGGAGAAAAACTTGCTCGAGGAAGTCGCCGCGCGCATCGCCGACGCCTCGGTGCTCGTGTCGTTCTTCGGCAAGTCGTTCGATCGACATCGACTCGAAGACAAGATGCGTTTGCACGGCGTGACGCCCCCCTTCGCGACGACGATCCACCTCGACCTCTACCATCCGCTGCGTCGCGCGCACCGCGGTCGCTTCGAGAACTGCAAGTTGAAGACGCTCGAGCGCGAACTCGTCGGCGTCGTGCGCCCGGACGACCTGCCCGGCAGCTTTGCACCGGCGGCGTGGTTCGATTTCCTCGGGGGCCGACCGCATCGGCTCGAAGGCGTGTTCCAGCACAATGCCGACGACGTGCTCAGCCTCGCGGCTCTGCTGTGTCATCTGACCGAAGATTGAGGCAGACTGAATCGGCCTTGGTCGACGGTGAGGAATACGTGCGACGCGGTCGAAGCCGCATCGTGATCGCATTCGCGATCGGAGTGACGCTGGCGATCTGCGTGGCCGAAGTCACCTTGCGGGCGTTCGTGTCGCCGACCGCTCTCCTCGATCCCGCGAGCGACGCGTACTGGCGCGCACACTTTGCAACGACGCCGGATCTCGCGCCCGACATCGAGTACGACGCGCAGCTGGGCTGGCGCATGCGCCGCGATTTCCACGGCGACGGCGTGACGCACGACGCGGATGGTCATCGCGTCACACCTGATGCGGCAGCGATCGACGCGTCGAAGCGTCCCGTCGTGTTCCTGGGCGACTCGTTCACGTACGGATTGGGAGTGCGCGACGACGAGACGTACGCGGCGAAGTTCGCGGAGAGCCTGCGCGATCGAACGGTGGTGAACCTGGCCGCGAACGGGCACGGGCTCGATCAGCAGGTGCTCGCGTTCGAGACGGAAGGTGTGACGCACAATCCGGCCCTCGTCGTCGTCGGCTATTTCGTCGACGACTTCAGGCGCAACGGCCTCACCTTCCGCGAAGCGCAGAAGCCCTGTTTTCAGCTGAAAAACGAGAGTTTGAGCCTCGCAGGAGTACCGGTGCCGCCGCCCGCAGTCGTGCGCGCGACGATCGCGAGCGCATCTGGACCGCGCTCGTACGCGTGGGCGGGTCTGGCGACGTTGTGGGCTCGCCTCGCGCATTCGCGCGGTGCTTTCGCGTCGGATACCGACTTCGACCGGCACGCGCAACTGTCCGCGCACTTGCTCGCACGATTGAAGCGTTCGACCGACGCGATCGGTGCGAAGCTCCTGGTGATCGTGATCCCGCACTGCACGTACGACGGCTACCAGGAGTCCAGGCGCATCGAAACCGCGATCGAAGAGTCCTGCAAGCAGCTCGCGATCTGGTGCATTCCGACGCGTGCCGCCGACATGGAAGCCGAAACTGCCGGAGTCCGCGTATTCGGCCCGGCGTGCCATTGGTCCCCGGCCGGGCACGAGTTGGCGGCCAGACTTCTACTCGCGAAACTCGACGATCAACGCTTCGAACGCTGAACGAAGCGGAGTCTCTCTGCTTGAGGAACTTCCCGCCGCCTCGGCGCGCACGGCCCCAGGGACTGAGCTAATCGCTCGCGGGAAGTCGCGCGAGCGCACTCCGTCGTCAGCGTGTCCGCTGTCGCGCGCGCACGGACCGCAGATCCTCGGCGAAATGCAGCGTGATCGCTTCAGGCAGTGCGCGTTTCTCTTCTTCGAACACGCGCGCGGCGAGTGCGTCGGGCGTGTCGTCGGCGCGCACTTCGATAGCGCGCTGCAAGAGGATCGGACCGGCGTCGTACTCGTTCGTCACGTAGTGAACCGTGCAGCCCGTGAACCACACTCCGCTCGCGAGCACGGCTTCGTGCACATGGTGTCCGTGAAAGCCCTTGCCGCCGAACGCGGGCAAGAGACTCGGATGGATGTTGATCACACGACCGAGCCACGCAGGTGGGATCTCGAGCAAGCGCAAGAATCCGGCCAGCACGATGAGATCCGCGCCGAAGCTGGTCGCTGCCGCGAACGCGTCGCGCGAAAAATCGGCGGCGACGAGTTTCTTGTCGGGGTCGACGACGACGCCAGGGATCCCGAAGCGTTGCGCGCGTGCGAGCGCTCCACACCCGGCCTTGTTCGTGATGACGACTGCGATCGTGGCATCGAGTCGCCGGGCTTCGATTTCGAGCGCCAGATTTTCGAGACTACGTCCGCCGCCCGACACGAACACGGCGATGCGGCGCTCGCTCATCAGACTTCTTCGACGCCCAGTTCGTTCGCAGCCTTCGCGAGGTCGGGCGCGAGCGAAGCGATCAAGTCCTCCAACGCGGGCGCCATCTTGTCGGCGTTGCGCACCATCGTGTTCATGTCGTCGATGCCCTCGCCAGCATCGGTCACACACACGATCGCGAGCATCGCGAGACCAGAGTGCGCGGCGGCGAGCAGTGGCATCTCGAGACCTTGCACGGCGACATCGGCTCCCGCGCGCGCCCAGAACATCCGTTCCGCCGGTGTTTCGAGCGCCGGACCGAGCGTGCACGCGGCGATCGCTTCGACGAGCGGTACTCCCAACCTCGCTCCGCGAGCGAGGGCTGCCTTGCGCAAGGATTCCAAATGCAATCGCGACTGATCGGGAAACAGGGGCCCTAGCTTCGACTCACCGAGTCCGATGAGCGGCGTGCGACCCGACAGGTTGATGTGATCCTTCACGAGCGCGAGCGACAGCGGCGGCACTGGATTCGTGCGACTCTCGAGCGCGAGCCCCGCGGATGTGTGCACGCACACGGGGGCTCCGGCTGCGGCTGCGAGCCAACACGGAAACGCGCGCACCCACGGTGCCTCGCCGTGCGCTTCGCCACTGCCGTGCTCGGGCGCGCCAGGCGCGTCTTCCATCACCCACACCGGCGTTTCACCCAGGAAACCGGCCACGAGGATGGTGTCGCGCCACGGTTTCGGGACGCCGCCTATGCGGCCGAGTTGCACGCGTGTCGAGCGCGACAACTTCGACGGCAACATGCCGAGCCCCGTGCCGAGGAAGAGAAACGCATCCGGTCGCGGCAATGCACGCGAGCCCAGTTCTGCGGCGGCCTTGCCCACGGCTTCGTCCAATTTGCATCCGCTCACGGTGCTTGCCCTCGCTCGTCGGCGATGTTTCGCTCGTCCAGATTGGGAGCGCCCGGTTTCGCGATGTCTGCGCGCCACTCCCTCAACCGCGCGAGCACCCGGTCCGGTGCGCACTCGAGTCGGAATGTTTTCGCACGCGACTTCGCGCCGCCGACTTGCGTCACGGCCGCAGGTCTCAGCCCGAACACAGCAGCGATCTCGCGCGCGATCTCTTCGTTCGCGCGACCGTTTTCAGGTGGCGCGGTGACCGCGATCTTGGGCGTTCCGTTCCAGAATCCGATGAGGCCCGAACGACGGCTGCCGGGTTGCGCGCGCACGCTGAGGCTCGTCGCGCGACCGCCGTCGAGTGCACGCACGCACGACTCGTCGAGCGTGTTTTCCTGCGCGCTCATCGAATTCACTTCGGTTCCTCGGGCGGCTTACCGTTCGAGAGCAGGCGCACGATCAAGGTGCCTGGGCATTCGTAGAGCAAGCGTTCGATCTGACTGACCGCCGTCGACCACTGCGTCTCGGTCATCTGCCTCAAGCCCACGGCGAGAATCGACGCCGCCGACATCTCGCGTGCGATTTCGTCCTTCTCGTCCGGCGCGCGCGAGCTCCACGTCGAGAGCGTGTTGCCGATCTCGAGCACCTCGCGCTGATTCGACTCGGTGAAATTGGCCTTCTTCTGCGCGTCGAGCATCTTCGCCGACATGTCGACGACTTCGATGCACGCTTGGATCTTCAGGAGTGCCGCGATCGCATGCAACTCCGCACCGGTCCAGTCACGCGTCAGACGCTCGAAGAAGAGCTTCGACAGTTCCTTCGTGTTGCCGCCGAAAGCCGACCACGGGACCAAATCCGCCGCGCCGCCCTCGCCCTCGTAGAGGAGTCCGATCGCGTCGGCACCCGTCGCGTTGCGCGTCACGCTCTTCTTCTCGCGCGGATCGGTGAAGCTCTTGCGACGCCAACCGTTGCTCGAGCATTCGCGCGTCAACGTTTCGATGGCGTTGCGCGCGCGGTCGCAGTCGAGGCTCAACTCGTTCAGGCTCGCGCGCGCCGGTCCCACGCCCAACTTCGTGATCAACGCATCGACGCGCTGCTTTGCAGCCACGAAATCGAAGCTGCGCAAGTCGCGCTCGAGTCCGCTTGCGCCGCCGAATCCGAGTGCGATCGTGAGGGCGTCTTCGCGCTCGCGCCGTTTCTCGAAGACGTCGCGCGTCTGTTCGAGCGTGTGCAAACGCTCGCGAGCGATGCGGCCCTTTTCGTAGAGCTCCGAGACACCGGAGGGGCCTTCGCCCGCCGGAAATTCGGGCAGATCGAACACCGGCATCAGTGCCGTCATCTGAGCGAGACCGCCGTCGTAATCACCGCGATCGAGTTTGCGACCGGCTTCGGTCAGGATCTGATCGACGTACGCCGTCGCCGTGCGCGCGACGACCGTTTCGAGCATCTTCCGTTGATCGACGAATTCGGGATAGTCGCGCAGAGGCGCTTGACCGTCGACTGCTCTCATCGCGAGGTACGAGCGCCCCGGATGCGGCGGCACGTCGTCGAGCTTCGCGACGTCGCGCAGCTTCGCGATCATCGCATCGACTCCCGTCTTGCGCGCGGTCGTCGCATTGGCTTCGGCGAGCAAGCGGTTCGTGATCGCGTCGGCTTTTTCGAGCGCTTCGGAGGCAGCAGCCGTGCCTTGGAATTGCGCAGCGAGCGCACGCAACGCCTCGCGCTTCACGGTGTCGGGCATCTCCGATCCGAGCAATTCGAGCAACGCGACTTTGCCCTGCGCTTCGAAGAGCTGCAGTTCTTTGTCGTCCTTGCCGTCCGACTTCGTCGTCGCTCCACCGCTGATGGGTTCGCTCTTCGCCGTTGCATCGCCGTCGTCGGGTGACGCGGGATCCGGCTCACCGGCGCTCGGATCCGACGCGATCGACGGATTTTGGACCACCGGATCGAAAGGATGGACCTGATTGCGCGTGTTCCACCAGAATGCGCCGCCGCCGCCGGCGAGGGCCAAAAACAGCACGAAAAGCGCGCCTTTCGAGCTCTTCTTGGCCGTCGTGCCCGGCGCGATCGTCACAGCGTGTTGCGACGGATTGCGCAAGCGCTCGATCTCCGCGAGCGTCTCGGAGGCCGACGCATAGCGTTGCGCGCTCTCCTTCTTCATCAAGCGTTCGACGAGCGCGCACGTGCCGGCCGACAGTTCCGGCACGAACTCGCGCATCGACTTGGGTTCGTCGCGCAAGACGGCCTTGACGATTTCGCGTGCGTCGCGGCCCTCGTACGGCGTGCGGCCCGTCAGCAAGCGATACGCCGTCGCGCCGAGCGAATACAAGTCGGAGCGCGAGTCGACGCGCTCGCCGCGCACTTGTTCGGGCGACATGAAGTGCGGCGTGCCGAAAATCTTCTTGTCGGCCGGCTGTGCCTCTTCGCTCTCGACGTGCGTGGCGAGGCCGAGGTCGGCGATCTTCGTCGTGCCGACGTGATTCTGCATCAAGTTCGCCGGCTTCAGATCGCGATGCACGATGCCGCGCGCTTCGGCGTAGACGAGTCCCGAGGTTGCATCGCGCAGGATGCCGAGCACTTCGCGCTCCTCGATCTTCGCGCCGTTCTTGAGGCGGTCCTCGAGATTGCCGCGGTCCATGAATTCCATGGACAGATAGTGCTTGCCCATGGCCTCGCCGACGTCGTACACGGTCACGACGTTGGGGTGGTTGAGCGCCGCGGCCGCGCGCGCTTCGGCCTGGAAACGTTGCACGAAATCGCGATTCTCCTCGAAGCGCTGGCTCAGGATCTTGAGCGCGACTTGACGCGAGAGACTGATCTGCTCGGCCAGGTACACGTCGCCCATGCCGCCGCGACCGACACGTCGATCGATCTTGTAGCCGGGGATCGAGGGCAGCGGGGACGGACGCAGCGTCGTCTCGGACGCGAGCTCCAACTTCGTCGGCAGCGGCGGCAGGGACCGCGTGAGTTCGACGATGTCGAGCCCGACCCTCTGTTGGTTTTTCTGCGGCGTCGGTGCACGAGCGGGCGCGTCCGGATCGACGACGCGCATCGTCACGGAACCGAGCGCGAGCACATCGCCCGCCGCGAGCCGCGCACTCTCGACGCGCTTGCCGTTCACGATCGTGCCGGCGTTCGTCCCGAGATCTTTGACGGCGAAACCGCCGCCTTTGGTGCGACCGATCGCACAGTGTGCGGACTCGACGCCGTCGCCGGTGACGACGTAACCGGCGCGTTTGGGATCGCTGCCCACGACGAGCACGCCCGAGAGCGGCATCGAAGCCGGCGGACGCGACGCGCCCGTCACTTCCAAGAGCCAACGATCGGCGCTCGACTCACTCATGCGCCGATCCTGCGCGTCGAGAGACCTTCGAAGAGTGCACTGCCGATGCGTACACACGTCGAACCGTGTTGGATCGCGAGTGCGTAGTCGTCGCTCATGCCCATCGACAGGCCGGGGGAGCCGTGCTCACGCCCGAGCGTCGCCAAGCGCGCGAACACGTCGTCTGCGAGTTCGCGCGCGCGCACTTCGTCCGCGACGAGCGGCGCCATCGTCATCAATCCGCACCAACGCAGACTGCTCGCCGCTCGCACGGCCAGGACGGCATCGGCCAGGTCGAGCGGATCCAATCCGGACTTGTTCGCCTCGGGATGCAGTTTCACTTGCAAGTACACGCCCAGCGATCGTCCCACATGGGAGGCGTTCCGATCCAGCGTTTCGACGAGTCGCACCGAATCCACCGAGTGCACCACGTCCGCGCATGCTGCGATACGTGCGGCCTTGTTCGTTTGCACGTGGCCGACGAAGTGCCAGCGGCAGGGGACGGAAGCGCTCCTGAAGAGCGCGCTCTTGCGCTCCAATTCATCGACGCGATTCTCGCCCAGTTCGGTCGCGCCCAACGCCGCGAGTGCGAGCGCCGTCTCCGCGTCGACCGTTTTCGTGACCGCGACGAGTTCGACGGCTTCAGGCGCTCGACCCGCACTGCGTGCAGCGTCGACGATGCCTTGGCGCACGCGCGCCAGATTGTGTTCGAGTGTGTTCGTCAAGACCGGAGGAAGCTCGGCGACGCGAGCCCGAAAGGTACCCGCGCGGGAGGCGGAAGTCACCGCTCGTCGAACGGCAGTTTGGGCGCCTTGGAAGGCCCGCCCGGCGGCCCGGTCGCGGACTCTTTCGACACGAGCGCGAGCATCAATCGGCACGTGGTGCGCTCGGTCACCGACACACGCGCCGCCGGCCGGATGCCAGCGACCCAGACGATCTCCGATCCGGCGACGACGAGTGGAACACAAGCGCGACTTCCACGCGGCACGCCGGCGTCGGCGAGGAATTTAGAGAGCGCTTTCGATCCCGGCGCGCCGAGTCCGAAGAAGCGATCCCCAGTCTGCGAAAAACGCACATGAAGAGGAGACTCGACGAGATCGCGGTCGAGTTCGACGACGAGGCTCGAGCGCGAGATCGGCGCGCGCGCACCGACTTCGAAGATGCTCGATTCGATCGTACGACCGTCGTGCAAGGTCACTCGTCCGGGGACCGCCAGAGGCAGCACGGCGTGTCCTCGATGAACGAGTTCTTCGAAAGGCAATTCGTGGGCGTGCTTCGATCGCGCGGCCACGCTTTTCGCTCCACTCGGCAGTTGCGCGGGTCCTTCGAGCCACAACTCGGCGGAGCGCAACTGCAGCGAGTAGTCCCGCGGCAGGGCGTGGAACCCGGTGCGTCCCTGTGTGATGTCGTCGACGATGCGGGCGAGAGTTTTCTGCGCGGGCGCCGCACCGACGCCTTCGGTCAAGAGGCGCCACAGAGCGCGCGACACGAGCGCGCGGGGCAAGCACGCGAGTCGCGCTCGTGCCAATGTTCCTCCGGGCAAGATCTGCGCGGCGCCGCGGCGCGAGTCTGCGTGCGCGGGGGGACTCCAATGGATGTCGGCTGTGAGCGCCGCACAGTGTCCCTCGAGTTCCTCGATCGCGGTGCCGAACGCGCGCAGGTTGGAAACGGCGCTTTTCCCGGCAATTTCTTCGAGTTGTGGCAGCAGTCCGTGGCGGATCCGATTGCGCGTGAAGCGTGACCCGGCGTTGGAACTGTCTTCGATCCACGCGTGCCCGGCGGCGCTGAGGCCAATGCGGACTTCTTCGCGACGCAGCGCGATCAACGGCCTCACGACGACGATCTCGCGCGCCGGCGCCGATCGCCCACCGGGTCGACTCGTCATCGCGGCGGTGCTGGTCAAGCGTCGCTCGAGCCCCGCGAGACCGGCGATCGACGTACCGCGCACGAGGCGTTGCAACAAGGTCTCGAGCGCGTCGTCCGAGTGATGACCGGTGGCGATGATCCCGATGTCCGCTTCCAGCGCGACTTGGCGCAACGCGGCGTAGCGCACCTCGCGCGCGCGCGCTTCCAAGTCGGCGCCGTCCGCGAGCGCGGCCTCGACGCGACGGAAGGGGACGTTCAATTCGTCGCACAAACGCGCAGCGAAACGAGCGTCGCGTTCGCTCTCCTCGCCTCGCAAACGGTGATCGACGTGAACCGCGAGCACGCGCGGACGCGGCAGCGCACTCGCCACGACGTGCATGAGGTACACGCTGTCCGCTCCACCCGAGAGCGCGATCGCAACCGGCGCGTCGGCCGCGATTCCGACGGCTCCGGCCAGAGCAGCCCAACGCGTCGACGCGAAGGGACCGCTCGCATGTGCGGGCTCTTTTGTGGACTTGCCTCTGTTCGTCATGGTGGCGTTCAGCGGATCTCTCGCTGCGGCAGCGAAGGTAGCTCTCCCAACGCGTCATCGGGGCACTCTCGCCGCGAATTCGAGAGGGGCAGAGCACGTTGATCCCTCCCGCGAGGCGCAGTACCCTCGGTCCCCGATAACGAGAAGGAAACGCGCGCTCTGAACCGGCACTGGGCACCGTTGCGCTCGCGCAGCAGAAAACCCACTTTCTACCCGTGTTTCGAAGCGCGCTCCCTGCCGCGAGGCGAGCAGATCCCGCCGCTCGAACGGTCCGTTCCCCCCTGAATCCAAAACGCATCCCTACCCCAGAGAAGAGCTAGATCCACATGAGCATGCGCATCGCCATCAACGGCTTCGGCCGCATCGGTCGCAACGTCTTCCGCATCTGCGCCGAGCGCAACGACGTCGAAGTCGTGCACATCAACGATCTGACGGACGCGAAGACGCTCGCGCACTTGCTCAAGTACGACTCGATCCACGGCAAGTTCAACGGCACGGTCGAGGCCAAGGACAATGCCATCGTCGTCAACGGCAAGACGATCGCGATCACGGCGATCAAGGATCCGGCGCAGTTGCCGCACAAAGCGAACCGCATCGACTTCGCGGTCGAAGCGACGGGTGTCTTCGCGAGCCGGGACGGCTGCCAGAAGCACATCGACGCGGGTGCCGCGAAAGTGATCTTGACCGTGCCCGCGAAGGACGCGATCGACGCGACGATCGTGATGGGCGTGAACGAAGACGAGTTGAAGCCGGAGCACAAGATCATCAGCAACGCGTCGTGCACGACGAACTGCTTGGCGCCGGTCGCGAAGGTTCTCGACGAAGCGTTCGGCATCGAGCGCGGCTTGATGACGACCGTGCACGCGTACACGAACGATCAGAACATCCTGGATTTGCCGCACAAAGACCTGCGTCGCGCGCGCGCGGCGGCGCTCTCGATCATTCCGACGACGACGGGTGCTGCGCGCGCCGTCGGCGAAGTGTTGCCGCGTTTGAAGGGCAAACTCGACGGCGTCGCGATGCGCGTGCCGGTGCCGGACGGCTCGATGATCGACCTCGTGTGCATCCTCAAGAAGAAGGTCACCGTCGACGAAGTGAACAAAGCGTTCTCGGCCGCCGCGGCGAAACCGATGAAGGGCGTGCTCGAGTACTGCACCGATCCGATCGTGTCGGCCGACATCATCGGCAATCCGGCCAGTTCCATCTTCGACGCGCTGTCGACGATGGTCATGGGGGACAACATGATCAAGGTCGTGTCGTGGTACGACAACGAGTGGGGCTACAGCATGCGCGTCGTCGACCTCATGTTGTTCGCGCACAAGATGAGCGACAAAACGCCTGCGAAAACCGCTGTGAAGTGACCGCGATGAACCTTCAAGCGCCGCGACTCGACGATTTGGATCTCAAGGGCAAACGCGTTCTCGTGCGCGTCGACTTCAACGTGCCGCAGGACGAGCGCGGTGCGATCACCGACGACACGCGCATTCGTGCGGCGCTCCCGACGATCCAAGAAATTCTGAAGCGCGGCGGTCGGCCTGTCCTGATGAGCCACCTCGGTCGTCCGAAGGGAAAGGTCGTCGAGTCGATGCGCCTCACGCCGGTGGCTGCGCGCTTGAAGGAGTTGTCCGGACTCGACGTCGTGAAGCTCGACGACTGCATCGGCGCCGACGTGCGTGCACGAATCGAAACGGCCTCGCCGAAGAGCCTGATCCTGCTGGAAAACGTGCGTTTTCACCCCGGTGACGAAACGTGCGACGCCGCGTTCTCCAAAGAGCTCGCGCAAAACGGCGACGTGTTCGTGAACGACGCGTTCGGCAGTTCGCACCGCGATCACGCGTCGGTGTGCGGCGTCGCGCGCATCCTGCCGTCGTGCGCGGGGCGCTTGCTCGAAAAGGAAATCGCCGCGTTCCAACGCGTGCTCGAGAAGCCGGCCACGCCGTACGTCGCGATCCTGGGTGGCGCGAAGATCAGTGACAAGCTCGCCGTGATCGACAACTTGCTCGACAAGGTTTCGACGATCCTCGTCGGCGGCGGCATGGCGTACACGTTGCTCTCCGCGCGCGGCCACAAGGTCGGCAAGTCGCTCGTGCAACAGGATCAGATCGAGAGCGTGAAGGCGGCACTCGCGAAAGCGGACGCGCGCAAGGTCGAAGTGCTCCTACCGCTCGATCACGTGTGCGCCGCAGCCTTCGCCGAGAGCGAGAAGGCGATCCCCGTGGACGCCGTCGACATTCAGGACGGCCTGATGGGCCTCGACATCGGCCCGAAAACGCAGCGACTGTTCGCAGACAGAATCGCGAGCGCGAAGACGGTCGTGTGGAACGGCCCGATGGGCGTCTTCGAGTGGCAGGCGTTCCGCGCCGGGACCGCAGCCGTCGGCAAAGCCGTCGCTGCTTGCCCCGGCTACACGGTCATCGGCGGCGGGGACTCCGTCGCGGCGATCGAGATGCTCGGCCTGGCCGCGCAGATCAAGCACATTTCGACCGGCGGCGGGGCGAGCCTAGAACTCCTCGAGGGGACCCTGCTGCCCGGCATCGCGGTGCTCCAAACGCCCCGCTGAGCGCACCCCAGGCCCGAAAAACGCGCTATCTGACTCGTGAGGCTCCAGAGACTATGCTGGGCGCCCTCTCGATGAAGCGCCCGATCCTCATCTCGCCGTCGATCCTCTCGGCGGACTTCGCCAACCTCGAATCCGAGGTACGCCGCGCGGAGAACGCCGGCGCCGATTGGCTGCACGTGGACGTCATGGACGGCCATTTCGTGCCCAATCTGACCATCGGACCGCCGGTCGTCTCGGCCCTCAAGCGCGTCGCCCGCGTCCCGCTGGACGTGCACTTGATGCTCAGCGAGCCGCTCCGCTACGCGCCTGCTTTTGCCGCCGCCGGCGCCCACGTTCTGACGTTTCACATCGAGACCTGCGCCGGCGAGCGCGAAGCCCGCGCCACCGTCGCCGAATTCCGCCGCCTGGGCATCCAGGTGGTCGGCATCTCGCTCAATCCGGATGTTCCGATCGAGCGCATCCTGCCCATCCTCGACGCCGTCGACCTCGTGCTCGTCATGAGTGTTTTCGCCGGGTTCGGGGGCCAAAAATTCATTCCGGACGTGCTCACGAAGACCCGCGCCGTGCGAGCGCACGGCTTCGAGGGCCACGTCGAAATGGACGGCGGCTTGAACGCCGAGACGATCCCGTTGTGCGCCGCTGCGGGTGCCGATGTGATGGTCTCGGGCTCGGCTTTGTTCGGTGTTCCCGACATGAACGCGACGCTCGCGCGGTTTCGCGCCGGCGCCGAGGCCTCTACCGCGAGACTGACGCATGCCCCCTGAATTCATGAGCACACGTCCCACCGATCCAGAACCGCGCGGCAAGAAGAAGTCGAACGACAAGCCCGAGGAGAAGCGCGCCGCGAAAGCGGTTCCGCCGATCCTCGACGAGCCGCGAGCGAAGTTGGAGCCCGAGCGCGAGGACGACGGCGCGTACGGCGAGTCCGACGTCACGAAGGAAGATCTCGAAGCACCGCTCCAGCAAGAGAAGCGCTCGCGCTGGAAGAAAAAGGAGATGCCCGGAGGTCTGTGGCTCAAGTGCGAGAGCTGCGGGCAGATGATCTACCGCAAGGAACTCGAGGAAAAGGGCATGGTTTGCCCGGCCTGCGAGTTCCACTTCACGCTGCCCGGTCGTGCGCGCGTGAAGATGGTGATGGACGAGGGCACGTTCGAGGAACTGTACGCGGAGCTCACTGCGCTCGATCGTTTGCACTTCAGAGACTCGGTGCTTTACAGCGAAAAGGTCCGGCGCACCGTCGAGCGCACGAAACAGAACGAGGCCTTGATCCTCGGCACGGGCACGATCGACGAGCGTCCGATCGTTCTCGCCGTGCTCGACTTCTCGTTCATGGGCGGATCGATGGGCGAAGTCGTCGGCGAGAAGATCGCTCTCGCGTGCGACCTCGCGCGCACGCGCCGCGAACCGCTCGTCATTTTCACGAGCTCCGGCGGCGCACGCATGCACGAGGGCATGTTGTCGTTGATGCAGATGGCCAAGACGTCGGCAGCACTCGCCAGTTTGAACGAGTCGGGCGGATTCTCGATCTGTGTGCTCACCAATCCGACGACGGGCGGCGTGACCGCTTCTTTCGCATCCGTGTGCGACGTGACGCTCGCCGAACCCGGTGCGCTCATCGGATTCGCCGGTCCGCGGGTCATCGCGACGACGCTCAAACAAGAGCTCCCGCCGGGCTTCCAACGCGCGGAATTCCTTGTCGAAAAGGGTCAAGTCGACGCGATCGTGCGCCGCAGCGAGATGCGTTCGATGCTGGCGCGCCTGATCGATTTCGGAGCTCGCGCGCACGGCGTGTCGAAGAAGCGCATTTGATCGGGTAGCCGAGCGCCACGCGCGCGCTAGATCGTGGTACTTTCGTCTGTAGGAGTCACACGCCTCGTGAAACTAGCCCGACTGCTTGCCTCGGTCGTCCCCGTCGCTTCCGCCACTGCGCTGCCCCAATTGCCGCCAGGGATCGTGTCGATCGATCTCGCCGGTCGTTCGGTGCAGGAATACCCGTGGTTCACTTACGAGCGCGCTTGGTTCGAAGGCTCGTCAGTCGAGATCGCGTTCGACACGGATCAATATCCGCAGCTCGTGGGCGCGACTGCCGATGTCTACGTCGTCGCGCATCGCACCAGCGCGCAGTGGGAACTCGATGGTGCGCTCGTCGACGTATCGGGCACGCCGCGCCCGATCACGGTTCAAGCGGGAGACGTGACCGCCAATCGTCTCGTGATCGACACCGGCCTCTTGAGCGGAGCCGCGGGCGCATCTCTAGGTGTCGGCTACGACGTCGTCGTCGATTTCGATCACGATGCGCTGCTCTCGACCGGCGATTGGATCGACGGCGTCCAGGATGAACCGGGACTCTACATCTTGGCGCCGACCGCGCTGCCCGGTCCTTACGCCGTCACGGAAGTCATCTACAGCGGCGGTGCGTTGCTCGGACAGGATCTCTACTACCCGACGAACATCGCCGCGCTCGGTGCGCTGCCGTTGATCGTCGTGAGTCACGGAAACGGCCACGATTACACATGGTACGACCACATCGGCACGCACCTCGCGTCGTACGGCGTGATCGTGATGAGCCATCAGAACAACACGATGCCTGGGCCCGAGGCGGCGGCTACGACCACGCTCACGAACACCGAATACTTGCTCTCGCACCTGACCACGATCGCGGGCGGAGCGCTGCAAGGTCACCTCGACACCACGCGCATCGGGTGGATCGGACATAGTCGCGGTGCAGAGGGCGTCGTCATCGCGTACGACCGCATCTTCGACGGCACGTACACGCCGGTGAATTTCACCAAGCAGTCCCTGCGCTTCGTCTCGAGCATTGCGCCTACCGATTTTCAGGGGCTCACGATCTCGAACCCGCACGACGTGCCGTTCAGCCTGTGGACGGGTGGCGGCGACGACGACGTGAACGGTTGCCCGAGTTGCGAGCAGTGCCAGACCTTCCACTTGCACGATCGAGCGACGAAGACGCGTCAATCGATCTCGTTGCACGGAGTCGGACACGGCTCGTTCCACGGCGGTGCGACGTCGACGTTCACCGCCGGGCCGTGCCAGATCTCACGCACGGACACGCACGCCTTGATGAAGGCCTACTTGCTGCCGCTCGCGAAGCACTACTTCGAAGGTGTCGACGTCGCGCGCGAGTGTTTCTATCGCCAGTGGGAGGAATTCCGTTCGCCGGGCACGTCGCAATCGGTGTGCGTCAACATCGATCTGATGTACCGCGAAGATCCGGCCGTCGGCGACTTCATCATCGACGACTTCCAGGTGGCGAACGGGCCGGGCATCGCGAGCTCGGGCGGTGCGATGGTGTGGAACACGCCGGGTCTCGTGGAAGGACGCTTCGACGACCTCGACACGGTGTTCACGGCGAGTGCGACGGATCCGATGAACGGGATCACGCTCGGTGGCACGAATGACACGACGCGCGGTATCGTGTTCGAATGGAATGGTCCGGGGTTCTTCCTCTCGTTCGACACGGTACCGGCGGTTCCGGACTGGACGCCGTATCAATTCATCAGCTTCCGGGCTGCACAACTTCCGCGCGCGGCGGCCACCTTGTCGGAGCTCAAGGATCTGACGTTCACGGTCCGATTGGCCGATGCGTGGGGGACCGAGAGCTCGATCCACATCGGAACCTACGGTGGCGGCATCGAAGAGCCGTACATGCGGACCGGTTGTGGCGGAGGCCAGGGTTGGGGTGCGGATTTCGAAACCGTGCGCATTCCGATCCGCGATTTCCGGCGTGGAGCGTCGCAGCTCGATCTGTCCAATCTCACGCGGATCGACTTCTTGTTCGGTGAGCCTACAGGCACACCGGCGGGGCGTTTGGGTTTCGACGACTTGACCTTGTGCGTGCGGTGAGAGGAACGAACCCATGAAGAAGATCATCGTTCTGTGCGCCGTCACCGGTCTTGCGCTCGCGTTGTACAGCACGCTTTCGCCGACGGTCGCCGTCGAGAATCGTCGGCCTGTGGTCGTTGCGAATCCGAAAGTCGGCGGCGTGCACGCGATCGTTGTGGCGACGCCGTTCACTCTCCAAAAAGCTTGGACTCACGAGTGGCGTGCTGAGAAACCGACGTTCGACGCGGGTTGGCTCGTGGTGCTCGAGGTCGACACCGGCTTGGTCCAACCGACACAGATGGAAGAGCCGGTGTTGTATGCGGGCACGGAAACGGTCGAGCGCATCAATCATGGCGAACAGTCCGGTCGTGTGATCGCGATCGTGCCGTCGAAGCGCAATCGCGATGGGACTTTGGCGCTCGATTTGGCCTCGACGCCGATCTGGTTCGGCGCCAGAGAGTTGCCGGAGCGAATCGATGCTGTGCGGGTTGCGGCTGAAGTAGCGAAGGCGGAGCAACTCGGTGTGACGCCGCTCCGCTTGCCGAATATCGGCGCGGTTTTGCACCTCGCCAGTCGCGATGACTTGGATCCGTTGTGCGGCGAGCTCGTACTGCAGCATTCTCCACAGGAACAAGACACTGGGATGGGCTTGCTGGCGCCGCGCGTGAAGTGAGTGCCGAGAACGGGCGCTTGGTCGCGCTCGACAGGTTCGCCGTCACTGGAACATTCCGAGTTGGGACCGAACTGGGCCAGAGCGGGGCCGCAAGGGACGTCGTCGGTCGAACTGCTGTGTCGTAGCGAGGTCGCACTTGGTCGCTGGGCCAGCACACTTGGTCGCCACACATCGAACAGTCTCGACGCTTCCCTCCGTGCTGACCCAACAGTCCGAAGAACTCAGCACACTTGGCCGCCACGCCCCTTTTCTTCTCCTGACAGAATTCCTGGCAGGTGAATGGCGGTACTCCGCCACTCACCTGTCAGGAATCAGCGATGCGAAGCACGCTTGTGTAGTCCTTTTCTTTCAGTTGCCCTCGCGCTGCTCTTCTCCCCCGCGGCTCGCGCGCGTCATTTCAAACTGACATCACGTCGAACCAAAACCATCGTGCGAGTCGGCTGAGCCTTTTTCTGAGGCCGCTTCATTCCGATTTCAGAAGCGCGGTATCGCCCTCTCACCGCACGAAGCAGGAGAGCAACGCGAGGGCAACTGGAAGCAAAGGACTACACAAGCGTGCTTCGCAGCGCTGATTCCTGACAGGTGAGTGGCGGAATACCGCCATTCACCTGCCAGGAATTCTGTCAAGAGAAGAAAAGGGGCGTGGCGGCCAAGTGTGCTGGCCCGGCGACCAAGTGGGGCCCCCCTGTCG
>JAWXBU010000017.1:0-29527 GCA_034440255.1 Planctomycetota bacterium | reverse complement strand
GCTGGAAGCAAAGGACTACACAAGCGTGCTTCGCATCGCTGACCCCGTGCGCGTGAACGGCGGAGTACCGCCATTCACGCGCACGGGGTTCTGTTAGAAGAAAAGGGGCGTGGCGGCGGAGTGTGCTGAGTGAGTCGGAGCGGAAGAGTTGGTTCCGGTGAAGAGCTGGCGGGAGCGACCGAGAGTGGGCGAGGGGCAGGAGGGGATGGTTTGTTGCCGAAGGCTTGGGCGTGGCGGCGGAGTGTGCCTCGAGCGGCGGAGCGTGCCTCGGCAGCGCGTGAATCGAGCGACCGAGTCTGCGCTTCAGAGACGGAGTGGCCTTGAGCGGCAGCGTGTGCCTTGAGCGACCGAGTCTGCATCGAGCGACGGAGTGGCATCGAGCGACCGAGTCTGCCTCGAGCGACGGAGTGGCATCGAGCGACCGAGTCTGCCTCGTGCGACCGAGTCTGCCTCGAGCGGCAGAGTGGCCCCGAGCGGCAGCGTGTGCCTTGGGCGGCAGAGCTCGCTCGACCTCCTCGATCGGATCGCTGGTGGCGACAGGTGCAGGGTTGCTTACTACTCTTCGTGGATGCGCAACGTGCGCCTTCAAATCGCCTACGACGGATCGCGCTTCTTCGGGTGGCAGCGGCAGGACGGTTTCTTGTCCGTTCAAGAAGCTCTGGAGGACGCGGTTCTCGCGGCCACGAATCAGGTTGTAGTGGTGAACGGCGCGGGACGGACGGATGCGGGTGTGCACGCGCTCGGGATGGTTGCACATACGCATGTGGACACGGCGCTCACCGACGATCGGTTGCGGCATGCGATCAACGCGCATGTCGCAGAAGGCGTCTGTGTGCGGCGTATCGAGACGTGTCGCGACGATTTTCACGCGCGGTTCGATGCTGTTTCGAAGCGCTATCTGTATGTGGTCGCGACCACGCGTTTCGAGCCTGTGTTCGGCAAGTTGCAGCAGCATTGGACTTGCCATCCGCTCGACCTCGGAGCCATGCGGGCGGCAGGGCGACTGCTCGTCGGAACGCATGATTTCAAGGCTTTCGGCAACACTGGCTCGCCGCGCAAGACGACCGTGAGGACCATTCACTCGCTGCACTTCTTGGTGCGGCGATCGCGCGTGGGGTTCGTCGTCCAAGCGAACGGCTTCCTCTACAACATGGTGCGGACGATCGCGGGCACGTTGCTCGACGTAGGTAGGGGTAAGCGCGATCCGGAATGCGTTGCGCGTGCGTTCGTGAACCTGAAGCGCCACGAAGTCGGATCCACCGCGCCTGCTCGCGGTTTGTATTTTCTCTCGGCTCAGTACGCGGAACCGGTGCTGCGCGGCATCGATACGGCTGGCGAGGGCCGACCAGGCGCCTTTCAAGCGTAGGCGCAATCGGATTCGCCGAACTCGAAAGCGGGGAAAAAGTCCCGCTAAAAAAAAAGAAACGATTGCCTGCGGATTCGAGAGCGCCGCGATTCGATCTGAAACGGGTATGGCAGGCGACGCCGCAACCGTATCGCATTCGGACCCCTTGACCGAATCGTCGAGTGGAGCCAAGGTGGAGTCGTGGGTTTCGCACTCGTGTCTCGTGTCGAACGTCGAAAGCGCTCAGCGCTCCGTTCGAGAACTCACAGCCCCATTGTCGAGTACCTCGAGAGTCGCCCCCTGGCGTTCGCGAGTGTTTTCGCTTCCGAAGGTCTTGTTACCGGGCTCTTTGGCCCGCTGGAAATAGGCATGCAAACGCACGTCTCGATCCCTCACCATGACTATCCCGCTCCCGTGCGCGACACCGTCGAGTCGAAGCTCTCGCACCTCGTGAAGTTCTACGACCGCATCGTTTCGATGCGTGCGCTGCTCGAAAAACAGCATGACGAGCACCGCGTCGAGATCGTGGCCAACGTCGGACATGGCGCAGTGCTGGTGGTCGACGCGCGCGGTGCGGCTCACGCCAATGCGCTCGAAGAAGCGCTCGCCCGGATGGAGCGTCTGCTCAAGCGTCACCACGACAAGATGAATCCGGGTCGCCGCCGCGGGCGCTGAGTCGTTCCCGGTTTCGCGAGCGAGCGCATACAGCGAAACGGCTGTGTGCGCTCGCTCGCATTCGTGGCGCAGCGCTTCCTCGCGCGCTAGTCTCTCCTGCCTACCCGGCGACGACACATCATGAGCACCTGGAAATCATTCAAAGCCAAGTCCTGCACCGTCGAACTCGGCGCGTCCACGAAAGAAGCGGTTCTCGCGGAGATCGTCGATCTGCTCGTGGCTTCGAAGACTCTGCCGGAGACGCTGCGCGAAGGTGCCGTCGCCGCGCTGCTCGATCGCGAGCGCACCGGCTCGACAGGTGTCGGCACGAACGTCGCGATCCCGCACGTGAAGTTGAAGGGGCTCGAGACGGTCGTGTGCAGCCTCGCCGTTCACGAACGCGGCGTGTCATGGGCTGCGATCGACGGTGCCCCCGTGCACATCGTGTTCACGGTGCTGCGTCCCGATCGTCCGACCGACAAGCACGATCCGACGAAACATCTCGAGATGATGCAGTGGATCGCGCGACTCTCGCGCGACGCGGATTTCCGGCGCTTTGCACTACAGGTCGAAACCAAGGCCGAGCTGATCGAACT
This sequence comes from Planctomycetota bacterium, assembly GCA_034440255.1. GTDB lineage: Bacteria > Planctomycetota > UBA1135 > UBA1135 > JAEUIA01. The sequence goes on along the minus strand of JAWXBU010000017.1, from coordinate 26,932 downwards.
GCTAGAAGAAAAATCGGGCGTCTGAGCGCGGTGTCGACTTCGCGCGAGAGTGACCACGAGCCGACTGCGTCGGACACCGAGACTGGGCCGGGTGCTGCGAACTGCTCGGAGGCCAGCTGCGACGTGCGCTTGGTCAATCCGGCCGGACTGCACGCTCGTCCATGCCACAAGATCGTGACGACGGCCGGCCGTTTCACGAGCGAGTTCCGCGTCGCGTGCGAGGACCAAGAGGTCAACGGCAAGAGCATCCTCGAACTGATGACTCTGTGCGCGCCTGTCGAGTCGATCCTGCGCCTGCATGCGCGCGGAGCCGACGCGAACGAGTTGGTCGCAGCCGTTGCGCTCGTCGTCGAGCGCGGATTCGACGAGATGGACGCTCGCTAGCGGAAGGTAACGGCTGATTCGGGAGCAGGCTCCGCCCTCCTTCGTCGCGGGGCGGCGTCGCTCCTCCTCGGCGCATCGCTTCGGGATACGCGGTCGTCCTCGCTTCTTGCCCGACAACGAATGAGGACGAATCCTGCTAGCGAATCAGCCGCTACAGCCCGTTAGCCGAGCGACTGCGTCGATGCGCGCGCTTCACGGAAGAATCTTCCGCGGCTCGTCGCACGTCTCCTCGATTCCGACTCTGGTTTCTCGAATCTGAACGCGTCGAGCACTTTTCAGGTTCGGTGCTCAACCTCCCACGCGAACCCTTCCGAAGGACATTCCGGTTCCAAGTGGGTCTCTCCGTCGAGACTCCTGTTGGAAAAAACCGCCTACGAGACAGGGGATCGTTCCGTGTTCCGCAAGCAGAAGAGTGTCGTCGGGCTCGATATGGGCAGCTCCGTCGTCAAAGCCGTCGAGATCACCCTCGAGGGCCCTGAGCCCGTCGTTACGGGCTTCGCACACGTCGAAATTCCGCCCGGCGGAAGTCTCAGCGACGCGGTCAACCAAGCTTTCAAGGCCGGCAAGTTCCGGAGCAAGCGCGTCGTCACCGCCGTGTCCGGACAGAGCGTCGTCGTGCGCTACGTGCCGATGATGAAGATGTCGGACACCGATTTGAAGCAAGCCATTCGCTTCGAGACCGACAAGTACTTGCCCTTCGATCTCGACGAAGTGCAGCTCGATTGCCAACCGCTCAAGCGCAATCCGCAAGGCCAAACCGAAGGCGACAAGAAGTCCGGCAAGGAGAACGAGCAGATGACGGTACTGCTCGCTGCTTGCAAGACGAAGGCCATCGAAGAGCGCGTTCAGTTGCTCCAGAACCAAGGCCTCACGCCGATCGCGATCGACATCGATCTGTTCGCACTCGCCAACGCGTGGGAACTGTGTGGCCTGCCCGCTGAAGAGACGGAAGATGGCAAAGAGACCGCGATCGCACTCGTCGACGTCGGTTCCGCACGCACTTCGATCAACGTCCTGTGCGGCGGCGAAACATGCTTCAGCCGTGAAATCAACATCGGCGGCGCGGACATGACGCAAGCCGTCGCGCGTCGCTTGGGCCTCGAATCGATCGAAGCGGAAGCGATCAAGCGCTCCAGCGAGCAACACGAACTCGAAGTCAGCACGGCGATCGCGCCGGTGCTCGAAGACCTCGTGTCGGAACTCTCGCTCTCGCTCGATTACGTCGAGCACCACGAGGGCGTTCAAGTCAGTGAGATCCTGTTGTCCGGTGGCGGCATTCTCGCCCCCGGCGCTGCGCAGTACATCGAGCAAGCCACCGGTCGCCGTGCGCGCACGTGGAATCCGCTCGAAGGTCTGCGCGTCGACGTCAACCGGGTCGATGTCGAAGAACTGGAAGCCTGGGCGCCCACTCTCGTGGTCGCCGTGGGCCTTGCTAGCCGGGTACGTGCCACATGATTCGCATCAACCTTCTCCCCGAGGAGTACCGCAAACAAGCGCGGACTCCGGTCAAACTCCTGCTCGGGCTCCTGCTCGCAGTGATCGTCAACGCCGGACTCGCCACGTTCTGGGCGTTCCAAGCGTTCGGCTTGCAAGCCGAGATCGCGAGCGAGAACCAAGGGTTGCAGACGGAACTCGACGGCCTCACGCCGCAAGTGACGTACTACAACTCGCTCGACAGCGAATCGAAGCAATACAAGTCGCGCGAGAGCACTCTCGCCGGCATCACGTCGTCGCGCATCAGCTGGACGAAGAAGCTCGACGAGTTCATCGACGTCGTCAACCGCGGCGGCAACGGTCAACGTCACCTCGTGTGGCTCGACGACTTGCAAGTCGCGCAGACGACCGATCCGAAAGCGAAGACCGCCGGCAGTGTGAAAGCCAGCGGACACTCCGGCACGGACAAGTTCGAGAACGTCGCCAATTTCCTCGAAGACCTCGAGAACTCGACGTTCATCTCCGACTTCCAACCGCCGGCCGCGCCGGAAGGCACGCAGACGCTCGTCGACGAGACGCTCGTGCCGAGCGTGGCCTGGTCGTTCCCGCTCGCACTGACCTTGAAGTCCGCCGAGGAGCGTGGCGACAAGGCCGGCGCCGACAAATCGAAGGGCAAAACGCCTGCGAAGAACGCGAAGGGCCAGAAACCCGTCGCGAAACCTGACGCGGCGAAGACGGCACCGGCCGGGGAGGCGAAGAAGTGAACGAACGTCGCTGGTGGATCGGAATCATCGCGGGCGGTTCGGCCTGCGCTCTCGGCCTCGGCGCTCTGCTCTGGTGGCAGCGCGGTCAGATCGAAGAAGGTCGTGCGGCGATCGCGGGCACGAAGACGAGCATCGAATCGTCGAAGAAGCTCATCGAGGGAACGAGCGGTCTCGAGCGTGAAGTCATCGTGCTCCGCGAACTCACCGAAGTCATGAAGGGGATGCTCCCCGACAACGACGACGTAAACAACCTCGTGCGCACGTTGCAGAAATTCTCGCAGGACTCCGGTGTGCGCATCTCGGGCCTGAAGAAGAAAACGATCGACAACAAGCGCGACAAGAACGACTTCGACAAGGTGGGCTACACGCTCAGCCTCGAGGGCGACGCGTTCCAGTTCCTCGACTTCCTCGACTTGCTCGAGAGTCACTCGCGCTTCATGCGCGTTCCGAGCTTTCGCATGACGGCGGCTCAACGCAATCAGCTCGAGAAGGAAGGCGTGCCTTCGCACAAGGTCTCGATCGACGTCGAAACGTACGTCTACGAGCCCAAGAAAGATCAGAAGGACGTCCGCATCGACGGGTACGAGCGCAAGCGCGACCTGTTGCTCGGCGAGATCAATCGCCGTCGCGAAGGCCTGACCGTCGCGACGTACAACTACCGCGGTTCGCGCGGTCGTCGCGATCCCTGGATCGACCCGCGCGTCCCGACGCGCGCCGATTCGGCGAGCACCCTGACCGTGCAAGAGCAGATGGACATCGTCCAGAAGCTCGCCGAGCGCACGCAAGGCGTCCTCACGAAGTGGGACCAAGTCAAAGCGGCCGAGAACGTCATCGTCGAGATGATGACGCGCTCCGAGATGGAGCAGGAACTGGCCGCGCTCGAGGAAAACGTCCGCAAGGTCGTCAGCGACAAGCTGATCGCCTACGTGCCTTCCGACCGTCGCTTGCAGAACGAAGTCGTCTTGCCGCTCGAGGAACTGCGCGGGCAATTCTCGCAGTCCGAAGTCGGCAAGGGACCGAGTGAAGTGCAGCTGAAGGAGATCGAGACGACGATGGTCCACAGCCAGGGGCTGGGTGACTACAAGCAGATGCTCGACGCCTTCGCGGTGATCGACAATCGCTTGACGGCCGCCGAGGGCGACCCGGTCAAGAAGCCGCTCGTCGATCGTTTGCGCGAGCTCGCCTACGAGGCGCGCACGGTGCTCGACTTCGAGAAGATCAAAGTCGAAGTCGGCGGCGTCGTGCTCATCGAGGGTTCCGAACCCGTCGCACTGATCAACGGCAAGTCGCTGACCGTCGGCGACCTGATCAACCCCGAGATGATCGTTCGTGCGATCAACCGGGAAGAAATCGAATTCATTTTCCGAGGTGTGGTTTTCGCTCGGCGTTTCTGAGCCGCGGCGCCTTGAAGAATCGCTTGGAGCCATTGGGAGTAGACCCTTGAACAAGATCATGAGTTTTCTGGCGGCAGTCCTCGCACTGCCTTTCCTGTCCGCGGCACCCGCGTTCGCCCAAGCCCCGAGCTTGGATGCGCGCGTCAACTTGCGCATCGTCGACAAGACGTTGGAAGACGTCGTGACGTACCTGCGTGAGCGTTCGGGCGCGAACATCGTCGTCATCGATCCGGGTCCGGATTCGAAGCGGCCCGCGATCTCCGACATGAAGATATCGCTGGATTTGTCGGATGTTTCGTGGCGCGACGCGCTCGACATCATGGCCGAGAAGGTTCACGGCACGGTCGAGGAACGCTCGGGCGGAGTGCTCGTCGTGACGAGTCCGCCGACCGTCAGCATCCAACTCGAGAACGTCGACATCCGCCAAGTCATCGAGACGATCGCCAAGTCGGCGAACGCGAACGTGGTCGTCGGCAAGGAAGTCACGGGCTCGGTGTCCGTGCGCTTCAACGACGTCCCGTGGCGCGACGCGCTCGACGTCACGGCGAAGACGCTCGGCTTCACGATCGTCGAGGAGAAGTACGGCATCCTGCGCGTCGTTTCGCCGGAGCGCCTGCAAGATCAGCTCGAAACGCGCACGTACCAACTGCGCTACCTGCGTCCGAAGAGCTTGTACAAGCCGCAGATCAAGTCCGAGTTCATCCAGAACCAACAAGGTCAGCAGGCCAAAGGCGGCGGCCAGACGGGAACGACCGAGGACTACCTGAAGAAATTCGGCGTCCTGAACGCGCTCTCCAAGGCGCTCAGCTCGGGCGGCAAGATCGACTACATCGACACGTCGAACGTCGTGATCATCCACGACACGGCGCAAGTGCACGACTCGGTCAAGAACATGCTCGCGCGCCTCGACGTCGAACCGTTGCAGGTGTTCGTCGACGTCAAGTTCGTCTCGACGACGAACTCCGACATCCTGAACCTCGGAGTCGACTATGGCGACAACGGCCCGCAAGTGTCGGTGTCCGGTGGCGCGATCCCGATCACCCTGCCCTTCGGCTACGGCCGCGGTGGTTGGGAAGACTCGATTTTCCCGGGCGGCGCAGGTCCGTATGCCGACGGGGGCCCTCTCTCCCTGCCGACCTCTGTTCCGACGACGGTGTTCGGTAGCTTGAGCTTCACCGGCGTCGCCGCGACGCTGCGACTCCTGCAGCGCGACAGTAAGACCGAAGTCGTCCAAGCGCCGAAGATCATCGCGCTCGACGGCAACGAAGCGACGATCTTCGTCGGTGAGACGATCCGCTACGCAGAAGCGAAGTCGGAACAAGGTCAGGCCGGTGGCTTGCAGTTGTCCGTCGCGGAAGCGAGCGGCTCGCCGGTGGAAGTCGGCTTCCAGCTCTTGATCCGCCCGAACATCGTGCCGGGCACGCAGAAGATCGTGATGGAAGTCATCCCGAAAGAGACGAGCCTGTCGGGCACCGGCACGTCGGCTCTCGCTCCGCCCGGCTTCGACGTGTTCACGATCGGTGCTTCGGGTCTCGAAGGTTCGATCGCCCTGCCGCGCACGCGCAGTTCGACGATCGTCACGACGATGATGCTCGAGACCGGTCAGACGGCCGTCATCGGCGGCTTGTCGACGGACGTGGACACCGAGTCGAAATCGGCCGTGCCCGGCTTGTCGAAGATTCCGCTGCTCGGCGAGCTGTTCAAGCACGAGTCGAAGTCGCGCGATCGCCGCAGCTTGATGGTCTTCATCACGCCCTCGATCGTGCACTCGAGCGAAGACACCGAGCTGATCCTGCAGCGCGAAATGCGTCGCCGCGAATTGTTGATGAAGGGCGAGGTCGAGAACCTGCTCAACTTCGGCGGCAAGCCTCAGGGCGAGTGAGCTGAGACTGTCGCTCACGCGAGCGACGATCTGCGAGACATGCGCCCCGCGACCGGAAGACCGGCCGCGGGGCGCACTTCTTTTTCGAATGAGCGCGCGCGCACGTCGCCGGAAGAGGTGAATCGTCTCGCGACGGGCCGCACAAAGTTCCGCGTCGGCGTGCGGGCGATTCACGGCGGGGATAGCGATGCGTGGGGAGCGCTCTTTGCGACGCCGTGCGCGCTCCCCGTGTCGGGGTTCGCTCGCGAGAGCACCGAAAAGTGCGTGTCGACGCCGAAAACGAAGACCTCCGACTCAAGACTCGGGCTCTCCGGACCCGAAATCTCCCTCTGCGCTGCACGCGTTGCCGCCGTCCGCATGACCCAAGTCCCGACCTCGTCGACCAAAGCTCCGCAGCTCTCGATCGCTCAGATGCTGGGCTTGATGCGGGTCGAGTTCCATCGCGCTCGCGCAGCACGTCAGCCGCTGTGCACCTTGATGGTCGCGGTCGACAATCTCGACTCGATCTTCGAGACGCACTACTGGTCGGGCAAAGACGCGGCGATGCGCGCCGGCTATGACTTGCTGAAATCGTGCTGCAAGGAGTTCGGTTTCTTCGGCATGGCGCTGATGTCGGGCGACCGCATCATGGCGGTGTTCCCGAACACCGAGCCGACGCGATTGTCTCTGCTCGGGAACCGCATCGTCGAAGCTGCGCGCGCGCACGAGCTCAAGATCGGCAGCGAGACGATCCCGATCACAGTCAGCCTGGGTGCCTCGCACAACTTGCTCGCGGAGACGAATTCCTCTTTCGAGGGGCTCGTCGAAATGTCCGGTCGCGCGTTGTTCATGGCGACGGAAGGCGCAGGCAATCGCTACGTCATGTGGCGCGAAGCCGAGGCCGAAATCGACGGACTGCGCGCCGCATTGGAAGAGCGCAAGCAATCGTTCGCGCGCGAACAGCAAGTGCTCGAGGACGAAGCGTCGGAGATCGGCGGACTGCAACAAGCGCAGCTCGTGGACAAGATCCAGCAGCTCTTCGCCGGCGTCGACCGTTCGGAAGAAATTCAAACGCTCGAGCGCCAGATCCTCGACCTCGCGGTGAAGGAGCTCTTCGAAGAGCGTCGCAAAGCCGTCTCCGCGCAGATGACCGAGCATCGCCGTCAGACGGACATGCTCGAAAAGCGCATCGCGAAGCTCACGTCGATCCTCGGTGTCACCGAAGACGAGCTGAAGCGCGTGATGGCGATGAAGAACATCGATGCGGGCGTCGCCTCGATCTTCAGAACGGTGCAGGGACTGTCCGCGGAAGACAACCAAGCCGAGACGAAGAAGGGACTGATGTCCGAGATCTTCAAACAGAACGTGGCGTTCCAAAAGCGCTCGACCGCAACTGCGGGAGCCGCTTGAACGACCAATCGCACACACCCCGTTCCCGGCGCGCCGTGCGCAGTTCGAGGGTGTCCCATGGGAGAAAAGAGAAAGCAATCGGAGCCAAGAGATGACGAAGAACAGCGTGGTGGACACCACCAAGCGCGGCACGAGCGTGTCCGCGGAAACGTCGGGTGAGAACGATACGAACGTCAATAAAGACGGCGGCGTGCTCTACCTCGGCATCGACCTCGGAACCTCGCGCACTTCGGTCGCGTCGAGCAACGGACAGCGCGTGACGATCAGCTCGCACGTCGGTTATCCGAAGGACGTCGTGTCGAAGAAACTCCTGAAGAAGGACATCCTCTTCGGAGACGAGGCCGTGGAGCACCGCCTCAGCTTGAAGTTCTTTCGACCGCTCGCCTCGGGTGTGATGAAGCACACGAGCAACGAGAAGTCGTCGGACGTCGAAGGCAACATGAAGGCTGCCGCCGACTTGATCCGCGAGATCATCCGTCAAGCCAAGCCGCGCAAGGACGAGCTCGTGTACGCCGTCATCGGTGTTCCGGCCGAAGCCGCGATCCACCACAAGGACGCGATCATCAAAGCCGCGCGCGAATCCGTGGACAGCGTGATGCTGTGCTCGGAACCGTTCTCGGTCGCGTACGGCCTCGACATGCTCGACGACGTGCTCGTCATCGACATCGGCGCCGGCACGACGGACTTGTGCCGCATGCACGGCACGATGCCGGAAGAGTCGGACCAGCTCACGAACACGTTCGCGGGTGACTACGTCGACAACCGCTTGTCCGAGCTCATCAAGAAGAAGTACCCGGAGGCGCAGTTCTCGATCCACATGATCAAGGCCCTCAAGGAGCGCCACGGGAACATCTCCGACACGATGCCGACGGTGAACGTCGAATTGCCGGTGAACGGCAAGCCGACGAACTTCGACATCACGGACGAGATCCGCACGGCGTGCCGTTCGATCGTCGCGCCGATGGTCGACGGTCTCGCGAACTTGATCGCGAGCTTCGACCCGGAATTCCAAGCGCGCTTGAAGAACCGCGTGCTGCTCGCCGGCGGTGGTTCGCAGATCAAAGGTCTCGATCTCGCGATCGAGGACGAGATGAAGCGCCGCCTCGGCGCGGGCAAGGTCATGCGCATCGAAGAGCCGGTCTACGGCGGCGCGAACGGCGCACTCAAGATCGCCCACGACATGCCTGCCGAGTACTGGAACGAGCTCAAGTGAGCTGAAAACAGGCCCCTTCAGAGGGGCACAGGGACCCGCTCGGGATCATCCCGGGCGGGTCCCATTCGTTGGAACGGCGAGCGCTCGGGAGCTTGTGTCGGAAGGGATCTCCTGCCGATAACGGACAGCGTAGAGAAGCGACCCCGCGTACGAACGGCGAGACCAAAGCGATGTCCGAACGAGAAGTGAACGACGAGTACGGCGCCTCCAACTTCGAGTTGGGTGGCCTCGGCGGCGATGCCACGAGGAATCGTCCCGCTGCGGGCGCGACGTTCGCGGAGTCGACTCAGGAATTGAATCTCGACTGGAAAGGTTCGAGCGCTGCGACGGACTTCCTCGGCATCGAGGGCGACACGCGCGGAGATTCCATTCCGGCGCCGATCGGTTCAGGCTTGGACACTTCGGGCACCGCGGGCTTGCCCGCCGATTCGTGGTTGCACGGAATCGAAGGTCGCGACGACGAAGCGGCTGAAGTCGCCGCTGCTGCGACTGCTGCCAAAGGTGCGGCGTCGAAGACCCACGCACACTCCGCTCTCGAAGCGATCCGCGAGAAGGCCACCCGGAAGTCAGGCGGGCTGCTGACGAAGCTCGTGGCCGCGTGCGTCGTCATCGCGCTCGCCGGCGGGGGAGCTTGGTACTGGAAGAAGCACATGGCCGGAAGTACGCCGCCGGTCGAAGTCGCGACGAATCCCGCGCCGACGAAACCGCCGCAGAAAAAGCCCGTTCCGACGCCCACGAATCCGACCGGAGTCGTCGCGACGAACCCGACTGGTGTGACACCGACGAACACGGATCCGCTCGTACCTGGCGCGGAGCCGACCGCGACGACGACGGACGATCCTGCCGTCGTCGTCGTGACGGAAACGACGATCGAACTGCCGCCGTTCGAGCCGGTCGCGCCGACGGTCACTTTCCCATCCAGCACCGAACCCGTCTCGGTCACCTCCGCGAAGAATCCGGATGCACATCCGACGGCCGTGCCCGTCTCGCTGCCGACGAACTTGCGCGTGCCGCCGTCCTCGACGACCCCGCTTCCGGGTGCGGTTCGCCGCGCGACGGAAGAGGATTTCGCCAACTTGTGGCGTGAACAATCCGTACCGATGGAGGCGATCACAGGCGAGCGCAAGCTGCGCACGGTCAACGTCGGGCAAGTGCGCGTGATGCTCGACAGCGGCGAATACTTCGAGGGCGCTCTCTACGCCGTCGGACAGAAGCGCGTGTGGCTCGATCTCACGCTCGGTCGCATCGCTTTCGAAGCTGCCGTCGTGCGCGACATCACGCGCATCGCAGCACCTGCTTCGTCGATCCCGATCGGCAAGAAAGGCGCCGATCTGTCGGGCCTGCCGCACGTCGAAGTGCGTCTGCCCGGAGGCTGGATGGCCGGACGCTTGGTCGGCCGCGAAGGCGACAAGGTCACGCTCGTGACCGACGACGGCATCCGCATGGTGATCGAGACCGACGAAGTCCGCCCGCTCACCGCGCACAAGACGCGCGTCCTCGGCTCGGTCGAAAAGCTCGGTGGATTCACTGGGAAGCCCGTTCAGGCCGCCCAAAAACCCTGATCCGGACCGGGATCTCGCCGACTCACCGAATTCTCCCGCCTTCGCGTTCGACTCGAACGCTCGGATAGTTCATCCTCTCCACCTGTCTTCGAACGACCCCTGGTCCGCGAGTCGCGCCCGGGTGTCGAAAAAAGACGAACCGAACACGCGTGGGCCGCAGGTCCGCGCCGTCTCAGCGGGTTCGCGACAAGAACCCGAACCGCGCGCGCGCGTTTCAATGCGCTCGCACTTTCACAAACCAACGTATCCGCCAGCGCGCTGTTTCACTCGAAACGCGAGTGCTTGTGGGGCCCGCCTCCGAGCGTGGCGCGGACGACTCTCGAGTCGACCGTGCTGAATGACAATGCGCTCGACCTTCGTGCTGCGACCATTCGGTCGCGCGCGGAGAGCGCGGGGCCTCCCACAACGCCGACGCCGAAAAGGCTCCGCGACTGGCTCGAGGTCCTTTTAAATGACGATTGATTCCACCCGCGAGAGCTTTGAGCTCGGCGGGCACTCCGAAGCTCACGACACATCCCCGTCCTTCGAGAGTGCGAACGAAGACAACACGCGCAACGACAGTCGGCGCGAAGACCATTCGCACGGCGAAAGCGCGCCCGACCGCGGCGACGACGACGCGCCGGCCTCCGGGCCCGAAGCGGCTCCCGCCGACGCCAACTCCGAATCCACCGAACGCCGTCGACGCCGTCGCGGCTCGCGCGGTGGACGACGCCGTCGCGGCGCTCGCAAGGGCGAGGACGGCGAAATCCTCGACGAAAACGCAGCGGGGACGCTCGCCTCCGAAGAGGGTGCGCTCGAGTCCGACGAAGCAACCAGCACTCGACCTGCAACGGCACCACGGCCTCAGCGTGCGCGCGCGCCGCGTTCTTCCGCAGCTCCGCGCGAGATCGGATTCGAGGACATCGACGCCGGCACTTTCGCTGCGGACGACGACGCCGTCGCCGCGGGCGATGACGAGACGCCCCAATCCGGCGACGCTGCCGGTGCGGAAGCTCCGCGCAAGAAATCACGCCGTCGGCGTCGCGGCCGCGGACAGGGCGCAGCGGCGGGGGACACAGCACGCCCGCAGCTCGATTCGGGAGCCGACGACGGCCCCGTCGAACCGTTCTTGCCCGACGAAGACGACCTCTTGCCGCGCGCCAAGGTCGGCGTGCCGCGTGATCTCGATCAGCTCCCTGACGAAGAGGATGCGCCGCTCGATCTGGACGCCGAGCCGCATGCGGACGGCATGGGCGGAGGCAAGAAACGCCGGCGCCGCGGTTCGCGCGGTGGACGCCGCCGCAAGCAACAGCTCTCTGACGGACGCATCGAACGCCCGACGCGGAACGTCGATTTGCCGGCCGAAATCGAAGCGATTCCGGGTGAAGAGGACGATCTCCCGATCCTGACCGAGATCGGCGACGCGCTCGATCCGGCGGACAGCGACTCGGAACGCGGTGGTTCCGAACGTGGCGGCCCAGCCGGCCGCTCGCGTCGCGGCAAGAAGCGCGGCGGCGACAAGCGTCCTGCCGCGCACGTCGATGCCGACGACGAAGACCTGCCGGTGATCCCCGAGTCGCAGCGCACTTCGATCATCCTCGTCAACGCGACGGATCCCGAAGAGCAACGCGTCGCTGTCTGCGAGGGCGAACGCATCGTCGATTTCCAGATGACGGTTCGCGACCAAGACTCGCTCGTCAACGACATCTACCGCGGTCGCGTCGTGAACTTGGAGCCTGCGATCGGCGCGGCGTTCATCGACTTCGGCCAGGGTCGCAACGGATTCTTGCACACGTCCGACGTGCTCTCGATCTATGGCGACAAGGAGTGGAGTCTCGACAAACTGTTGTCGGCGCAGATCGATCCCGAGGAATGGGACAGCGGCACCGGGCAACCGCAAGGCGGCTCGGATGCGCCCGACGACGATGCCGACGATGAAAATCCGAAGCAGGGCGGTCGCTCGAAAGGCGGCAAGAAATTCCGCCGCCCGAAAGGCGGCAAGCAGCCGCGTTTCCGCGCTCGCCCGCGCTTGCCGATCACGGAGCTCCTGAAGAAGGGCCAGATGGTCGTCGTGCAAGTCACGAAGGACGCGATCGGCGACAAGGGTCCGACGCTGACGACGTACATCTCGATTCCGGGGCGCTACTTGGTGCTCATGCCGTCGATGTCGCGCACCGGTGTGTCGCGCAAGATCGAGGACGAGAAAGAGCGCAAGCGTCTGAAGCGCATCCTGACGTCGCTCGACGTGCCTGAGGGGATGGGCGTCATCGTGCGCACCGCCGGCGTCGGCCACAGCAAGGCCGAGATCAAACGCGACCTCGACTATTTGAAGGGCGCGTGGGAAGCGTTCGGCAATCGCTTGAACTCCGGTCACGGCCCGGCGCCGCTGTACCGCGAGTCCGACGTCGCGATCCGCACGATGCGCGATCTGTTCACGCCGACGACGAAAGCCGTGGTCGTCGACGATCCGGAAGTGCACCGCCACATCACCGAGTTCGCCGAGAAACTGATGCCCGAAGACGTGCAACGCGTCAAGTTGCACACCGGCGCGCGTCCCTTGTTCCAGAGCTACGGCATCGAGCCCGACTTCGAGAAGATCTTCTCGCGGCGCATCGAACTGCCTTCGGGTGGTTCGGTCGTGTTCGATTCGGCCGAAGCGCTCGTCGCGATCGACGTCAATTCGGGCCGCACGCGCAGCGACGGTTTCGATTTCGAAGAGATCGCGCTCAAGACGAATCTCGAAGCTGTCCCTGAGATCGCGCGTCAGATCCGCTTGCGCGATTTGGGCGGCATCATCGTCGTCGACTTCATCGACATGATGAAGATGGGCAACATCCGAACGGTCGAGCGCTCTTTCGCGGCGGAGCTCGAAAACGACCGCGCGCGCAGCAAGATCGGACGCATCAGCCAGTTCGGTCTGCTCGAGCTGACGCGTCAACGTCTCGGGCCCGGCATCGCGAAAAAAGCGTTCCACTCCTGCCCGCGTTGCCGCGGAACGGGTCGGATTCGCACGGTGAATTCACGCGCGGCCGCGATCCTGCGGCGCCTCGGCTCGGCGATGATCCTGAAAGGGTTCTCGACGGTCGAAGTGAAGGCGCATCCGGAAGTGATCGCGTACTTGAAGGACAGCTGTTCGGAGTACATCCGCGCGCTCGAGTACCGCTTCACGCGTGAAGTGAAGTTGTACGACGCGCCGGAACAACACGAAGACAGCGTGTTGCGCTACTTGCGCGCCGACGGAAAAGAAGTCCGCCCCGGCGGTCGTCGTAAGCGCTAGCCCACTAGTCGCCGAAGATTGCAGCGAGCCGTCGCACGCGAGATCAAACGTCTCGCGCGCGGCGGCTCGCTGCATTTCATCCAGTGCGTGAAGCCTGGCAGCGCTGGCCCGGCACGGAGCGCGCACTCACTTCATCGGCATCCAGCCCTGGATCTTCATCAGGATGATCGCGACGCCCATCAAGCTCTCGCCTGCGATCAAGCCGGACGCGAGCGGTGTGCTGAAGAGAAGCGCAAATCTCGGCCAGAAACGGCGCAGGATTTCGGCGCCCAAGCCGCCGAGGAACATCGCCAGCACGTTGCTGCCGGGGATGACCATCGAAATGCCGAGGCCCGAGGGCGAGGGGACGTAGGGCTTGAACGGTTTCGGCGCGAAGCGTTCGGCGAGCGCGAGCGCGACGCCGAGCACGAGCCCGATCAAGGCCGCGAGCTTCGCGCCGTCGCCGAGAGCGCCGAGCCCATTGGCAAACGCCTGACTCACACCGGCCCACACGACGCACGACGGCGCCGGCCATTCGTCCGAACCGATCTGCGTCGGATCGGGAATCAACAAAGTGAACGCCGGCACGATGACGATCGCGCCGACGACAACGCCGAACAACTGTCCGAAGAACTGCGCGCGCGGATTGCCGCCGAGCAACCAACCCGTCTTCAACGTGGTCAACAAGTCGGCTGCGTGCAGGCCGACACCGCCGGTCACGTTGGCGGCCATGATGTTGCCCGCCAGATTGCCCGGCATCATCCCGCCGTAGGTGAGTTGCGTGACCGGCCCGAGCGCTTTCGTCGGCGTCACGTCCGTCTCGCCCGTCACACGCGCTGCGATGAAACCCATCACGACCGCGAGCGGGAGCGCGATCACGCCGGCCCACCACGGGATCTGGAACAAGAGCACCATCAACAACACGACGAGCGGGCCGAGCACGGCGAAACCCAGTGGAAACCACCACGCCGGACACTCGATCGCTTCGATCGGAGCGGCGACCTCGCCCTCACGTTTCTTGCGGAAGATCGCCGTCATGCCGGTGAAAGCACGCGCGATACTGCGCCAATCCAGCGCGAACGAAGTCAAACCCGATGCGACGAGCAGTGCGGCGCCGGGCCACACCGTCCAACCGATGATGGCTTTGTAGCTGACGGCTTGGATGGCGCCCGACTCGAACAGCGACGGTGCGAGCACGCCGTACGTCAACAGTCCGCCGAGCAAGAGCGACCACGCTGTGCGAAAACTCATCAACGCTCCCGCGCCGACGAGAACGACTTCGGTCTTGAGTGAGAGCGTCCATTCGGCCGCTTTGCGTCCCGCGATCTCGAACGGCAGGGGAATCGTGCCCGGCAGTTTGAACGGCATCCACGCGAGCGTCACGTCGCGACACCACGTGATCAGTGCCGCGATTCCGGCCGCGATGAAGAGCGCTCGCGATTGACGCGCTCCGTCGCCTCCACCGGTCGCGTGAATGGTGCGGATCGTCTCGGCCGTCGCCGTGCCGGTCGGAAACGCGAGCTCTTCCTGATTGATCAACTGCCGCTTGATCGGGATCGCGACGAACACTCCGAGCGCTGCGATCAGCCCGAACCAAAAAATCAGCGGCACCGTGTCGGGCCGCACCGTCGTCACCATGAACAAGGCACCGAGCGCCGCCATGTTGCCGCCGCCGGTCATGTATCCGGCTCCCGACGCGACAGTGGTGAGGACGTTGTTCTCGAGCGGTGACAGCGGCGTCTTCGTCACACGCAGCGAATGCAGCAGTTGGAACGTCGCGAACGACAGGATCGCTGCGGTGATCGTCACGCCCATCGACCAGCCCGTCTTGAAGAAGACGTACAGGTTCGACAGGCACATCAGGACGCCGATGATCATCCCGACGATGACGGCGCGGGCGGTCAGCTGACGGACACCAGGCTGGTACACGAACTCGAGCCACTTGGATTCGCGGTCTTGCATGAGCTTCGATCAGCCTCCTCGCCGTTGGAACGGCGGGGAGTATGCAGAGCGCGTGGTGCTGGATGGACGTTCCCGTGTCGGATTTTCGGTCCTGGAGCCCGCTGAGCTTCCCGAATGGGCCTCGACACCGCACTTCGGACTTTCGGCCGCCCACTACTCTCGCTAGACTTCTCGCCCCGTTTCGGCCGCAAGGCACGAGACCAGTCCGGGTCCACTCCGAGGACCCACCGTGGGAGGGTTTCCACCACGGCCAGCGAGGAGAAGTGCTTTGTACGCGATCATCCGCGACCGCAATCAACAGACGAAGGTTTCCAAAGGGGATGTGATCCTCTGCGACCTCAACGGCATGAAAGCCGGCGACAAGGTCACCTTCAACGACATCCTGCTCGTCGGCAACGAGGGCAAGCTGACCATCGGCAAGCCGCTCGTGCAGGGCGCGAGCGTCACCGGCGAAGTGCTCGGCGAAGAGTCGGGCGACAAGCTCATCGCTTTCCGCTTCAAGCGCCGCAAGAACGTGCGCCGGAAGCGCGGACACCGCCAGCACTACACCCAAGTCAAGATCACCGGCATTCAAGCCTAGAGCCCCAGGACACCCACGACATGGCACATAAAAAAGGTGGCGGCTCGACGAGGAACGGCCGCGATTCGAACCCGCAATTTCGCGGCATCAAGCGCTACGGCGGCGAGCTGGTGACATCGGGCACGATCATCGTGCGCCAGTGCGGCACGGTCTTCCACGCCGGTCGCAACGTCGGGCAAGGTTCCGACTACACGCTGTTCGCGCTGAAAGAAGGCACCGTCCGCTTCCAGTCGAACCGCAAGGTCCACATCGACCCGGTCGCCGCCGGCTGAGATCGTTCGCGCGCTGCCGACCGCAGCGCGTGACTTTTTCCTGCACTCGAAATCCGCCCACGATGTTCAAGGACGAGTGCGAAATGGAAGTCGTGGCCGGCAACGGCGGCGACGGAGTCGTGTCTTTTCACCGCGAAAAGTTCGTGCCACGCGGCGGTCCGGACGGCGGCGACGGCGGCACGGGCGGCAGCGTGATCCTCGTCGCGAGCGAGAACTTGAACTCGCTCCTGCCTGTCAGCCGACGTTTTCGCTACGCGGCCGACGACGGCAAGAAGGGGATGGGGCAGTTGTGCTCCGGTCGCAGCGGCCACGATCTCCTCGTCGAAGTGCCCGTCGGCACGCAAGTGTTCGATCGCGAGCGCGGCAACTTGTTGCGCGACTTGACGAAAGTCGGACAGCAACTCGTCGTCGCCGCCGGCGGTTTTGGCGGACAAGGCAACGCGCGTTTCGCGACGTCGGTGCGCCAGACGCCGCGCTTCGCGACCGAGGGCAAGAAGGGCGAGACGCGCGTGTTGCGCCTCGAATTGAAGCTGTTTGCCGAGGTCGGCCTCGTCGGATTCCCCAACGCCGGCAAGTCCACGTTTCTCTCGTGCGTGACGGCCGCGACGCCGAAGATCGCCGACTATCCGTTCACGACGCTCGCGCCGCAGGTCGGAATCGCGAGCTTGAACGAGACCGAGACGCTCGTGCTCGCCGATCTGCCGGGCCTGATCGAAGGCGCTTCCGAAGGCATCGGCCTCGGCCATCGCTTCTTGAAGCACGTCGAGCGCTGTCGCGTCGTCATGCACCTTGTCGACTGCTCCGAGAATGCCGACACCGATCCCATCGAAGCGTGGAAAGTGATCGTGCGCGAGCTCGCGCGCTTCTCGATCGACTTGGCTTCGAAACAGCGCATTCTCGTCGCGACCAAAGTCGAGTCGGAAGCCGCCGAGGCGCGCGCAGCCGAGCTCGAGCGCGAATCCGGTGAGCGCGTGTGGCGCATTTCTTCCGCTCAGCGTCGCGGCTTGAAAGAGATCCTGGTCGAGTCGCACCGACGCGTGCGCGGACTCAGCCAACAGACGGCCTGAGTTGTCGCGGCGCGAGTTCCGGGGAGGTCATTCCTTCCACGTCGACGACTTCCCGACCGACGTCCCGCGAAGACGTTGCGCGAACCTAAAGCGCGGAGTCGAAACGGGTCGAAGAAACGCCGGGTGAATGGTTCGCTCACCCGAAGGACAAGGCGTTTTTGAACCCGCAATCCATCCCCGAGGACGAGTTCAGCTTCAAGGACGTGACGCCGGAAACCGGCCGTCGCGCCGGTGAGCGCGCGCGTCCCATGGCGCCTCCCGCCGAGGGTGCGCGTCCGCTAGCAGCGCGACCGACGCTCCAGCAAGTCGAAGAAGCGCCTTGGCTGGCGAGCGCTCCTGCTGCGCCCGTTCATCCGCTCTCCCCCGGCGAACCGCCGAGCATCATGCCGTCGCGCGAGAGCACGCCGCGTCCTTCAGCGCTCACGCCGCCCGACGACTACGCCGATGACATCGTCGACGCCTCCGCGAAATTGACGCAGACGAACATCTCGCCGCGCCATCAGCTCGAAGCTTGGCTCGCCGTCATGTCGAAAGCCGGCGCGAGCGATTTGATTCTGCGCGCGGGCGGACGTCCGTGTCAGCGCGTCGACGGCAAGATCACGTTCTTGCCGGGACGAGTGCCCGACACGGGGCCGCTGCTCGACGTGCTCGAAGGCATTCTCGGCAAGGAACGCATGGAAGGTTGGCGCGTGCGCGGCTCGGCCGACGCGGCGCTGCACCTCGACGGACTCGGGCGCTTCCGTTTGAACGCGTACCGTCAGATGGGCGAGCCCGCAGTCGTCATCAGGCGTATCAACGAGAAGCCGCCGTCGCTCGATCAACTCGATCTGCCGGCCGATTCGCTGAAGAAACTCGCGTTGCGCAAGCGCGGTTTGATCCTCGTCACGGGCATCGCGGGCTCGGGCAAGTCGACCACGCTCGCCGGCATGATCCAGTCGATGAACGAGTCGCTCGAGCGCCACATCGTGACACTCGAAGACCCGATCGAGTTGATGTTCAAAGAGAAGCGCTGCGTCATCAGCCAGCGCGAAGTCGGCACGGATTGCACGTCATTCCAAGACGGTTTGCGCCACGCGCTGCGTCAGAGTCCTGACGTCATCCTGATCGGTGAAATGCGCGACGCCGAGACAGTCATTGCGGCGCTCGACGCGACCGAAACCGGCCACTTGGTGATGTCGACCTTGCACACGGTCAACGCGCCGCAGACGGTCGAGCGCATCCTCTCCTTCTTCCGCGCCGAACAGCACAGTCAAGTGCGCATGCGCCTAGCCGAGAATTTGGCCGGCGTCTTGAGTCAGCGCTTGATCCCGCGCGCCGGCGGCAAGGGCATGATTCCGGCCTTCGAGCTGATGCAGAGCACGCCGCACATTCGCGAGCTTCTCACCGAAGGCAAGACGAGCGAAATCGGCCGCGTGATCGAGCAAGGCACGGAAAAGGGCCTGATTTCCTTCAACATGTGCTTGCGACGCCTCGTGCAAGAGCGCGCGGTCGAGCTCGACGACGCTCTCGCCGCGAGCGATCGTCCGGAGGAATTGATCCTCGCCCTGCGCGGCATCACGGGCTCGTCCGGTCGCCCGACGGTCGACGGCAAAGCTCCGCCACCGAAACCGAGCCCCGGTTCCGAGGGATTGCGCATCCATCGCCGGGAATAGTCGCGCGCGATCCGCGTCGCTCTGGCCCGCACGAGAATCCGGGAGAGTGGGGCGCGCTGTTCTCACGCGCCGCTCCCGGCTACGATGCGATGTGCGGTACGGCGCCAGCGGCAGGCAATCATGAACATCGGACAGATCAAAGTGTGGGCGTGGGCAACGGCTGCCGTGCTCACGATCGGACTCTCTTGGTACGTCTTCGATTTCGTGCGCAAATTGCCCGAGCTGGAAAAGGGACCCGACACGAAGGCCGTGCGCGAAGTGCTCGAAGCGGTGCCGCCGATGAAGACGCAGACCGATCGCCTGATGACGTACGAGCAGGCCAAGAAGGTCCTCGCGCTCAACGACTGGACCGGCATGCCGAAGCCGAAGGTGGTCGAGAAGCCGGTGGATGGGCCGCCCGCCGAGATCCCGAAGACGCCCGTCAAGGACCTGGTCAAAGTCATCTCGATCACGTGCGATCTGTCCGAACCGGCGAAGTCGTTCATCCAAGTGCGTTATCTGCCCCTCGCCGGCGTCGGCACTCCGACGGCCGTGCTGCGCACAGGCGATGTGCTCGCGCCGCAACACCGCGGGATCACGGTCGAAGCGATCGAGCCGAGCATCGCGCGCTTCAAGTTCAGCGACGAACGCGAACCCGAAGATCTCTCCTGCCAAGAGTTCGACGCGAAGTCCGAGATCGTCGTCGTCGACGTGAACGGCGACGTGATCCTGCCGCGCGTCGGCGCGACCATCCCGAAGACGGGCGAGAATTTCATCCCCGGCTCCACGATGCAGATCGGTCGCAATTCGTTCCGCCTCGGTCTCGATGACATGAAGCGGTTCAACGACGACTACGCCCGCATCCTCGGCACCGAAGTGCAGACCGCTCAGCACCGCGATGCGCGGACAGGCAAGTACGACGGCATCGAGATCAAATCGATTCAGCCCGGTTCGATCGCCTCACGCCACGGCGCGCAAGAAGGCGACGTGGTGAAGAGCATCAACGGTCATCCGGTCAACACGACGAACGAGGCGATCACCTTCGTGAAGACGAACAAGGACAAGTACTCGTCCTGGGACGTCGTCATCGAGAACAAGGGTAAGTCGCGCACGGTCACGTACAACTCGGGCGGCAACTGATCGGTTCCGCCGCCGATGGGCGAGCGCATCCTCACGATCGATCTCGGGAACAGCCGGGCCAAGTTGGCACTGTTCGAGCCGCACGCCGAACTCGCGCGGGCACACGATTTTCGCGGTGAGACTCGTTTCGAGACGAACGCCGATCTCGCCGCTCGCATCTCGGAATTCTTGGACCGCAACGCGACGATCCGTGCGGCACGACTCTCGAGTGTCGCGTCGCTCGCCGTCGAATCCGAGGTCGCCCGCGTCCTCGAACGGCGCTTCGCCAAGCTCTTCGTGCGCAATCCGCGCGTGCTGTTGGACGTCGACTACGCACCGCCCGAAGCGCTCGGTCGAGATCGACTTTACGCGGCGCGCGGAGCCCTGGACCTGAGCGACGGCGACGCGATCGTCGTCGACGCAGGCACTGCGCTCACCGTCGACGTCGTGACGGCGAACCCGCCCCGTTTTCGCGGCGGAGCGATCGCGCCGGGCCCGCGTCTGCTCGCGGACGCGCTGCATCGGCACACGGCGCGTCTGCCTCTCGTCGAGCCGAATGCCGACGTGCCTGCATTGGGTCGCGACACACGCGCAGCACTGCAAGCCGGCGTCGCGATCGGATTTCGTGGCGCGGCTTGCGAACTCGTGCGCGCTGTCGCCGAGGAAGCGTTGCTTGCTCAGGACGCCGTCGTCGTCGTCACTGGCGGCGCGCGTGAGTTCTTGTTGCGGCCGCACTCGTGCTTCGGCGAGCGACGCGTGATCGAGGACGCGCTGCTCGTGCACAGAGGCTTGCTCGCGTCGCTGTCGGATTCGCCGTGAGCCTCGAAGTCCGCGAGATCACGGCCGCCGGAAGCGGCGCCGTGTCGATCGTTTTGGTGCGCGGTGAGGGAGCGCTCGCGCGAGTCCGAGCGGTGTTCGATCGTGACGACTGTGCGATCGGCGTTCCGCGACTCGTGCGCTTGAAACATGCCGGAGCGGACCTCGACGAAGCGCTCGTGTGCGCGCTCTCGCAGAACGAAGTCGAAATCCATCTGCACGGCAGTCCGGTGCTCGTGCATGCGGTGCTCGTGGCGCTCGAAACGCCTGAACGCGATGGTCCGCTCACGATCGAGGAACGCGCACTCGCCCAACTGCCCTGGGCCGCGAGCGAATCCGGTGCGCGCATCTTGCTCGATCAAGCCCAAGGCGCATGGCGACGCTTCGTCGACGATCTCGCCCGCACGCACGAACCGCGGCGGCTGGTCACCGAGGTCGAATCCGGATCGCGCGTCGCCGCGTTCACTTTCCGCGCACCTGTCGTCGTACTCGCAGGTGCGGTCAACGCTGGAAAATCGACGTTGTTCAACGTGCTCGTCGGCTCGGAGCGCACCATCACGTCGCCCGAACCCGGAACCACACGCGACGTGGTGCGTTCACGCGGTCGACTCGGTCGCTACGTCGTTGAGTTCGTCGACACGGCGGGGGAGCGCGACATCGACGTGTCGCACGGCCAAGCCGAAATCGAACGCGCCGGTATCGCGCACGCGGTCGCATCGCGCGCGCAGGCCGACCTCGTCCTGTGGCTCGCGCTCGACGAGCGTTCGCCTGCACCCCTCGGCGCGATCACGCTCTACGCGCAATCCGATCGTCGGAGTCGTGCGCTCGAGCCGGCGCTGAGCGCGCTCCGCGATCCCTCCGGCGCTCGCGACATCGTCCAGGCACACGTGCAGTCGGCACTGTCCCTGCCCGACGATCCGTGGGTTCCCGGCGCCGCGCGCGCGTTCGACGACGATTCCCGTGCGCAGTTGAAGGCTCTCGCTGCGTGCCGGACGGACGCGGAAGTGCGCGCGGAGATTGCGCGTGCGCATTCGACGAATTAGTGTGCTCACCCGCCATGAGCGGTCTGCGACATCTCGTCTCCATCGACGACCTTTCTCTCCCCGAGATTCGCGAGCTCTTCCAGCACGCCTCGCGCTTCCAAGAGGACATGCGCGCGCACTCGGCCGTCGGTCGCGGATTGATTTCGGCGAGCCTGTTCTACGAAGCATCGACGCGCACGCGGCTGTCGTTCGAATCGGCGATGCTGCGACTCGGCGGCGGGACGTTGACGGCTGCGGACATGCGCACGTCGAGCGCGTCGAAGGGCGAATCGCTCGCCGACACGGTGCGCGTGGTCGGCGGCGGCTACGCGGACGTGATCGTCCTGCGTCACCCGTCCGAAGGCGCCGCGCGACTTGCCGCTCAATATTCGAGCGTACCCGTCATCAACGCAGGCGACGGGTGCCACGAACATCCGACGCAGACGTTGTGCGATCTCTACAACCTGTGGGTGGAGCGCGGGCGCATCGAAGGTCTCGACGTCGTGCTCGCTGGCGATCTGCGCTACAGCCGCACGATCCACTCGTTCGCCTACGCACTCGCGCGCTTCGGCGCGAACCTCGTGTGCGTACCTGCGCCGGGATTCGAATTGCCCGACTATGTCGTGTTGCGTTTGCGCGAGGAATTCGGGGTCGAGCCGCAGCGCGCCGACGCTTCGCGGTTGGGTGATCTCGCCTCTTCCAGCGACGCCGTCTACTTGACGCCGCAGAAGCCGCATCAGTTGTCGCTCTTCACCGACGCGCGTGGCCTGTCGATCGAACGCGTCGATGCTGTCTACATGACGCGGCCGCAGACCGAACGACATCCGGAGGGTTCGAAGAGCCTCGAGAACTACATCCAGCTCGGAAAGCGCTCGCTCGCTGCGGAATCGTTGCGCGACGCGGTCGTCATGCATCCGCTGCCGCGCCGCGACGAGATCAGTGCCGACCTCGACTCGGATCCGCGCAGTATCTACTTCAAGCAAGCGGCGCGCGGCGTGCCGATCCGCATGGCGATCCTCGGGTACTTGCTCGGCGTCGTGAAGCTCGCGACCGATCAGCGCGCGCCCGAGCCGCACCTCTACGTCGTACCCTCACCGACGAATCCGTGCCCGAACGCGACGTGCATCTCGCGCACCGAAGCGCGCCACGTGTCGGCGATGTTCAAGATCGCGTCGCGTTTCCCGCTGCGCGCGCACTGTGCGTACTGTTCGCACGCGCTCGTGTTCCAGTTCGTCGGCTGCTCGACGACGCTGCACTACCACGAGCCGGATTCCCTGGAGCTGCGCAAAGTGCGCAACGATCACTTCGTCTTCCTCCGCGACGCCGACGAAGCCGCGCGGCTCGGTTTCACGCCGGTCGCGAACGTACCGCGACGCAGCTGAGTTCACCCGGTGCGGGGAGTGCGACACTGCGCACACGAGGCACCGCCGTGCACTCGGGGCGCTGCGGGCAGCGGCTGCGCAGCACGGATCCCCGCAATACCGCAATACCTTACCAGGCACACATGTGCCCGATTCGGCTGCGCAGCGACGTCGTGATGTCGAAGGTCGCCTCGCCGCCGAATCGGGCACATGTGTGCCTGGCAAGGTATTGCAGTCTTGGGCACAGGACTGTGCGTATCCCGCACGTCCATCGTTCCAATCCGCGCATCTCGTCACACGCTGCACGCCCGGACCTGCGCGCATGTCGCGGGTCGGGCACCGCTCTACGGCACAGCCTTTGTCCCTCGGTTGTCCCGCCCGGACTCCGCGGACGCTAGACTTGTCGGCACTGGATCTCACCCCCTCAGGTCCTGCGGCAGCACGCCATTCACCCCGAGTCCTTGCCTCAACGCATGAACACGAATTCTCAAAGCTCGCCGGTCGTCCGCGCATTCACGTCTTCGCGCACGACCCTCGCTTTCGCGGTTTTCTCAGGCTTGCTCGCCATGAGCAGTTGCCACAAGGGCTCGGTCGGTAAATCGATCTCAGGACTCACGCCTGGTTCGGTGGCGGTTGCTCCGAATCAAGCTCCGGGTTCCGTGCTCGCGTTCATGGTCGCGCCGAACTCGGGCGGACGCGCGACGAGCATCCACATGACCGGCGTGCGCTGGGGCAAGCTCGCCGACATCCGCGATCAGAACGGGGTCCTGCGTCACAAAGACTTCCTGGTCGAGGAGGACGTCGTCTCGAACTCTTCCTACTTCGTCGAGAACAATCCCGTCACCGAGAAGACGACGGTCACGATTCTCGCGCCGTTCAGTGAGCTCAACGACTCGCTGTACGTGACGCGGCTCGCGCTGCTCGAAGCCGATCTGACCGTGCTGGAAGACAAGAGCCTCGATCCGGGCGAACTGCCGCCGTTCCCGCTCGTTCCGCGCAACGCCGCGCTCGTGCTCGAGTTCGACGATCTGCTCGATCCCACTGCGATCAGTGCACAGACGATCAAGATCTTGGGCGGCTATCCGCCGACGACGCCGTTCGATGCGCGCATCCTCGCCGATCCGAATCACGGCGACTTGGCCAATTTCGACGGGGTTCCGGGCCTCGAGTACTACACGACGCGCATCCTCATCGACACCACCGTGTCGTCGATCGAAGCGGCGAGCACGAATCCGCCGCTGCCTGTGAACACGCTCGGGCTTCCGGCCAGCATCACGGTGGGGCAACCGAACATCGTGTTGCGCATCCCGACTCAGGTCGACCCCGATTCGGCGCAGTTCTCACTCTTGAAGAACCCGACGAATCACTTCCTCTCCATGTCTGCCAACGGCAGCATCGACTTCGAATCCGGCTCGCGCGACCTCGTGCGTGCGCTGCGTTCCGGCGGCGGCTCGCTCGGCGACATCAACAACGGCTTCTTGCTCGACACGACTGCACCGAGCGTGCTCGGGACCCAAGGCGCGTTCGTGCAGAACCTCGCCGCAGGTCCGACTCCGCAGACTTTCGTGTGCGATCTGAACTTCGCGCTCGCAACGTGTGCGAACCGTCTCGCCGCAGGCGATGTGATCCAGCAAGGCAGCGTGTTCGCGGAAGTCATCTGCCCGCCGTTCCAGAATTGCGCGGTGGACGCCGAGGTCACGGGGCCGCAAGTCGGCAGCCTGGTCTCGACCGTGTACTTCCGCATCATCGCGACCGACACGAATGACGTGCAGGTGATCGAGGTCGGTCCGGCCCTGATCGCAATGCGCTACACCGCGAACGTCTTCGCCGGCAAAGCGCCGTGCTTCGTGCGCTTCCCGACTTTGATCACGCCTCCGGCCGCCGGCGTCTCGCCGAGTTCGCCGGTCATCGTGCGCTTCACCGAGCCGATGGACCCGACTTCGATCAAGCCGTTCGACTCGCTGATGGTCCTGCGCCGCGACCCGGCGTTGCCGACGACGATCTTGAATGCCTACGACTACGTCGTCGGATCGATCGGCAATAGCGCGGATTCGCGCGAGTTCACGTTCACGCCGGCGCTGCCGATGACGCACGTGCCGCCCGCGACCGAGTCGTACTGGGTGCGCATCATCGCCGGCGCGACCGGTGCGAAGGACTTGGCCGGGAACGCTCTCGCCGCGCAGGTTCCCGCTGTGCAGTTCAGCCTCGACTCAGCAGCGTCGCTCCAAAACACCGGCGGTTTCGCTCTGCGCTTCCCGTCGGGTGACGAGTTGTCCGGGGTCGGTGGAGACGCGACGACGACCGGCGTGGGCAAGCGCGAATTCCGCGGCCAATTCCTGATCAACACCGAAGCGCAGACGATGCGCCCGCGGCCCGTGACGCACTTCCCGGCCACGATCGATCGCACGCAAGCCTCGCCGGGTGCGATGGGTGCTTTGGCGACCGGGACGCAGACGCCGCTCTCGAAGCTCGGCAGCAAGATGCAGACGCTGTGGCGCTACTTCGACGCTGGATTCACGCTCGAGGACGAATCCAACTACAACGTCGACGTCGAGGGCGTCTCGTGGGCGCCGATCGGTTCCGCAGTCGTCGCGGACAACTTCTCGCGCTTCGAGATGAGCCTCAGTCACTGTCTGCGGCTGCCCGACGAAACGTTCAACGCGATGACGCAGATGGCCGTCTTCCCGAACTCCGGTTTGGTGACGCAGTACTCGCTCAACTTCCTGAACGCGTCGACCGATCCGCAGCGCACCCTCTACCCGGTTCTGGGCGGTCCGTCTGGGTATGCCGTCATCCCGACCGACATCTTCCAAGGCTCGACGGGTTCGAAGTTCATGCCGTGGCCGATGAACCGCGGCGTCCCGACGCGCAACTTCGTCTTCTACACCTGGCGTGACACGGCGGTCGCATCGCTCGGCGGACCGCAGACGTCGGGCGCGAATCCGCTGATCTGGTACACGGTCAACGGCATCCCGCCGCCGGTCGACGCGATGGGTAACTTCCTGCCGATCCACGCGCCGGGAGCGATTCCGTCGCACGCGCTGCCGCTCTTGCTCGAGTTCCGCTGCTATCCGGACGACGCCGCGCTCGGCCTGAATGTCTTCGACGTCGCGATGGCGACGCCGGTCGTCTTCGTGCCGAACTTCCGCGCGTTCTCGACGGGCGGCGTGAACACGCAGAACCAGATCATCCGCAAGGATCCCGACGTCCAGACGGTCGCCAACGGCGGGTTCAACCCGGGCTCGGCGCCGTTGCCCGGTGCGACGACGCTCCCGGTCGACAACACTTTCTACATGGGTCAATTGAACCTGGTGACGCGCGTCAGCCGCGTGCACTCGATCTGGTTCGATTCGACGAGCGCGACCGTTCAGTACGGGCCGCCGGTCTTGGAACCGCGCGCGTCGGAGCAACCAGCGGGCACCTCGGTGTCGATCGACTACCGCGGGGCGACGGTGCTCACGAACAACATCCTCTTGACCGATTCGGTCGGCATCAATCCGTACGGGAATCGCAATTTGACGATTGTTCCGCCGGCGACCGTGCCGCTCGGCGGCACCAGCGATCCGACCTTCCCCAACAACGACGCGACGTGGAAGTCGAGCCTGACCCTGCTCAACGGTTCCCGCTTCTTCCAAGTGCGCCTGTCGTTCGTCTCGAATGCCGAGACGAACCTCAGCCCCGAGGTCACCTCGTTGGCGTTCTCGTACCGGCGCTGAGCTTCTGAGGCGCCGGACCTACCGGCGCCGAAAATTTTAGCGCGCTGGACCTACCGGCGCCGAAATTGCGACGCCCTGGACCTACCGGCGCCGAAATTGCGGCGCGCTGGACCTACCGGCGCCGAAATT
>JAWXBU010000016.1:0-3293 GCA_034440255.1 Planctomycetota bacterium | reverse complement strand
CGCGGCGAATTCGCCGCGACGGCGCCGTCACGGGCAATCATTCATCGCGTGCGGCGTCCCCGTATCCGTCGTCCCCGCATTCAACACCGTGCTCGCCAAACACCAACTGGCACCATCATCGTTCGCAAGCACATCCTCCACGCCTCCGCGCAGCGCGATGGCCTTGCCACTCGCACTCGGCCACGGTGCCGTCGACGTGTAATCGACGCGATCGACGACCGCTCCGGTCGTATCCAAGAGCACGATCTGATCGGACGTGTTCGTGAGCGAGAAATTCGTCCACACGTAGTCGATCACGACGCCGCCGTTGAGCGTCACATCCGCGTTGTTGCCGAGCACGAGCCGCTCGCCTCGAAAGAACCACAACCCCTGACCGCCGCGGTCGATCACGTGTGCATTGCCGGCGTTGTCGGTGATCGTCCAGCCCTCCAGATTGAGCCGCCACGCGAGGTTGTTCTTGATCTCGATCCACTCGCCGCGCGTGTCGACGACGGCGGCCGGGTCCTTCATGAATTCCGTGATGACCGCCTGGCCGTTCTGTCCCCCGCCGACCAGCAGATCGGCCGTTGAGCCGACATTTCGCGCGCGTGCTTCGAGCTGAGCGAGGCTCATCCAGGCGCGCTTGGCCGCCGGATTCCAGACCGCGCCCTGCGCTTCGAACGGGAAGCGACCTTGCGCGGTAGCGGCCGACGCGAGAGCGAACGAGAAGACCGAGGCGAACGCCGCGGCACGAGTGATTTTGTGCATGAGAAGACTCATCTGTCCCTGGACGTTTGGTGACGGGGCGGAAGCCATTTCCACCCCACAAGGACCAGACTTCGCGAACCTGCCTTCGGTTGCGGTCTGCGTGCGAACTTTTTGCGGCGTGCTGCCGTCCAAGCACTTTCGGGCTTGTTTTTCGCTCTATTTCGCGCGCGATCCGCCTTGACCAAACGCGGGTTTCGGTAGAGGATTAAAGGAATCGCTCCCGCGCAGCGGATCGTTCCCAAGCGTTCCAAACGCCTCTCTCCCACTCCGGATCGCAGACTTTCTCGCTCGTCTGCATCGCTTCGAATCGCACCACGTCGGCATGAACCAACTCGATCGAGCACCCGTGCGCACGTTCATCCTCTCGCTCTGCGCAGCGAGCGTCGTCGCGCTCGCCGCAATCGCAGCGCCGCAGTCAGGGCTTCCGCTCCCGACCACGCTGGAGGACTTCAAGCAACCGGGGACGCAACCGTTGACGGTGACGCAGACGATCCTGGAGTCGTCCGCCTGCACGGGTTGCCACAGCGGCTACGATCCGACGAAGGAGCCGTTCACGCTCTGGGCCGCGAGCATGATGGGACAAGCGGGTCGCGACCCGGTCTTCTACGCCGCACTCGCGATCGCCAATCAAGATGCGGTCGGCGCGGGTGAGTACTGTCTGCGCTGCCACGCACCGGCGGCTTGGCTCGACGGTCGCAGCACCCCGACCGACGGCTCGGCGCTCAACGAGGCCCTCGGCGACTTCGACGGCGTGACCTGTCACGTCTGTCACCGCCTCGTCGATCCGGTCTACACACCCGGACAGAATCCGCCCTCCGACGCGGCGATCTTGGCCGCGCTCACCCAAGTGCCGCCGACCCAGAACAACGGTCAGTACATCATCGATCCCGACGACGTGCGCCGCGGTCCGTTCGATTTGGGCCCGACATTTTTCTTGCACGAATGGGCGCAGTCGCCGCACCACCGCGAGTCGCAACTGTGCGGGACGTGCCACGAGTTGTCGAATCACTTGACGACGCGCCAGGCCGATCAGTCGTACGCATTCAACGCGACGAACGCGCAGCACCCGACCCACGACAAGCGACAACAATTCCCGATCGAGCGCACGTACAGCGAATGGTCTGCGAGCCAATACGCGCGCGGTCCGATCGAAACGATCGACGCCGAGTACCCGCTCGGTCGCTTCGGCGGCAACGACACCGCAGTGTCGAGCTGCCAAGACTGCCACATGCCGACGACCACGGGCGTCGCGTGCCAACCGGTGCTCGGCCCGCCGACGCGTCCGGACATGCCGTTGCACCACTTCACGGGCGTGAATTCGTGGGTGTTGAACGCGGTGCGCGCGTCGTACCCCGACAGCGAGACGGGGCTCAGTGCGAGTTCTGTCGCAGCCTCGAACGCGCGCACGCTGGAGAACCATCAGAAGGCTTCGAAGCTGGACGTGTGGACGACCAGCAATCAGCTCGGCGTGCGCATCGTCAATGAAACCGGTCACAAGCTCCCCAGCGGTTACGCCGAAGGGCGGCGTATGTGGATCAACGTCAAGTTCTTCGACGTCGCCGATGCGCTCGTCGCAGAACGCGGCGCGTACGACACGGTGGGCGCGACGCTCACGAGCGCGAACACGAAGGTGTACGAGGGCAAATACGGCCTCGACGCGAACCAAGCTGCGCTGACGGGTTTGCCTGCTGGCGAGTCGTTCCACTTCGTGCTCAACAACACGATCCTCTCGGACAACCGCATCCCGCCGCGCGGCTTCACGAACTACGCGTTCGGTCGCGTGCAGGCGAGCCCCGTCGGCGCGACGTACGCCGAAGAGCAGTACTGGGACGACACCTACTACGCGATCCCGCCCGGTGCGGTGCGCGCTGTCGTCACGACCTTCCACCAGACGTCTTCGCGCGAGTACATGGAGTTCCTGCGCGACACGAACACGACGAACGGCGCGGGACTCACTGCGTACAACGCGTGGGTCGCGCAAGGCAAGAGCGCGCCGGTTCAGAAGCGCACTGCGAACATCAACTTCGGTGCGACGACTTGCGCGAAGCC
Organism: Planctomycetota bacterium; assembly: GCA_034440255.1. Lineage (GTDB taxonomy): Bacteria > Planctomycetota > UBA1135 > UBA1135 > JAEUIA01. Next base: position 497 of record JAWXBU010000016.1, on the reverse strand, counting down.
GATCCCCTACGGTGTCTCGAAGACCTTGAGCATGGGCGGCACTCCGAAGCTCGGTTGGACGGGCGAGCCGAGCCTCGCGATCAACAACTTCAAGATCGCGATCTCGAACGCGCGGCCGGATGCGACCGGCATCCTGAATTCGAGCCCCGTATCAGCGAGTGTCACGCCTTTCAACGGCGGCACGCTGTACTTGGGCGGCACGATCACGCGCGTCGGCAGCTTCCAGCTCGACCTCACGGGGGCCGCGCAGTTTTCTATTCCGGTCCTGCCGATCATGGTGGGCACGGCACTGAACTACCAAGTGCTCTTCCGCGATCCGGGCGCGTCGTTCAATTACGGCATCACGCACGCGCTGCACGTCGATTTCTGCGACTGAGCGCGAATCGAAGGGACGCCAGTCGGCGTGAGCGCCTGCTGGTTGCGTGTTCGACACGGGGCGACTGCACGCGCGGGCGCGCCAGCCTGATCGCGGAGCGCTCTGTTCAGGGAGCGCTCTG
>JAWXBU010000015.1:0-7628 GCA_034440255.1 Planctomycetota bacterium | reverse complement strand
TGATGATCGTCGATCAGACGAGACCGGCGTCGCGAGTCGAGCTCAGATCGGCGGCATGACCGACACGTCGAGCGGACAGTTTTTCAACGGGCTGCTAGACTGGGGGGCACAGTTCTTTGCTACAATCTCCGTGTTGGATCTTATTGTGACCTGCTCTCCATATCTTGGTCACATGAATTCGTACCTCGGTCATCAGTTGCTGAGCTACTTAAGTGCGCGCGCTTGAATTCTAGGAAACTTCCTATGTGAATTGAATGACGGATGTCGGCCATCAGCCGATGAAAGTAGCGCAAATTGTGCAGTGTGAGCAACATCCCGGCCAGCATCTCGTTCGACTGACACAGGTGACGCAACGTGCCGCGCGAGAATTGCGTGCAGGCCGTGCAATCGCAAGTCGGATCCAGCGGTGACACGTCTTCGCGCCACGCGGCATTGCGCAGATTGACGCGACCGCTCGCCGTGAACGCGTTGTGATTGCGCGCGTGCCGCGTCGGCGTCACACAGTCGAACAAGTCGATCCCGCGCTCGATCGCGTCGAAAAAATCTTGCGGCGTACCGACGCCCATCAAGTAGCGCGGTTTGTCTTCGGGCAAGAGCGGCGCCGCAATGTCGATCGCGGTGCGCATCTGTTCGCGCTCCTCACCGACCGAAACGCCGCCGACCGCGTAACCGACGAGATCGTGCGAGCACGCGGAGTCGACGGAGCGTCTGCGCAAATCTTCGAACACACCGCCTTGCACGATGCCGAAGAGTGCTTGATCGCGCGCTTCACCGCCGAGTTCTCGATGCTTCGTCACGCAACGCGCGAGCCAATCGTGTGTGCGACGCACGGCGCCTTCGCACTCCGCGCGATCGGTCGGCACGGACGGACAGTGATCGAACGCCATCGCGACATCGGCACCGAGCTTCGCCTCGATCTCGATCACGCGCTCGGGCGTGAACCGCACGAGCGCTCCGTCGACGATCGAGCGCAGCGTGACGCCGTCGTCGTCGATCGCCGTGCCCTCTTTCAACGAGAACACTTGGTAACCGCCGGAGTCGGTGAGGATCGGCCCGTCCCACGCCATGAAGCGATGCAAACCGCCGAGCGCGCGCACGACGTCTTCGCCAGGACGCAAGTGCAAGTGGTACGTGTTCGCGAGGATCATCGTCGATCCGACTTCGCGCAGGTCGCGAGGAAAAACGCCCTTCACCGTGCCGCGCGTTCCGACGGGCATGAACGCGGGCGTCGGCACATCGCCGTGCGGCGTCGTGAACACTCCAGCGCGCGCGCGCGTCGCCGCATCGCGAGCGAGCAGTTGGAAGCCGAAGCGTTCGCGCGCACTGCGCGCGAGGGGAGTCGTGGCGCTCATCGCGTGTCTAGAAAAGCGTGCCCGGCGTGCTCGGGATCGTCTTCGGATCGAGCCCGATGGCGCGACAACCGTCGGGCGTCACCACGCGACCGCGCGCTGTTTTCTGCAAGAATCCGGAGCGCAAGAGATGCGGCTCGAAGACTTCCTCGATCGTGTCTTCGGCCTCACCGACGGCCGCCGCGATCGTCTTGATGCCGACGGCATTCGGTGCATTTTGCGCGAGCACTTTCAGGATGCGCCGGTCGAGCTCTTCCAAACCGTTCGAATCGATGCCCATGCGCGTGAGGGCTTCGCTCGCGAGCTTCACGTCGACGAGCGCGATCTTCATGACTTGCGCCAGATCGCGCACACGGCGCAAGAAACGATTGGCAATGCGCGGCGTTCCACGGCTGCGCGACGCGATCAAGTGCGCAGCCGCTGAGTCGAGCTTCACGTTCAAGATCGAGGCACTGCGCACGACGATTTTCTCCAGGTCTTCGATCGGGTACGGATCGAGGCGCTCGGCGATGCCGAAGCGGCCGCGGAAAGGAGCCGTCAACAAGCCCTCGCGCGTCGTCGCACCGATCAACGTGAACGGTTGGATCGCCAGCGGCAGGATGCGCGCGTGCGGGCCCTGGTCGAGCGTGAAATCGACCGTGAAATCCTCCATCGCCGTGTAGAGGAATTCCTCGACCGGCGCAGGCACGCGGTGCACTTCGTCGATGAAGAACACGTCGTGCCGCTTCATCTGCGTCAGGATGCCGACGAGATCGCGCGGCCGCTCGAGCGCCGGTCCACTCGAGGAGTGCAGCGTGGATCCGAGCTCTTTCGCGAGGATGCGCGCGAGGCTCGTCTTGCCCAGGCCGGGCGGCCCCGAGAGCAGGACATGATCGAGCGGTTCGTTGCGCGCGCGGGCCGCGGTTAGCGCGACCCCGAGATTGTCGAGCACGCGCGTCTGCCCGACGAATTCGCTGAACGACGCCGGACGCAGCGAGATCTCGAGCTCGCGCTCCGGCGCGACGTCGGCGCCGACTTCCTCGAGTAGAGCTTCGGGGTCGAAGACGTGATCTTGCGCGCGCATCGGGTGCGTGACACTAGCACGCGCTCGCTCGTCCGCGAACGCGACGTTCGCCCAGAGCCGCGCTCCCCATTTTTCGAACGGGGGCGACAGTCGCAACAGTGCGCAGGCGTGCGACGAAAGCTCGCCGTTCACGGGCCAGCGCCGTACGATCGACGGCCCGCAGCGAGCCCGGGATCCGAGCGCTCCTCGTGCGGCACCGCTCAGGCGCGGCCCGTCAGGCGCACAGGCGGCAGAGTTTTCGGGGGCGGTGCACTCGATCCGTGCAGCGTTCGAAGAGGCCCGCAGCGGGCCCGAAAGCAGCCCCAGGATGCTCATAGGGACTTCGAAACCAGGCCCGACCGCCCGTGTAGAGAGCGACGAACGCGCCCCCGACTCCGACGCGATGCACCGGGCATGAATCTTGTCCCTGGCAGCGGTCGGGAGGGCGCACTTGGATGCCGCTGGTTGCCTCGCTGAGGCAGACATCGATCCCCAGTGTGCGCGTCTCGAGCATTCAGACGGGTACGGTCTGGCCCAGGCCGTCCTTTCCTGGCAAGCTCTCCCCTCGACACCATTGCAACTCACCCATCACGGCCAACGGGAGCATCCCCTGGCCGCGCGCCCTCACGCTCGCCGACTGAATGGTCGACGAAGTTGGAGCGCGCACGACCCGCTCCCGTGAACCACTCCGACTCCGAATCTTCCAGGTGCTTCTCAAGATGAAGAATCATCGTCTGGCGCTTTTCCTCCTTGGCAGCGCGACGCTCCTTTCCATTCCCTCGTGCGGCGGCGGCGGCAGCGGAGGTTCCGGATCGGGCAGCAGCGGCACGATGGACGTGCAGCAGATCTCGAACGGCTTCGGTCAGTTGGTGCCGTTCACCGTGTTCAGGCTGAACGCGTCCGGTCAGCCGACGGGCAACTTGGTTTCGATCCGCACGACGGACGACCTCGTCGGCAACGTCACGGCGACGAACCCGATCCGAGCGGTGCCGCAGTTCCCGACCGATGCGACCTTGCCGAACAACCAAGTGGGCAATCACTTCTTCTTCGCCGAGTTCACGCAGGACATCGACATCAACTCGGTGCTCGACGCGTCGGCGACCGCTCAGACCGCGGGTGGATTGACGGGTGCGATCACCCTCGTCGCACTCGATCCGGCGACGGGCTTGACCTCGATCGTTCCGGCGCGCGTTTTCATCGGCGTCCGAGTCGCGAACACGACTGGACAGTTGGAGACCTTTGCCGCCACCTACTCGGGAACGCCGACCGGATCGCCGCCCGTCCTGCCTTTCCAACGCTGGGTCAAGCTCGATCCGACGACCGGTGGCTTCGTCGTGCAAGACATCGACGGCCTCACGCCGGGCCTCGGATTCCCGGGCACGCAGTCGCAGTTCACCGGTTTCCAAAAGCTGATCTCGACGAAGACGATCGTCTTCGTCGCGGATACGGACAACGACCTCAGCACGCATGACGTGTTCCCGGCCGGTCGTCAATTGCGCTTGCGCGTGACGACCTCGGTGCGCTCCACCGGCGGCAAGCTGCAAAAGCGCAGCGCGCTCGCCAGCACGACCGTCGGTCAGGACTTGCTCGTGCCCGAGATCTCGACCACGCCGCCGCCGATCAACAGCCCGGTCATCTCGCCGGGCAGCGGCGACACGAACGTCGATCCGATGACGACGATCCGCGTCGAATTCACGGAGAACGTCCAACCGCTCTCGATCGGCTCGCTGCCGAACGGTCAAGCTCCGGTGCTGTCGTCCTCGCTCAACGTCGAGTTCGGTCCCTCGTCGCAGCGCGTCAAGGTGCCGTTCACGGTGCTGCCGACCAGCGTGCTCGACCTCTCGATCTGGGATCTCACGCCGATCTTCAACTTCCCTGGCGAGGGCCCGACGCAGTTCCAATGCGGCGTCTTCAACCGCGTCGACGTCAGCGTCGTCTCGAACCAAGTGCAGGACTTGGCCACGGTCCCGAACCGGAACCTGCTCGGCGCGACCACGTTCTTCAAAACGGGCGAAGGCCCCGGCGTCGTCAACGCGCCGGTCACACCGGACGTGATCTACGTCTCGCGCTCGGGCGCCGTGCCCGGCTTGTCGGTCATCGATTTGAACGGCTTCGGTCAATCGACCGGCATCCCGACTTTCGATCCGACCTACCAAACCTTCGGTAGCGATCCGTACGAGCGCACGAACTTCCCGAACAACCCGAACGTCAAGCTGCAAGGCTCGACCTTGCGTCCGGCGCTCACGCCGGGAACGTGCACCGTGAACGGCGGTTCGTCGGGCGTGTACACGCTGACGCGCGACAGCTCGTTGAACAATCTGCTCGTCCGCGCGCCGCTCTTGTCGGCGGTCGGCGACATGATGCTCGGTCACGCGCTCGACGGTGCGTTCAACAACGGCCCGTCGCCGTTCGGTTGCCAGTCGGGCGGCGGCACGCTGTGCGCCTCGGACGGTAAGAAGAGTTTGCGTCCGGCCCCGATCGGTCAGAACACGATGGGTCCGGTTCAGGCGAACCAAACCGCGAACATCCTCGACGGTGGCGAGAACCTGGCCGGCTGGGCGCCGCACCCCAATCCTCCGCCGCTCGTGTTCCCGCCGTTGTGCGCGTCGCCGTTCATCGGCGGTCAAGAGCCGACGTCGATCGACACGCCGGCGACGACCCTGCTCACGCCGGGTGATCCGCAGGGCAGTCCGACCTTGGGTCTGCCGCCGACGGGTCTGCTCACGAAGGAGCAGAACGCCTTCTTCCAAGGCCCGTCGATCGAGCAGCAGACGATCACGGCCTGCGCGAACTACATGATCCGCCAGCAGATCGGTCAGTTCCTGTACGTGATCGACCGCGCGCGCCGCGAGATCGTGATCCTGAACTCGAACCGCATGACGGTCATCGACCGCATCCTGACCTTCGATCCGACCGCGCTCGCGATCTCCCCGAATCTCTCCTTCCTCGCGGTCGTGAACCAGCTCTCGAATTTGGTCACGTTCATCGACATCGAGCCGACCTCGGCCACGTTCCACCAGGTCGTGACCGAGACGGTCGTCGGCCAACGCCCGCGCGGTATCGCGTGGGACGGCGGCAACGAAGACGTCCTCGTCGCGAACGAGGGCGAAGATTCGGTTTCGGTCATCGGCGCTGCTTCGCTCCAAGTGCGCAAAGTGGTGCGCTCGCAGCTCGACCAGCCGTTCGAGATCGCGATCACGCCGCGTCAGCAGTGCTTCGGCTTCAATCGCAACGTCTACTTCGCCTACGTCCTGAACCGCAACGGCCGCATCGCGATCTTCGAGTCGGGTCCGAACAGCGTGAACGGTTGGGGTTACGACGACGTCATCGGTATCACCAGCCAGACCTTCCGCAGTCCGAAGGCGATGCAGATCGACCAAGTCGATTTGCGTTCTGCCCTGTGGATCGCGCACGAGGGTCCGATCAATCCGTTGACCGGCAACGCCGGAAACCTCGGCATCGGAGCGATGACGAAGCTCGTCACGCAGAGCGGGATCAACGGTCAGCTACCGCTGAACTTCACTTCCCTCGCCATTCCGCAGTTCCGCGACATGTCGTACGGCGTGCAGGTGTCGATCAGCACGACCCAGCTCTCGGGCGTCCCGGTCGACGTGGCGTTCGACAATCAGCGCATGTTCTCGGGTCAGCCGAACTTCGTCACGCCGAACAACGTCGGTCTGGTGGTTTCTTCGAACGGCAAGAGCCCCATCCGCTCACAGACGGGCTCTTGCACCTCGGCGCCCTACAACACGAGCGAACCGACTTACATGTTCGTCGCGGTTCCGAACTCGCTCAACGGCACGGGCGTCGTCGACGTCATCCTGCTCGACGGTGCGTTCAGCCGCGTCGACGTGGACAAGTTCCACTCCGGGATCCAGTCGATTACCTGCCCGAACGTCCAGGGCTTGAGCGACTACATGCGTCAGTAGATCGGCGTATTGCAGACGCTCGGCTCCGAGCCGAGCGTCGAGTATCTTCACAGGGGCTCGGTTCAAGACCGGGCCCTGCGCTTTTCATCCTGCATGCCCGACCCTTCCCGAGTGCGCTCGATGTTCGCGCGCATCGCGAACAACTACGACCTGCTCAATCGCACCCTGTCGCTCGGGATCGATCAGCGCTGGCGACGCGCACTGTTGCGTCAGGCCGGCGATGTGCGCGGCAAGATCGTCGTCGATGCGTGCTGTGGAACCGGGGACGTCGCCGTGCAATTCGCGTCGGCCGGTGCGCACGTCCTCGGCGTCGACTTCACGCCCGAAATGCTCGTGATCGCCGACAAGAAGAAGGTCGACGGTCCGAAGCGCCCGACTTTTGCTCACGGCGACGCGCTCGCGCTTCCGGTCGGGAACGGTGTCGCCGACGCATGCACCGTCGCGTTCGGCATCCGCAACGTGGCCGACCGTCGCGCCTGCTTGCGCGAGATGAAGCGCGTCGTGCGGCCCGGAGGACAAGTGCTCGTGCTCGAGTTCACGATGCCGCCCGGGCCGGTCTTGGGGCGCCTGTACCGCTTCTACTTCTTGCGCATCCTGCCGAACGTCGGACGCCTCGTGTCGAAGGACGAGGATGCGTACTCGTACTTGCCGCGCACCGTCATGGCGTGGCCGAATCCGGCCGAGTTCCAGCGCGAGATGGGCGAGGAAGGGCTCGTCGATTGCGGGCACCGCTTGCTCTCGCGCGGGATCGCGTGTCTGCACTGGGGTCGTCGCGCGAGCCTCGACCTGGTCCACGCCGAGCGTGACGAAGCGACCGTGGTCGTCGGAGCGCGATCGTGAGCACCGGTGCAGTCGATTCGCGCGATCGCTCTTCCGGAGACGATGCTCCGCGCGTGGGTGATGTGCGCGGGCGATCCAATAACGCGTCGAGCGGGGACGTGCGCGCGGCTCCTCCGGCGACTCTCCAAAAATCGTTCGCGTTCGGCGTGCTCGCGATGACGCCGCTCTTCGTCGTGTACGAGTGTTTGCAGCGCACGGGCAGTGTGGCGTCGCGCAATACGGCCGAGTACGTCTTGACGTTGCCGCTGAATCTGTTCGGGACGCAGGCTGCGAACCTGCGCGCGGCACTGCTGCTTCTCCTCGTCTTGGTGTGCGCCTGGCGCTGTTTTCACAGCGAATTGGGCCTGTTCGGCCGCATCGGCCGCGTGGCGCTCGAAGGCGCGATCGCCGCGCTGATCCTCGGGCCGTTGCTCTTGATCCTCCAGCGCCTCCTAGCACTCGAAACACCACCGCTCGCCGCGGCGAGCG
>JAWXBU010000014.1:0-18743 GCA_034440255.1 Planctomycetota bacterium | reverse complement strand
TGGCGACCAAGTGTGCTGACCTGGCGACCAAGTGTGCTGACCTGGCGACCAAGTGCGGCTGACCTGGCGACCAAGTGTGCTGACCTGGCGACCAAGTGCGGCTGACCTGGCGACCAAGTGTGCTGACCTGGCGACCAAGTGCGGCTCCATCTTCGGAATGGAATCATCAGTTCCAGTGCAGCCGGCCGTACCGTCCCAACATGCTGCGCCTCCTCCGACATCGTCCCCTCCGTTGATGTACTCCCGTTGCCCGCATCAAGGCGTGCCTCGAGCGTAACGATCGGAGCAAGAGTTCAATCTCCGTATCGCGACTTCACGACACTCCGCAGCAGCACGCGATCTCAAGATGCGGTCGCAATTCGGCCGTGAGCTCGGTGCCTCGCCCCGCGCTCCCGACCACCCAGCGCCACCCAAGTGACCAGCGCAACTCCCGAAGCAATGGCGACAAAGAGCCGCGTCGGATGCGCGACATGCGGACTCACGAATCCCTCGATCAGTCCGGCAAAAAACAGCATCGGAAAAACAGCGGCCAACAACTTCCACGCGCTCGCAGCCTCCAACTTCAGCGCATGACGTCGCGACCAAGCCTTCGGTGCAATCCACGCGCGCACGAGCACTAGCCCGGCTGCACCTGCGAGGACGATCGCCTGCAACTCGAGCGTTCCGTGACACCACAGGATCGAGGAAATCGCGCCCGCTTGCCCATAGTGGCCGGCGACTCCTGTGTAGGTGCCGAGCATGAGCCCGTTCGTCGCAAGAATGTATGCGTACACCGGCGGCACCAGCGCGGATGCGAACGCGACCACGCCGACGAACATGTTGTGCGCCATGATCAAGCCCGACGTCTGCGCAGATTCGTCTTTGCCGAACGTGAAGTTGCCGCGGAAATCAGCACCCGGGGCCGTGTTCTGCAGCTGATCGATCTCGTTCGCGACAGCGTTTGCGTCGAAGAGCGACCAGGCGACATCGATGTCGCGCGCGACGACGAAGAAAGCGATCGCCGCCACCCCGTACAAGATCACGAACGACGCCAGGATGAGCTTCCACTCGGCTCGAATCGTCTGCGGCACGACTTGGAAGTAGAAGCGCACGACCCGCGACAGGAAGCTTTCCTTCGACGCGAGTTCTCGTGGGGCAAGGAGTGCGTGAGCGCGCGCCGTCAGATTGCGCACGTCGGCAATCAGTTCCGGCGAACGTTTCTCGGTCTCGTAGAGCGACACGCGCGTCGCCGCAAAGCGATACAAGCGCACCAGCTCGAAGAGTTCGCGCTCCGCCAAGCTCGCCACGCCACGCGAGTTCGCACGAGCGACGAGTTCGTCCAGCCGTTTCAGTTCGGAATCACCGGTCGCCTTCTTGGTTTCGCTCACGCTCCCGATGTTGACACATGTCGGGCTCGATCACGTCTCGGATCCGTGAGCCCGACGACTTCTATCGCGATGGGCAAGCGCCTCGACGCAGCCTAGTCGCGTTGCCTGCGTTCACGCGCCAGTCCGCCGTAATTCTAGGGCCGGCCGGTCGGGACGACTTGCACCGGATCAGGTTGGGAGCTGGAACCGCCGGGCCCAGCGCGTGTATCGTCCAGGGCTGTGACCACGCTCGTCGTCGAAACCTCCGAAGGCGTTCAGATTCGCCTCGATCTGGCCGGTGCCGGCAGTCGGTTCGCCGCCGCGCTTCTCGATTCGATCATCCTCGGGATCGGCTCGCTCTTGTTCTTCCTGGTGTTGGCGGCGATCGCGTCGATCGACTCGTCCGGTTTCTCGGGATTCCTACTCGGAATCTACCTCGGCGGCCTCGTGTTGCTGGTCGTCGCGTATCACTTCGCGTTCCACTTGCTCGACAAGGGCTTCACGCCTGGGAAGCGCATCCTCGGCATCCGCGTCGTCTCGACGAACGGTCAACCGGCGACTGCGTTTCAACTCTTGTTGCGCGCGCTCATCCAACCGATCGACGTCCTGCTGTTCGTCCCGATTTCGATCGGACTCGTCGCGATCGCCGCAGGCTCCCGCAGTCAACGTCTCGGCGATCTCGCAGCAGGCACGATGGTGATTCGGCCGACGGTGCAGTCGTACGTCGAGGATCCTTTCCCCGGCGAGACGTGGTCGACGATGCCGTTCAAAGCACTCCCGCTCACACCTGCGCTCGTGCTGCGACTCACGCCGGACGAGCGCTCGTTCTTGCGCGCGCTGGTCACGCGACGCGGTTTGATCGGCGATGCGAAGCGCGACCTGTTCGTGAAAACGGTCAAGAATTACAGTGAAAAACTGGACCTCGGCCCTTTCACGGACGCGCGCGACGTGCTCAAGGAACTGTACTTGTTCTTGCGCGAATTCCCGGCGCAGCCAGCTGGCTAAGCGTTGTCGTATCCGCGCAGTCGACCGCGGAAACGCTCCAGCCGGTCGATGTCTTCGTCCGTGAGCGGCGCGCGGCGCAGCGGCACCTGGTCCGGATCGCGCATCGTCGGGTGCAAGACTTCTGCGACGCTGGCCGGAGGAGCGAGCGGTTCTTCGACCTGAGTGGAATTCACGCGGTGACGTTCACGTACTTGCGCGAGTTCGATCGAACCCATCCACCACAGCCAGGCCGCGACGATCGGCGAGAGCCAGTTGCCGAGCGCGAGTCCGCCGACGCCGATCAAGACTGCGAACACGCGTCCGACGATCACGGCGCGACGCGTGGCGCTCAGCCAATCGGCGTTGCGCGAGAAGTACGCGCGGAGGATACGTCCGCCGTCCGTGGGGAACGCGGGCAGCAAGTTGAAGACGGCGAGCGACGCATTCATCACGATCAACAACACCGCGAACTTCACGATCTGATCGTCGGCACCGAGCACGCTCAGCAAGAGTGCGACAGGTGCGATCAACGCGGCGAGCACGAAATTCACGGCCGGTCCGGCGGCTGCGATCCACGCCTCGGCACGGCCCGACTCGGGAATCTGCGTCATGCGAGCGATTCCGCCGAGCGGCCACAGCGTGATGTCGATGACGCCGATGCCGAACCGCCGCGCGACGAGGCAGTGACCGAGTTCGTGCAACAAGAGGATCGGAAACAGTGCGACGAGCGTCAGGATTCCGAACGTGTCGAGTGAACTCTCGAATGCGAACCACAACACCAAGACGACGAGCAACACGTGCACGCGAATGGGGATGCCAGCGATGCTGCCGATCGCGAAGGAGGAGAAGAGCCTGCGGATCATCGTGGATGTTCGTAACCAGAAGCGGGCGCGTGAGCCAGGGTACTTCGCGCGCTTTTCTCGTGAAATGCAGGACTTTCGAGCCGCGCATCGATTTGCACGAGGCGTCGCGCCTCCTGCGCATGGGCTCCGGCCGGGTTCTCTCCGCCTTGGACCGAGTGGCGCACTACGATGTCGAACTCCGTATGTCGATCGCTCTTCGAGTTCGAACCCCGTGCGTGCTACGCGTGGACCTCACGCGCTTCGTGGCGTCGCGCGGAGTCGAAGGTGCAACGCTCGACTCCTGGTCCGATCCCGATCCGCGCATCGAGCGCACCGGCAGAGCGTCGGGAAGCGCGCTCGCCGCGGCGCTTTTTCACCGCGCGATCGTCGACGACGCGAGCGCCGACCCGCTCGTGCTCTCGGTCGGTGCAGCCGTGCGTGCCGGCTTGCCGACGAGTGCCAGAACGAGTTTGGTCGCGCGCTCGGTGCTGAATGGGGCCTTGTCCGAAGGCCAGATCGGCGGAGCGTTCGGACGATCGCTCGCGAACGTCACGGACGCGTTGATGGTCACCGGCCAGAGCGGAATGCGCGGCGCCGTTCTGGTCGTACACGCCGATGCACGCGTCGAACTCGTCGTCGATCGCGAACTCGTGGGCGCGAGTCCGCGCGAGACGCGGGTGATCGTGGCGCGACGTTTCGGTGAATGTGCTGCGCTCGCGATCGGGCGCGGCGGTGAAGCCGAACTTCCGTTCGCGAGCATCGCGTCGCTCGAGGATCCGCCGAGTTTCGTCGGCCGCGGCGGTCTGGGCGCGGCCTTCGCGCGTCTCGGATTGAAAGCGATCGTCGTGCTCGCGACAGCCGTCGTCCCGGATCCGGCACGAGCCGCGCTCGATCGCGAGTTGCAGCGAGCGCTCGCCCGATCGCCGCGTTTGCGAGCGCGATCGGCGGGAGGAACGCTCGAACTCGGCGCTTCACCCGCACTGCGAACGAGCGCAGCGGGTCTGCAATCGCCGAACGAAGATGAAATTCGTTCAGATGGTTTGAGTGGCGTCGCCATCGACGCGTTCGACGCACTGTCGCAGACGAGCGTCGCGAAAAAAGGCTGCGATGGTTGTCCAACGCCGTGCGGACTCGTCTTCGAGCGCGGACATCCGCGCGGAGCGACGCGGCACTTGGCGCGATTCGGTGCGTTGAATGCGCTCGCGGATCGTGTCGGTCTAGCGTTGGACGACGCGCGCCGCTTGCTCGAGCGCTGCGACGAGTTGGCGATCGACGCGAAGGAAGTCGGTTCCGTCTTGGCGTTGGCCCGCGCAGTTTCACGCAATGGCGCCGCATTCACGCTCGAATCCGCGCTCCTCCAACTCGACCTGGTCGTCGAGCGTCGCGGACTCGGCGCCGTACTTGCGCTGGGTTCACACGCAGCGGCGCACCGACTCGGAGTGGCGCCCAGGGCGGCCAGGGGGAGCGAGTCCGAACTCGCCGCCACGAATCTCGCCGTGCGACTCGCCGCCGATGTCAGCCCACGCGGTTCCGATCCGATGCGCACGTTCTCGTTCTCGGCCGTCGATGCCGCCTCGCGCGCAAGACTCGTGTCGACGATGGACGGTGTGCCGTTGCCGCGCGGTGCCGAAGATCCGGACGATCCCGCGGGGAAAGGGCGCATCGTGTGGTGGCACGAGAACTTGGTGTGCGCGCTCGACGCGACGGGTTTCTGTGCGTTTTCAGCTGCCGGATTGTTGTCGGACGGCGTCGCGACACTGGACGAGTTGTCGCGCTGGATCGGTTCGAAGGAGATGCGCGAGAGCTCGAGTCCTGGGCGAGCGCTGCTCGCACTCGGTGCGTCGATCGCCTTGTTGCGACGCGACATCACGACGCGGCTCGGTGTGCGTCTCGAGCGCACGCTCGATGCCGTGCTCGATCACGCGAGCATGCGAAGGGAGTACGAGATGCTGCGCGGGATCGATGCCGACGGTCGTCCGACGGAACGCGCGCTGTCCGCACTCGGGGACGAGCACATTCTCGACGTCGTGAACGCGCTCACGGGCGCGAGCCGCGCTGCCGAGACGCGTGCGGATCCTGAGCCGACTGCGCCGCGCTTCGGTCGGGTGCTGTTCTGCGCCGGTGGCCCGCTCGGCCGCGCGCTCGATCGTGAATGTGCATTCGAGGGCCTTTTTCCTGCTCGTCTGCGCGAATGCGTCGACGCACTCGCGCGCCGAGTTCCGTTTGCGGCGCAGTGGCTCGTGCTCGACGGTCGCATGGTGCCCCAAGCGTGGCGCGACGGTCACCGGCTCGAACCGGACGACTGGATCGCGGATGGCGAGCGCATCGATCTCGTCATCGCCGTCGGCGGTGGTTGAGCGTGCTATCCTCTGCGCGCACTTCCGGTCGCGATTTCGCGCAAGCGCACCGAAGTGTCGAGGAATCGACGATGACGAAAAGCGATCTTCCCGAACGGCTCGCCTTTTACTTCGGGCGCAACGGTTACCTGCGTGCTCCGCGCGACGATCGACGTGAGGACGGGCACCAGGTGTACAAGAAGGGCTGGGAAGTGCGTCTGGTTCTGCACGACGTCGTCGAGCTGGTGGAAGCGCAGCGCTTGATCGAGCGCGCCGGGATGCGGCCCGGCAAACCCTTTCACAAGCGTCTGTGCTGGATCCAACCCATCTACGGTCGCGAGGCCGTGATGCGCTTCAAGTCGGTGCCGTGCGAGCCGCACAAGAAACGTATGAAGGCAGGCGCGTTGCAGAGTGGCGCACGGCGCACTCGCACCGGGTCGCGAAAAAGCGTTGAGTGAGCACGATGCTCGAGCTGCGACCGAACTGTGAATGCTGCGACCGCGATCTGCCGCCGGGTTCGACCGAGGCGCGCATCTGCTCGTTCGAATGCACTTACTGCGCAGCGTGCGCGGACAAGGTCTTGCGCGGCAGATGCCCCAATTGCAGCGGAGATTTGGTCGCGCGTCCGCGACGTCCCGAGGCGAAGCTCGAGTGCTTTCCGGCGTCGAATCAACGTGTGAAACGAGCCTCGATGTGCGCCGAATCAAGTTGACGAAGCAATTTCGAGGTTCGTTCGGTCAAGCGCCGCGCGCGGACGGCCGAAGGATGGAGCGACCGTGAGCGAAATCCTCGTCATCAAGACAGCCGCGCTGGGCGACGTGCTGCGCACCACTTCGATCCTGCCCGGCCTCATGAAGCGTCACGCCGGCGCGCGCATCACGTGGTTGACGGCGCCGAGTGCCGTCGATCTGGTGCGGACGCATCCGCTCGTGCACGAAGTGATCGCGCTCGACACGAAGCAGTCGGCCGACGTCGATGTCTGCCGAATCAAGTTGGCCACGCGTCGGTACGAGCGCGTGATCTCCCTCGACGACGAAGCTCCGTTGTGTCGCTTGGCATCCGCGATGAACAGCCAGAGACTGCACGGAGCTTTCGCGAAACCCGACGGGACGCTCGCCTACACGCCGGACACGGCGCCATGGTTCGAGATGGGCTTGCTGTCGGTGCACGGCAAGAAGCGCGCGGACGAGTTGAAGGTCGAAAACCAACGCAGTCAGCCCGAGATCTATGCCGCGATGCTCGGGATCGATTTCGGCAAACCCGCGCTGCATCTGCCGGCTCCGTCCACCGAGAAAGCCAGCGCTTTCGCAGCGAAACATGCGCTCGATACGAGCGTCCCGCTCGTCGGATTGAACACGGGCGCCGGTGGCCGCTGGCTCTCGAAACAATTGCCGGTCGAGCGCACGATCGCGCTCGCGAAGCTCGTCGAACGCGCGCTCGAAGGTCGCGTGCGCTTCCTCGTGCTCGGCGGTGATGCCGAGGGCGAGCGCAACGACGCTATCCATCGCGGCATCGGTGCACGTGCTATCGACGGCGGCACCAAGAACTCGCTCTTCGACTTCGCCGTGCTGGTCGAGTTGTGCGACGTGCTGGTGACGAGCGACAGCCTCGCGTTGCACATGGCCATCGCGCGCGACGTGCGCTGCGTCGCGTTCTTCGCGCCGACGTCGGCTGCCGAGATCGAGCTCTATGAATTGGGCGAAAAAGTCGTGAGCACCGCGTCCGACTACTGCTCCTACAAAGCCGACGCCGACAACAGTTCGATCACGCCCGAACGACTGCGCGACGCAGTGCTGCGGCAGCTGGCACTCGCGAAAACCGGCTGATTCAGTCTCGTTTGCTCACGCGGCCGCGAATCTCTGCCGAATCAAGTTTGCGCTGGGTGCGCATTGCGACCGCGGTTCACTTCTCGTCGCGCAAGTGCGCGAGCCCGAGCTCGACCCGCCTCGTCTCGCCGGCCTTGATCACGAACGGCACGGACGGTCCGGGCACCATGCGCGGGAAGCGGCGGATCGAATCGACGGTGCCGGGGCCCGGTTCGAGATCGTCGATGCGCGCTTCTTCGCCGTAGAACGCGAGGTCACGCGATGTGCCTTGAACGCGCAGCTCGATGCCGAAGCGCCCGACGAGCGCGGCGTCTTCGGGCGAGAGTTTCACGACGAGCGAACCACCGCGCACGAGTCGAATCGGTTCGAGTGACAACGCGCTGTCGTCAATCGTGATCTCCTCCTTGTGGTCGCAGAAGTTCTTGGCGCGCACCCTGAGTTCGTATGTGTTCCCGGAAACGCCGTTCAGGACGAAGCCACCCGTCCCGGCCTGGGACCGCGCGTGCACGCCCTGGCTGAGATGGTCGATCGAGCGCGACAGCGAGATGTCCGCATCGCCGATCGGATTGCCCTTCTCATCGACGATCGTGCCGCGGACTTCCGCCGTGGCGAGCTTGCTGGTGTCGACGCGCAGCACGAGATCCGTCGTCCCCGGCACGGCGTTCTCGACGGTCAGCACGGCCAGTCCGTTGCGATCGATGTTCGGCGGCGACACGTTCAGTCGGCGAGCTTGCTTGGTGCAGTTCACGAACTCGAACTTGCCGTCTGCGTCGGTGCGCGCGGAGGCTCCATCCGTGATCATCATCAGCTCGAACTCGTCGGGCGGGATCGAGTTGTCCATCGGTCCGCTCCTGACCCACCAGTTCGCGAGGGGTGCATCTTTCGAGTCGACGACTCGCCCCGCGAGGATGCGACCGCGGTCCACGGTCGGATTCCACTCGAAGGTCGTCGCCGCTGGGAATTCGACGGTGCCGAAGACGAGCCCAGCGCGCGCTCCACGCACTTGGAATCGACGCGCGCCCGGAGGGACGTCGCCGAAACGGAACCTTCCCGACTCGTCGGTGGTGCGCTGGTCGTGGGGCTCGAGGAGGAGGACGGTCGCCTTTTGGACGACAGCGCCGGACGCGTCGCGCACGGTGCCGTGGACTTCGAGCCCGGGAGCCAGGGTGATGACGAGCGGACTCCCAGCACTGTCGGAAGTCGGGGCGCTGACTTCTCGCGCGCCATTACCCGCGCAACGCACTTGCACGAGGTGCTTGACCGGCGGCAATCCGCGCAACTGAAACGTGCCGTCGGAGGCGGAGCGCGCGCGTGGGTAGGGAGCGCTCTCGATCCGCGCTCCATCGATCGGGACTTGGGGTCGATTCTCGAGCGCCAGGACGGTGACGTCCGCGCCCGCGATCCCGGACCCGTCCTCGCGCACGATGCGGCCTGCGATCTCGCCGCCGCGACCGCGCACGCGCAGCACGATGTCGACGACGTCCGCTGGCGTCTCGCGCAGTGCGAGCGCCCACGAACGGCCGAATTCGGGATGGATCGCGTAGACGATGCACTCGCGCGACATCCAACCCGCGTCGAAACGGCCGTCGCCGTCCGTCGTGCACAGCGGTTCGTCGAACGGAGGCGAGAAGAAGCCGCCGAAGACCAATGCGCCGAAGATCGGTTCGTCCGATGCGCCTACGACGCGACCCCGCACATGGACGTCTGCCGGAAGGACGACTTCGACGATGCTGGTTTCACTCGGCGCAAGGACGACGCCCTCCCCGTGCCCGCGCGCCGTCGTCGTGCTCACCCAACGCGGTTCGAGTCCTTCGAACGTGGCGCGCCCTTCGAAGTCCGTGCGTCCCTGACGCTCGCCGCGCAGACCGCGCTCGTCCTGCCACTGCACGAGTACGGGGACGTGCGCAGCCACGAGTCCGCTCGCCGCCCATTTCGTCACGACGATGAGCGTGCTCTTCGCTGGTTGCGCGGTCGTCACGGCGGCTTGGCGCGTCGTGAAGGGTTCGGCCATCGGCGCGGAGGCTTCGATCGACGGCGCGGGCGCGAGTTCCGTCGGCACGGCGTGCATGGTCTGCGCGCTCTCTTCCGTGACTTTCGACTCGACCGAGCGCCAGTATCCCAATGCCAGCAGGATCAGTGCCGCCGCGAGCGCCGTGACGAGCTTTGCATTCATGAGGGTGACTCCAGCGACTTGGACTTCGGGACGGCAAGCGAGAACGGTGAGGGCGGGAAGCCAACTCTCCCGTCCGCGCTTGCGCTCGAGCTTTTCGCGGACTTCGGCGAGTCCACGACGAACGTGCGTGCGCAGCGTCGAGTGCGGAATCCCGAGGCGATCCGCGGCGACGTTGGGCGCGAGGCCTTCGAAATAGACGAGCGCCAATGCCTCGCGCCGCGGCTTGTCGAGCGCGAGCACGGCGTCGACGAGGGTGCGCGCGAGTTCCGCGCGCGACACGGCATCCGCCGCGCTCGGCTCGTCCTCGCGCCGCTGCGTCGCTCCCTCGCGCGTCGTCCGCCGCTGTTCTCTGCGCCGCGACGCCGACACGGTGTTGCGCACGAGCCCCGCGAGCCACGAGCGCAGATTCCCGTCGTGACGCGGCGGATGCTCGATCGCCGCGAGCCAAGCGTCCTGCGCCACGTCGTCGGCAGCGTTCGGATCCGCGACGAGGCTGCGCGCGAGTCGTTGGATCCAATTGCGCTCGGCGAGCAGTCGCTCGACGTCGACGGGAGAACGGCTGGGATCGAAGGTGCTCATTTCGGCGAGAACAAGGTCGCCGACGCGCGCTCCGACGCAAGAAACTCTCCCGAATCAAGTTTTGTCGGGTCGTGCGCGTCCGCGCGTCACGCACTCGATGCGAACTGCAAATCGTGCAACCGCGCGTAGATGCCGTTCTGCTGCATCAATTCGTCGTGCGTGCCGCGCTCGCGCAATTTGCCGCGATGCATGACGAGGATCTGATCGGCGCGACGCACCGTCGACAATCGATGCGCGACGACGAGCGCACTCTTGCCCATCAACAACTCGTGCGTGGCGGCTTCGATCTTCGATTCGGTGCCGGAATCGACAGACGCGGTCGCTTCGTCGAGGATCACGATCTTCGGGCTACCCGCGAGTGCGCGCGCAATCGCCAGCAACTGACGCTCGCCCGTCGAGAACGTCGCACCGCGTTCGGCGACGGGCGACGCGAGCCCACGGGGGAGGCGCGCGATCACTTCGTCGGCACGCGAGGCTTCGAGCGCTTCCGCCAACGCTTCATCGCTGACCTCGTCGCGATCCATCACGAGGTTCTCCTCGATCGTGCCCGCGAAGAGAAAGTCCTCTTGCAGCACGAGCCCGAAGTTCTTGCGCAAGTCGGAGAGATCGAGCTCGCGCAGATCGACGCCGTCGAGCGTGATGCGTCCGCTCGTCGGATCGTAGAAGCGCAAGAGCAAATTCACGATCGTCGACTTGCCTGCACCCGTCGCACCGACCACCGCGACCGTGTGTCCGGGCCGGATTTCGAACGAGACGTCGTTCAAGACTTCGACGCTGTTGTCGTAGCTGAACGACACGTGTTCGAAACGCACGTGGCCGGTCAGCGCGCTCGGCGCGAGTCGTTTCGGACCATTCGCGACGATCGTGCGCGTGTCGAGCACTTGGAAGATGCGCTCCGACGAGGCGAAGGCACTCTGCAAGACGTTGTAGCGCTCGCCCAATTCGCGAATCGGCGACACTAGCATCGCCACGTAGAACCAGAACTGCACGAACTCGCCGTACGTCAGGTCTCCGCGCGCGATGCCGATCCCGCCGACCCACAGAGTCGAGCCTTGGATCAGACTGACCGCGAAATCGATCGCGGGGAAGAACAGCGCGAACAAGAAAATCGTGCGCAGGTTCGCCTTCAAATAGCCAGCGAGGTGTTCGGCGAAGCGCGCGGACACTTGCTTCTCGCGACGGAAGACCTGCACCACGCGAATGCCTTGCAAGACCTCCTGCAAGTAGCCGTTCAAACGCGAGAGCTTGGCTCGAACCGTGCGGTGCGCGTTGCGCGCTCCTCCGCGGAAAGCGATTGAAATACCGATCAAAACGGGCGTTCCGGCCAGAACGACGGCCGCCAACTGCGCGTCGAGGAAGAACAGGATCACCAGCAACGCCGCGACCTTCACCAAGTCGAAGAGCAACACGATGATGCCCGACGTGAACATCTCGTTCAGGTTCTCGACGTCGCTCGTCACGCGCGTGACCAGAGATCCCGTCGGCCGCTTGTCGAAGAACGACAGGTCGAGCGACTGCATGTGCGCGAACAGTTGCGAGCGCAAGTCCGAGATCACGACTTGGCCCGTGCGATTCAGCTGCGACACTTCCAAGTAGCGGAACCAGATCGCGACGAGGACGCTCGCGATGTAGACGCCCATCCACCACCAGAATTCTCCGAGGAACACCGACACGTCCGCCGTCGTGCCCGCCTTGTCCGCGCGATTCTTCGCCTCCACCGCCGACATCACGGGCCCGTCGATCGCGTGCTTCCACAGCCACGGGCCGACCAAGTCGAGGGCGAACAACAGCCCCAAGACGAGGAAGCTCTTCGCGAAGAGCGCGCGATGCGGCTTCACGAACTTCAGCAACCGCCGCAAGAGCGAACGGTCGAAGCTCGTCGACACGACCAACTCGTCGAACGGATCGTCGGCGTCTTTCTTCGCCGACTTCTTGTCCTTCGCGGCGCTCATAGGACCGAGATCTCGTCCTGCGCCTGTTGCCGCGACCACGTGTCCTTGTACCAGCCGTCTCGAGCGACCAGGTCCTTGTGCTTGCCCGTCGCTTCCATCGTTCCGTCGCGAGTCAGCACGACGATGCGATCGGCGCTCGCGACCGAGCTCAGGCGATGCGCAGCGATCACGACCGTGCGTCCGTGGCCGGCGCGACGCAGGTTGTCGATCAGCTTGGTCTCGGTCTCGGTGTCGACGGCCGACAGCGCGTCGTCGAGGACGAGCACGTGCGGATCTTTCGCCAAGGCGCGAGCGATGCACGTGCGCTGACGTTGTCCGCCCGACAACGTGACGCCGCGCTCGCCGATCAATTGATCGAAACCAGCTGGAAAACGAGCCACTTCCTCGGTCATGCACGCGAGATCGACGACTTCGCGCAAGCGCTCCTCGCTCAAACTGCCGTCGATCCCGAACGACACGTTGTCGCGGTAGGGCTCGCTGAACAGGAAGCTGTCCTGCGGCACGTACCCGAGCGCGCCGCGCAATTGCGCCAGCGACAAGTCGCGCACCGGCACGCCGTCGAGCGCGATCTCGCCGCTCGTCGTGTCGAGCAGTCGACCGAGCATCAAGAGCAACGTCGTCTTACCCGATCCCGTCGGGCCGACGATGCCGACGACGGATCCGGCCGGCACTTCGAAGGTGATCCCGGACAACGCCGGTTTCGCCGCATTCGGGTAGGTGAACGACACGCCGCGCAACGACAAGGCTCCGCGCACGTTCGCGATCTGGGTCGGCGGCATCTTCTCGGCGATGTCGTTCGGCTCGGCGAGAAGTTGGTCGATGCGCTCGGCGCTCGCACGAGCGCGCGGATACATGCCCGCGATCCAACCGACGGCGATGATCGGCCAGAATACCTTGAACGTCAGGTCGATGAACTTGAACAAGTCGCCGGCCGGCAGCGAGCGATCGATCATCGCGAGCCCGCCGATCACGAGGATCACGACGAACGTGAAGTCATTGGCCGCGTGCGTGATCGCATTCGTCAGGCCTCGTGAGCGGCCGAGCGCGATCTGGTTCTCGCGGTTTATCGCCGAGGCTTCTTCGAACTTCAGGACTTGCTGCGCTTCGCGGCCGTAACCCTTGACGATGCGGATGCCGGAGAAATTCTCCTGCGCGCGATGACCGATCTCAGCCAGCGATTCCTGCACCGCGAGCGAGATGACATGCAGCTTCGGCGTGAACACTTTCATGCCCAGGCCCATCAAAACGAGCGGAATCACCATCGTCGCCGCGAGCGGTGCGTTGATCGACAACAACAATCCCATCGACACCGGGATCATCACGACGGCGCCGGCCGTGTACATCATCCCCGGCCCGAGGAACATGCGCACGTTCTCGACGTCGCTCGTCACGCGCGAAACGATGTCGCCCGAGCGGCTCTTCACGTGGAACGAGAAGGGGAGCGAGACGAGCTTGTCGAAGAGCTCTTGCTTGAGTTCGTTCTCGACGTAGCGCGAAACGGCGACGACCCACCAACGCTGCAAGTAGCGGAAGATCCCGCGCACGAACGCGAGTCCGAGCACGATCGCGACGATGCCGGCGAGGAAGTCGGTCGTCGAGCCGAGACGCAATTCGTCGAGCGCGTTCCCGATGACGACGGTGATCACGACGTCGCCGAGTGTGGCGAGCGGAATGCACAAGAAGCCGGGGATCAGCTCGCGCTTGTGGCGCAGAAAGCGCCTGAAAAACGGCCACAAACGGGACACGCTCTACCTACTTGGACGCTTTCGTCCCGCCCGCATCCGGTGCAGGCGAGAGGCCGTCGATCTGCGACAGGAACTCGGTCAACGCGCGATCGAACCCGGCCTCGTCGACCCTGAAGGCTTGGTGCAGCACGGGAAACATCTCGGAGCTGTATCCGGTTTCGAGTCCAGGCGTCCAGACCGGATTCCTGTACCACTCGCGTCCGGGAATTCCGGCCTTCAAGCCCAACTTGCGATAGAAATTCGCCGTCGTGTCTGCATCGGTCGGACGCTCGGCCAGGGCCTCGAACGCAGCGCCGATTCGCTGCGCCCGCGATCCGAGCCACGAGCTGACCGCACGACGCGGCTCGCCTTTCATTTCGTGTTCGGCTTCGCGTGCCGCAGAGGCGAGTGCGAGGGCGGCCTCGCGCACGTCGAATGACGATCGGCCCCGTTCGGTGAACTCGGAGAGAAGTTCCGTGAAGAGACGCCCCGCGAGTTCGTGTCCCTCGAAGCCTGGATCTAGGAAGCGATCGACCATCGCGAAGTCGTCGAAGGCCGTGTGGTACTGACCGCCACGGTTGCCGCTCAACCCGATGTCGAGTGTCGGGACGCCGAGGTGATGTAGGAACACCGCGAAGTCGGAACCCGAACCGGCGAGTCCGATCGACAACGGCACCATCTTTCGATCGGCCTTCCAGTCTTCGAGCAGAGACTTCGGATCGGCGTCGCCGCGCGGCATCGGCATCGGAACGCGCTCGAGCGCAGCGTTCAAAGTCGCCAGCAATCCTGGCGTGCCGTCGACACCGCGGAAGTGCGTGCCCGTGACCACGACGTCGCCGTTCAAGTAGGCGAGCACATGTTTGCGCACCCAGTCGGCGTTCGCTTCGGCCCACTCGGTGCTGCCGATCAGGCCGAATTCTTCTGCATCCCAGAAGCACAGCATGATGCCGCATTGCGGTTTCCAACCGGCCTTCACGCGCTCCGACAAGTGCTGCGCGGCACGGATCAACGCGACCGTGCCCGAGCCCGCGTCGTTCGCTCCGCGCACCCATGCATCGCGGTGATTGCCGGCGATCACGAAGTCTTCGCTCGCGCCTTTCAGCGTCGCGATCACGTTGCGGATCACGCGCAGGTCGCGCGGTTGATCGATCATCAGGCGCACTTCGGCCGGACCGGGACCGATCGGTTGCGCCTTCACCTCGCCGTTGGTGCCGACGACGTCGCGCGGTGCGAGATGGTCGGTGAGCATCTTCGCTTCGGCCCAACCGATCGGTGAGCACGGGATCTTCGGCAGCGCATTCGCGAGGTCAGCGCCCTCGAGCCGGCGAACTTTCTCACCCGGCTTCGGCGACGCAAAACCCGGCGTCGACGGATCACCCGGCGTGCGACCCATCGGTGAAATCGAACCGCGTTCGCCCTCGAAGCCCGGCTTCCACGGACCGCTCGGATACGCTTCGCCTTCGGTGCGTTTCTCGTGGAAGAGCAGCACGGCCACGCAGCCGTACTGCGTGGCGAGATCGACCTTGATGCCGCGGTACGCGCCGCCGTAGCGAGCGAGCGCGATTTTGCCCTTCACGTCGACGCCGATCGCTTTCAAACGCTCGAAATCGGCGCGCAAACCTTGCCCGACGTCGACGACTTGCGCGCGCACTTCGCCGCTCGCCGACCACGCGTTGCACAACGGCAGATCGCCCGGCGGAATCGCGTCGGGATCGAAACGCTCGTTGCGACGGTGCAGCGCGTCCTTCTGCGCGCCGTCGTAGAGCTCCAACTCGATGCGACGCGGCAGCGACAACAACACTTCGCGCTCGTCGATCTCGACTTCGAATCCGGCGGCGCGCAGATGCTTCGCGACGATTTCGGCGCCGACTTTGGATCCGATCGTTCCGGCGAGACGCGGCTGCGCCGTCAATTCGAGCAAGAGCGCGCGGGAAGGAGGCGCGTCGGTCGCGGGCGGCGAAGCCTGAACGAGGAGCGCGAGAGCGGCGAACAGCGCGGGTAGGGGCGACATGGGCGACCACAATAGGTCGCGTCCGCGCACTTTAGAAACGGGCCCTCGCGATTCGGTCCGTGAATTTCGCCCTGCACAGCACACTTTTTCGCACTCGCGCTCGGTACCCTCGTCGCGCCGCGCATGAAGGACTTGCCCCTCCTGTTCGATGCCGTCGTGTTCGATCTCGACGGCACGCTCGTCGCCACCGACCGTTTTTGGGTCGATGCAGCGCGTATCGGAGCACGTCGTGCGTTCCAAGAGCTCGGTCTCGAACGCGATTTGCCGAGTGCTCCGGAATGGATGTCGTTGGTCGGCTTGCCGCTCGCTCAGGGTTTCGACGTCTTGTTCGCGGACCTGACACCAGCTCAGCGCAAGATCGTGATGGAGCGCTGCGTCGAGGAAGAGACGAAGGCCTTGTCGGCGGGTCGCGCGGCCTTGATTCCAGGCGTCGAAGCGATGCTCACCGCATTGAAGGCGCGCGGCGTCAAGCTCGGCATCGCGAGCAACTGCGGGCAGGCGTACTTGGATTCGATGATGAACGAGCTCGGCCTCGCGCGTTGGATCGACGAAGCGCGTTGTCTCGATTCGGCCGGCGTGCGCTCGAAGACGGCGATGGTCACCGACTTGCTCGACGCGTTCGAAACGCGCGCTGCCGTGATGGTCGGCGATCGCACGGGCGATCGCGACGCGGCGTGGCAGAACGGTCTGCCGCACGTGCACTGCGCGCGCGGGTTCGCCGTCGACGGGGAAACGGTCGAGTGCGAAGGCCGGATCGAGGACATGGGCGAGCTGGTTCCGCGACTCGAGCGCCGTGCCCAGTGGATCGCTGCGGCGTTGCAACAACTCGGTTTCGCGAGCGCGAATCCACCGCGTTCGATCGGCATCACGGGTCACACGGGCTCGGGAAAAACGTTGATCGCGCGCGATGTCGAGCGCGTGCTCGCGGCGTTCGGTCGGCGCGCCGTCGTGCTCGCGCTCGACGATTTCCAGAAGCCCGAAGTCAGCGCGCAAGATCTCACGTCGACCGCGTTCGCGCCGGCCGATCGGCCGCTCGAATTGTTGCGACACGCATACGACGTCGAACAATTGAGTGCGCTCGTGCTCGATCCGCATCGCGCAGGCCACGCCATCGACGTGACCTTTCGCTCGCAGCACATCGTGCTCGCGACTAGTGACGTGCTCGTCTTCCACGGCCCGTTCCTGTTGCATCCCGATCTGCGTTCGCGTCTGGAACGCGTCGTTCATCTCGAAGCGTCCGACAGCGTGTGTCTGCGTCGCATCGCCGCGCGCGACGCCAGAGCGAGCGGCCCCGAAGGCCTCTTGCGACTGCGCCGCAGCGCACTTCCCGCGCAACGCGGCTTCGATGCGCTGGTGCCGCCGGCTCGGACGGCCGACCTCGTGATCGACGGCGACAATGCGCTCGGGCCGCCCGCCTGAGCGCCACGGACACGGCGATCTTGAACGCGGAGGCCAGATTCGAGTACACTCCTGGTTCGCATTCGACCGACTGAACCCGCGCGGAACGGTCCGTCTCGCCTCTAGGTCGAGCCCGTAGGAAGAAGCATGGAAACGTCACTGCCCCAGCGTCTGCAAAAGTCCGTCTCCGGCTCGTTCCACAAGACGGCGCTCCTCCAAAAGCGCGTGCGCGAGCTCATCCGCGGCGCAACGCCGTTGATCGAGACGCGCGAAGTCAACCCGATCAAGATCGCGTTCCTCGAGATGGAGCGCGGACTCATCGAGCTGATTCCGGACGAGGAAAACCAAGCGCCGACCCTCTGACGAGGGCAGCGCGTTCGAGTCGGCCGCGTAAGGCCCTCTGCCCATGAGAGCAGACGAGCGACTGGCGCGGCGCGGCGGAGCGATCGAGATGCTGCGTGTGCCGGCGCTCCTTTTTTCAGCGGTCGCGCGCGCACGCCGAGCGCTTTACGACCGACGTTGGTTGCCGATCGCGCGCGTTCCCGTACCGGTCGTTTCGATCGGCAATCTCACGACGGGCGGCACGGGCAAGACGCCGATGTGCGCTCTGGTCGTGCGCGCGTTGAACGAGCGCGGATTCGCGGCCGGCATCCTGTCGCGTGGTTACGGAGCGGCCGCCGGCGAGTCCAACGACGAAGCCAAACTCTTGAAGCGTTTCTTGCCGACGACGGCGCACGTGCAAGGCGCGGATCGAGTCGTGGGTGCGCGCGAGCTCATTCGCGGCGGAGCGAATGCGATCGTGCTCGACGACGGCTTCCAGCACCGCAGATTGGCGCGCGACGTCGACATCGTGCTGATCGATGCGACGCGACCATTCGGACTCGCCCCCGCCGACGGACGTGAGGCTGTGCGAGCGCTCTTGCCGCGCGGATTGTTGCGCGAGCCGCCGAGCTCGCTGCGCCGAGCGGACTTGATCGTGATCACGCGCACGGAATCGGTCAGCACGGCCTCGATCGACGCTTTGGAGCAGGAAATCGAGTGCATTTCACCGGGCCGGCCGATGGTGCGCGTCGCCTTGCGGGCGACCGGTTGGATCGACGAGAAGGGGACTCGCCACGCGATCGAGCGCTTGCGCGGACGCGACGTCGACGTCGTCAGCGCGCTCGGCAATCCCGCCGCGTTCGAAGCGAGCATCGCCGCTACCGGTGCGATCGTGCGCGATCGACGTGTGCTCGCCGATCATCATCTGTACACGAGCGCCGACGTGAAGGGACTGCCCGCTAGCGGTCGCGTTCTCGTGACGAGTGCCAAGGACGCCGTCAAACTCGAGCCGCTGGGCATCGCGTTCTTCGCTCTGGACGTGGAAATGGAATTCGTCTCTGGCGCGCATCTGTTCCACGCGTTGATCGACACGTTGCCCAATCCGACGCGAGTGACGCGCAAGGCGCCGTCGAATTTGCGCACCGCATTGCGCGACGGGCCCGTCGAATCCGTTCTCGCGACCGACGAAAAGCGCGTGAAAACAGGCCGATCCGACTCATGAGCGCCGACTCGACGACCAGCGTCCTGCCG
>JAWXBU010000013.1:0-5150 GCA_034440255.1 Planctomycetota bacterium | reverse complement strand
GGCGGTGGCGGCGGTTGCGGTTCAGGCGCGATTTTTTCGTCGCGGATCCGCCAACGAAAGGGGCCAGTATCCGTCACAAGCGTCGCACCGGTCGTAGACCTGTGGCATAGGGAAATGTGTTCGATCCTTCCCCCCGTCGCGCAGCCGGTTGCGCCAACTCAGCCGGCAGGTGGGTCGCGCCTCCCCGCACGCTGCGCGCCAGGGGCGCCAAGACCGTGGCACGCAAACCGTCACCGTGTCGTGCCGGCAAAGTTCCGTAGCCACGCACGACATACGCGTCCAAGCACCACTCCAAGACGTTGCCCAGCGTGTCGTGGAGGCCGAACGCATTCGGGCGCAGGCTGCCCACCGGCGCGAGGTCCGGGAAGCCGTCATCGAAGTCCGCGAACTCGAACGTGTCCGTGCCCTGGCCCTGCGCGACGAGCATGCGTTGGCGCGAGAGGTCGAGGACGTTCGCATAGCCGAGGAGTGGCCAGGACCCGCTCACACCCCCGCGGGCCGCGTACTCCCACTGCGCTTCGGTAGGTAGCTCCAAGCCGTGGCGTACGAGCATCTCCCGTCCGCGCGTCCAGTCGATGCAGAGCGGCAGGCGTCCGTCTTCGGGAGGCGTGCGTTCGACGGGGAATCCTCCCAAGCGCTGCGCCTGCGCGCTGTTGATTTCGTATTTCGAAACCAGGAATGGAGCAAGATCGACAGCGTGCCGGGGAACGAACGCGGGCGAGGGCGACGCTTCTCCATCGTGTAGGCCAATGCTCGCGCGTCCGCCGGGAAGCAACACGAACACCGCCGCGCTTGCCGCATCGAGTTTCAGGAGGCCGTCCTGCGCGCGCTTGGGAACAGCACCGCTGGGCTCGAATGCGAACTCCAGCAGATGGCTTTCCGGGTCCGCACCGACCGGCACGAATCCGAGCTGCGGTCGCAGTTCGATGCCGCTGTAGACCGTCGCTGCAGTCAGCTCGTCGCGCGTCAGATCCCAGAGTAGGTGGTCCGCTCCGTCGAGCCGCGCCACGAGGGCGGCGGTCGCGTCGCGCTGTTCGTGCACACGTGCGACGAGCGTTTGCAGCTCGCGCGAGTCGGTCAAGAGCCGCGACAAGGCGACGTAGCGCCAACCATCGAGCGCGTCCTCGAAGCGGTACGTGCTGCGCGTTGCGAGCACACTCTCACTGCGGGCCAAGACGCGCTCGAAATCGTTCAACTGTCGGAGGTCGGGTTGCCAACGCTCCCCCTCGCGCAGCATGGACTCGCGCGCCGATGCGACGCGCGCGCGCAGCACGCCGATCAGTGCGTCGGGGCCCGCAGCGAAGAGAGCCTCGGCGTCGCGTTCGCGTGCGCGCACGAATTCGGGCTCGACCGGGACAGGCGCCGCGAGGCGATCGCCGCTGGTGAGCATCGCATTGAGACCATCGAGTTCGTAGGTCAGCGCGACCAGTTCCTCGCGTGCCGCCGCCCCGTCCGCGTCGCGATCTTGACTGCTGTACGGTTCGGCGCGCGCGGCGAGCTCTTGCCAAGCACGCACGTGCTCGTCGCGTCGCTCGAGCACGTCATCCGTGCGCGTGAGCCACTTGTCCATCGCGCCGAGCTGTTCGCGCGAGGCTGGCCAGAAGGCGCTCGCTTCCGCGATCATTCCGCGCACCAATTCCTGATCCGCGAGCCGCATGATGCGCCGAGCGGCGGCGCGCTCGCGCAGTGCGAACGTCAGTGAACCGCAGGCCAAGAGCAGCCCGACCGACAGCGACAAGGCGAGCGCCGGGCGCCGTCGAGCCCAGCGCGCGGCCGTCAACCACCAGGGCAACGCGCGCGCGCGAACACGCCCGCCCGACAGAGCACGCACGAGATCGGCGCCGAATTCGGCCGCGCCCGACGGCCTGCGCTCGCGCTCGTGGTCGAGCGCCGAGAGGCACACGCGTTCCACCAGCGCCGGCACGGCCGGGTTGAGGCGGCGCGGTGCCTCGAGTTCGCCGCGCGCGATGCGCCGGCGCACGCGGCTCTCGGGTCCACCCAAGAAGGGTGTCTTCAACGTGATCAGTTCGTAGAGCGTCGCACCCAGCGAGTAGACGTCGGCGCGCGCATCGAGAGCACGCGGGCTGCCGTCGACTTGCTCGGGCGCCGCATAGGGCAGCGAACCAAGCCACGATCCCGTGCGCGTCATGCGATCCGCGTCGCGCGGGAGCGCCAGACCGAAGTCGACCAACACCACGCGCCCGGATGGCGTGACGATGACGTTGGAGGGCTTCACGTCGCGGTGCAACACGCCGCGCGCGTGCGCGTGAGCCAGCGCTTCGCCGACGCGTGCGACGAGCAGCGCCACGGCCTCGACATACGATCGACCGCGCGGCTCGGCCTCGCGCGCCGGTTCGGGATGCGGGCGGCTCGCGGAACTCGCGTTCACTGCGGCGGAGAGGTCGGCGACGCTCAAACCGTCGGCGGCATGGCCGCGCAGCCGCTCGAGCACCTGATCCAGCGACGCGCCGCCGACCCACTCCATCGCCAGCCATGGAACTCCCTGCTCCTCGCCCACGTCGAGCACGCGCACGATGCCGGGATGGTCGAGCTGGCGCACGGCATCGATCTCGCGTTGGAAGCGCTCGCGTGCCACGCCGAACCACTGATGCTCGTGACGCACGAACTTGATCGCGGCCAGTTCATTCGTGATCTCGTGTCGCGCCAGGTGCACTTCGCCCATGCCCCCGACACCGACGCGCTGCAATCGGCGGTAGGGACCAAAGCGCTCCGGCGCTCCGCCCAGGCGGCGCGACTCGTCGATCGACAGGCCCAATTCTCCCAGTGTGGCGAGGCGCGCACGGACTCGTCGCGCGTGCTGCGCGTCGACGTTTTCCAAGTCGCTCAATATGCGTGCACGCTCGGCGGGTGCCGCGTCGAGCACGCTGGCGACCGACTCGTCCAGCGCGAGGCGCGCAGCCGAACGCTCGCCGGACTCTTCGTCGTGGTACTGCATGGGCTACCGTCCAGACCCAAGCTAGCGCAACATGGACGCCGAAAGCGGCGTCTTGCGCGAAGATGTGTCGGCGGTGAAAGCCTGGACGGATAGGACATCCAAGCGCATGACCATTCAGCTCTCCTGCAAGGGCCGCGGATTCTGGCCCCCTACCCCGTGGACCTCGCCGGTTCGTACTGACGTCGGTCTCTCCTGGAACATCTCGTTCGCAGGGCCCTGACGTCGCGTCGGGACCGCCGTCAGCGCACTTCGATCCCCGTCCACCAACCGCCCCACGCTAGCGGCGGATCGCTCTGGATCGTGACCGAGCAACGCACTTCGCCTCGCGCAGAGTGCGGCCCGAGCTCGATGTCGAACGCCTGCGCGCCGCGGTCGGCTCGTGGTTTTGCTGCATCGAGCGTGCGCTCGAAGAGCGTCTGCCTCGTGCCGCTGGCGGCTACGAGTTCGATCGCGAATCGTGCCTGCACGGTCTTGCCGATCGACGCCAGTTCCGAGTGCAAACCGAAGGCACCGCGGATTCGTGCGGGCGCATCGCCGAGGCGGTAGCAGAGATCGATTCCGCTGCGCACGAGCAGCACCTTGTCGCCGTCCTGCTTGCGGACCTGGAAGCTGTCCGGTGACAGCACCTCCGTCGGATCCGTGAGCAGCATGTCGAACGCACGTGCTCGCGGCTGCGCCATGGATTTCGTTCGGAACGGTCCCAGCCGTGCCGCTTCGATATCGTGCAACACGGACAAGAAGCCCTCCTCGGAGTAGTACAAGCGGCGCCAGTGCGCAGCAGCGAGTTCGCCCATTGTCGCACCCCGTGCAACATCGGCCTCGAAGGAGTGAGCCTTCTCGACGCGCGCTTCTCCCTCGCGCTCCCCGGCGCGGAAGTTCGGCACCACGCTCGCCACCGCGATCGCGAACAACACGAACGCGAGCACCTTGGCGCTCCTCCTTTGCCAGGCCAGTGCCGCTGCGGCGAACAGCGCGCACCCCATCGGCGCCGCGACCATGCCGTAGCGCTCGAGCAATCCCGCTCCGTCGCCGTCCATGGCACGCCCGTAGCCGAGGGCGAGTGCCGTGCAAGACATCGCGACCATCACCGTGGCAATGCCGAGTGCGCGCGCCGAGGATGTGTCCGAATCGCGTGCGCTGCGAATCAGGAGCCAGACGCTCCAGGCGAACAGCACCAGGAACGTCGGCCACGCGAGCCCCCGGTACGTGACGGCCGTCTCCCCCACGCCGCGCGTGAGAAACTGCAGCGCCGTCTCGCCGAGCAGCGCCGGGGACGGAGCGCGGAAACCCGGCAAGAACGCGTAGTCGACGAAGTACCAAGCGGTGAGCAGCGCGACGCACGCGGCCGAGCACAGCGCGAGCCGCCCGACCCATCGTTCGGAGCGCACCTTCGATCGACGTGCCGCGAAGAACACGATCACGAACCACGCGATCCACGCCGGCGTCTGTGGAAGACCAATGCCGCCGGTGAGCGGCAGCGCCAGCGCCAGCAGCACGAGCGACGCCACGCGTCCGACTCCCGGTCGATCGTCCCCCATCGCGACGACGACGAGCCCGACTGTGGTCACGGCCGCGGGAATCGCGAACGCGACCTGGAACGAGTTGAGAACGTTCTCGGACTGCGCGCCGTTCATCCACAGGAACGCGAAGAACGCGTCGGTGAAGTGCGCGCGCCCGCGCAGTCGGCGTGCCATTCGAATGCAAGACCACGACACAGCCGCGAGCAGCAGGACGGTGACGAACGTCCCGCCGCGGATGTCGGACGTCCAGCCGACGGATGCGAGGTACACGAGCTTTGCCAGCGGGATCCGGTGTTCGTTGTGCACCCACCACAGCCAGGGCGCGTGGAACTCGGCGTCCTGCCGCAGGTTCGCCATCATGATCCAGTCGTCGTTGAAGGGAGTCACCGTGCCGAAGACGACGACCTGGCGCACGAGCAGCGCCAACATCACGAGCCACGCGAGAAACGTGAAGCGCGCGTGAGCTCGCGCGGGATCCAAAAGCCCGAGCCGCGTGAGGAACTCAGGCGGACGGCGGGTGGGCGACTCGGTCATCTTGGAGAATCCTCCACTCTGTTCCGCCGATCTGTCCAGCATGCCGAGTCGCACTTCCCAATTGCCCGCCTGCGCGCCGCCTCCAGGGCGGATCGTGCGCGCGCGGCCGAGCCGGGTCGGCCGAGCCGGGTCGGCCGAGC
>JAWXBU010000012.1:0-28525 GCA_034440255.1 Planctomycetota bacterium | reverse complement strand
TACCTGGCACCGTACCCCACACGATCAGCGGCCAGCGCGAACCGTCGTGGTTGTACCTGGCACCGTACCCTCGATTCGATCGGAGAACGGACAACTCAGCGCACTAGGGCCCGAGCGCATGCTCCAAGAACGCCAGCACGTCGGCCCATTCCTCGATCTGCATCGACGTCGGCTTGCCGGCTCCGTGGCCGCCGCGTGTTTCGATGCGGATCAAGACGGGCGGCGCATCCAGTGCTCGGCTCTGCGCGTGTTGCAACGCGGCGGCGAACTTGAAGCTGTGCGCAGGCACGACGCGATCGTCGTGATCACCGGTGATGACGAGCGTCGCTGGATAGCGCACTCCGACTTCCAAGTTGTGCAGCGGCGAAAACGCCTGCAAGTACGGGAAATCCTCGGCTGCGTCGGCGCGCCCGTAGTCGCTCGCCCAGGCCCAGCCGATCGTGAAGCGGTGGTAGCGCAACATGTCGAGCACGCCGACTCCGGGCACTGCGGCACCGAACAGATCCGGCCGCTGGATCATGCACGCACCGACGAGCAATCCGCCGTTGCTGCGTCCGTGGATCGCGAGCTTGGCGGGCGACGTCCAACGTTTGGCGATCAAGAATTCTGCCGCAGCGATGAAGTCGTCGAACACGTTCTGCTTCCGCGCTCGAGTGCCCGCGTCGTGCCACTCGCGACCGTACTCGGAACCGCCGCGCAAATTCGCCGTCACGTAACAGCCGCCGCGCTCCATCCACACGAGCATCGCCGGTGAGAACGCCGGTTTGATCGCGATGTTGAAGCCGCCGTAGCCGTACAAGAGCGTGGGCGTCGCGGGGGAGAGCACCACGTCGCGCTTTTTCGTCACGAAGAGCGGAATGCGCGTGCCGTCCTTCGACGTGCAGAACACTTGTTCGGTGACATAGTCCGCGGGATCGAAGCGGACGGTCGGCGCGCGCCACACCGTGCTCAGCTTGCGCTCGACGTCGTAGCGCCACACGCATGTCGGTGTGTTGAACGAAGTGAAGCTGAAAAACGCCTCGTTGTCGTCGAGGCTGCCCTTGAATTCGAGGATCGATCCGATCGCAGGGAGCTTCACCTCGTCGTACGGTTTCCCGTCGAGGTCTTTCAAGCGTACGACGTTCGCCGCATCCTGCATGTACACGAGTACGAGCTTCCCGCCGGCGAGCGCGGCCGTCTCGAGCGTCGCCGAATCCTCGGGCACGATCTCGAGCGCTTCGTTCGGGCGCGACACACCCAGGTCGAACGCGACGATGCGATTCTTGGGCGCGTTCTTGTCGGTGCGCAACCACAAGCGCTTGCCGCGTTTGCCCAAGACCTCGTAGTCGGCGTCGAAATCATCGAAAACAGGCTCGAAAACCAGCGCTTTCGAGTGCAAATCGGCGACGAAGATGCGCGCCTTCTGCTCGGTGCCGGCCGACTGCGTCAGGATGAGCGCCTCGCCGTCGTCGGTCGTCTGCGCACTGAATCCCCAATCGGGTTGGTCGGGCCGCGCGTGCGCGACCACGTCGCTCGCGACGTCCGTGCCGAGCGCGTGGAACATCAAACGCTGATTCTTGAGCGCGACGTTGCCGGTCGTGTCGTGATCGGGATAGGTCGAGTAGTAGAAGCCCTTCGAATCCGGTGACCATGCGATCCCGGAGAACTTCACCCACGGCACGACGTCCGACAGATCTCGCAGCGTTTCGATGTGGCGCACTCGGATCACGTTCCAATCCGATCCCGCCTCCGACACCTGGTAGGCGACGAGCTTGCCGTCGGGCGACACGCGCATCTCGCCGAGCGCCGCAGTGCCGTCGGTGCTCATGGTGTTCGGGTCGAGCAGAACCGTGGCCGCACCGTCGAGCGTGCGCGACGTGTACATCACAGCTTGATTTTGCAGTCCATCGTTCTTGCCGAAGAAATAGCGCCCCTTCTTTTTCTGCGGCACACCGTGGCGCGCGTAGTTCCACGTTTCACTCAAACGCGTTTCGATCACACGGCGCGACGGAACCGCATCGAGGATGCTCCGCGTGAGCGCATTCTCGGCTTCGATCCAAACGCGCGTCTCCGCCGCGTCGGGATCCTCGAGCGCGCGGTACGGATCCGCGATCTTCACGCCGTGATAGTCGTCGACGACGTCACCGATGGCGGGCGCGGGATAGGTGATCGAGCCGTGACGATCACGCGTGGGCATCGTCGGCTCCGCAGTGGAACACGCGCTCGAGAGAGCGAAGAGCAAGCACGCGGGAGAGATGTGTTTCATCGAAATGCATCGGGAATCAAGGGACTTGGATCACGAGTTCGGCAGTACCGACGGTCAGGTCGCGCACTGGAAACGGTTCGATCACGCGCGCGTTCAACCCCGACCGCGGCACGCCCGGCGACGCGTTCAACGGAGACACCCACACGGTCATCTGTGCTCCGAGTTCCATCGGAAACCCGAATCGTCCGTGGTCGTCGCTCGCAAAAGAGGTCGGAAACCCGAGCGCACCGCTCGTTTCGATGCGCACGAACCACGGTCGACCGTCGGGCTCGCGTGGGTCGACGACGCGCCCCTTCACCACCACGACGTCGTTCAAGCGGATCACGCGCGCTGCGGTGCCGGCCGAGCTCTGCAGCAACTCCGCGAACGACTCCGGCGACAAACGCCGACGAGCGCGCAGCGGCGAAGCATCCGCGAACCCGTCGCGCAGTTCCAAGACGAGTCGATAGCGCGCGCCGTGGAGTTCCGTGAACGCGAACTCGCCGTCGTCGTCCGTGAAAGTCGAGCGAATCGGCGCCGCTGTTTCTTCCTCGGGATAGACGTCGACTGCGACACGAGCCGCCGGTCGTCCGTCGTGTAAGCGCACGCTGACTACGAAGTCTCCGCCCACTTCGCCGTTCTCGACGACGGCCTTGCGCAGCGGCGCGACCGAGCGAATCACGACGTCGGAACGCGCCACGCCGCCCCCGATTCCGACGACTTCGCGCTTCATCGTGTTCTGCGCCAGTCCGGTGAAAACCGCGCCGCTCGCGAACAGCCCGTCGAAGTGAAAGTAGCCCTCGGCGTCGGTCTTCTGCGCGCCGAACGGAATGTCGAGCGGCTGTTCGTCGCGCATGTCGAGCGCTGCGTCTTCGCTCCTCACCGGCGTCAGCGAGCACGAGATTTCGGCGCGCACGATCGGCGCGCCGTCGATGTCCACGAATCGTCCGCGCAGGCTCGCTCGGGGTTGGATGACGATCCCCCCCAAGTTCGTGTCCGGGGAACCGAACTCCGCTTCGCCGAGTGAGCGCACACACATCGCCGTCCCCGGACTCCAAGCCACGAGCACGTGCTTCACGTCGACGCGCAGACCATAGATGTGGAACGAGCCGTCGACTGCGCTCACGCTGCGTACGCGATCCGGCATGTGCGTGAACGGATCGTGCACGACGACGATGGGTACGCCTGAGATGCCTTTGCCGGAAGCGTCGACGAAGCGGCCCGAGACTGCGCGTCCAGGAGGCAGTGCGATCGAGAGTTCCGCATCCGGGCTCGACACATTCGAAAGAGGAAGTTGCTCCAGCGCGAACCCGTCTGCTTGCGCGAACAACGCAGATTCACCGAGCGGAACGAAGGCCGTGAACTCGAACCGGCCTTCCTCGTCCGCGATCGTGAAGCGATCGAAGGACACATGCGTGGCGACTCGTGCTCCGGGCACGGGATTGCCCGCTCGATCTGACACGCGTCCCTTGTACGTTCGCCGCGGATCCGGCGCGCGCACCCGCAGACGGCTTTTTTCGCCGGCGAGGACGCGCCATGGACGCGCAGGTGACAAGCCGCTCGTGCCCGGCTCGTACGCGATCTCGATCGGGCCTGGCGGCAAGTTGGCCAGAGTCGCGCGTCCCTCCGTGTTCGTCGTCGCCGTCGCGATGCGGTGTGTCACACTCGCGAACTGACGCAACTGCGACGTCTCGGTCCACTGCGCGGCAACTTCGACGCCGGGGAGTGGGCGACCACTGGCGGCTTCGACGAGTTCGATCTCGATCTCGGCGGGCGGAGCCACGTGCACGGTGACGATCTCGCGCGGCTGACACGTCGGTACGTAGCCGATGCGACCGTCGCTCGTGCGCACGCGTAATTCGAAGGGACGCTCGCTCGTCAGCGAGAGCGAGAACCGGCCCTCGGCGTCGGTCGTCGCCGCTAGAGTCGGACCCGTCGGATCGTCGGCGAAAAGGCCCTGATATCCAGGTCGCGGTGTCGCGATCGCGACGACTTCGGCGCCTGCGACGGGCTTCGCATCGGCGGCGCGCACGAAGCCTTGGATCGTGCGTTCGGGAGCGCCGATTACGAAGGTCGGCTGGTAACTGTCGCCGGCGTGAAGCGGTGTGCTCGCGACGCACGCGAGGACGAACGAAAGGACGTGAAAACGCATGGAACGCGGAGTGTAGCGCTCGAACGGCGCTGGCTCGGGACTCGTGCGAAGAATAGTCTCCGATCCCGATGGAGAAACGAGTGCCGTTCCTGGAGCGCCTCGTCTTGCACCGTGCCGAGACGCGCGCTTGGGCGCTGTACGATTTCGCCAACTCGGCGATGTTCACCGTCGTCATCACGGCGATCTTCCCGATCTACTTCAGGCAAGTCGCAGCCGAGGGGATGGACGACGATCTGAAGCGGCGACTCTTCGCGGGTGCGACGACGGCGAGCTTGGCATTCGTCGCGTTGCTCGGGCCGATCTTGGGCGCGATCAGCGACACGGCGCGCATCAAGAAGAAGCTCTTCGGGGCATTCTTGGGTCTAGGCGTGCTCGCGAACGCAGGCATGTTCTTCATCGGGCCGGGTGACGGTGTGCTCGCGTGCGTCTTGTTCGCGCTCGTCAACCTCGGAGCTGCGGGATCGTTCGTGTTCTACGACGCGCTGATCGTCTCGGTCGCCGCACCCTCCGAGCGCGATCGATTGTCGACGGCCGCGTACGCGATCGGTTACCTGGGTGGAGGTGTGTGTCTCGCGATTTGTCTCGCGTTGATCGAGAAGCCCGAGTGGTTCGGATTGGGCACGGCGCTCGGCGCGTCTCTCGCTGAAAAGAGCCTGCCTGCGCGCGTGGGCTTCTTGTTCGTCGCGCTGTGGTGGGCCGGATTTTCGATCCCGTTCTTCTTGCGCGTGAAAGAAGTCGAGATCGTGCGCGCAGCGGGTGCACACGAACGCTCACGACCGATCCGTTCCGCGATCGCGCGCCTCCGGTCGACAGGGCGAGAGCTGCGCTCCTTGCGTCACGCATTCGTGTTTCTGCTGGCCTTCTTCGCCTACAACGAAGGCATCGGCACCGTCATCCGCATGGCGACGACGATCGGTGACGAGCGCGGGATCGAGACGGGCGTGCTCATCCAGTGCGTGTTGCTCGTGCAATTCGTCGGCGTGCCCGCTTCGCTCGCGTTCGGCAAATTGGCCGGACGATTCGGCGCCAAGCGCGCGATTCTCGCCGCGGTCGTGGTGTACGTGGGCATCGCCGTCCTGGCGTATCGCTTGACGACGCCGGGAGAATTCTTGGTGCTCGCCATTCTCGTCGGGCTCGTTCAAGGCGGTGCGCAGGCTTTGTCCCGCTCGCTCTTCGCGTCTCTGATTCCGCCGCACAAAGCGGGCGAGTTCTTCGGCTTCTTCGCGACGCTCGAAAAGTTCGCCGGGCTCGCCGGTCCGGCGGTGTTCGCGTTCGCGCCGAGCTCCGGATTCGCGATCGTCGTGCTGATCGGATTCTTTGCGCTCGGTGCAGTGCTGCTCGCGTTCGTCGACGTCGACGCAGGTCACGCGGCTGCGCTGAGGATGGAACAGCGCGCGCTGGACAGTCGTTGAATTCTGCTGCTGAGCACTGCTGCTGAACTCCGCGTCGAATCGACGTGACCCTGAGGCTGGCTCACCCGGTCGTCGCTTCGATCAGCCGCGCTTCGTGCCGCAGTTCGGACAGAAGTTGCCGGCTTCGCCGAGACCAGTGCCGCAGTTCGAGCAGAACTTGGCCCGCGCCGCACCGCTCGCGCCACCGCCACTCGGTGCGTTGGGTGAACTCGGCGCAGTCGCGTCGCCGCCGCCTACTCCGCCGGTACCGCCGCGATTCTGATTCTGCTGGTTTTGCTGATTCATCATCATCTGCGCCATGCCGAGTCCGACACCGAGTCCGGCGCCGCCGAGCAAGCCGCCGCCTGTACCGTCGCCGCCACCGCCGCCCTTGGCCATGCCTTCACCCGCGCCGAGCATCGCTTTGCCCGCCGCGAATTCGCGGTAGTTGCCGACGCCGCCGACCGTGCGCAAGTAGGCCGCGTCGGTGTAGAGCTTTTTCAAGTTCTTGGCGTCGTCTTCGTTGATCGCGATCTCGAAATTGCCGAGGCGCACGATCACGAGGCCGTAGCTCGCGACGTGCGTCGTCAAGCCGGCGACGACGTCGGTCTCGAGCTCTTCGGTGTACGCACCCGACGTGACGTCCAAGAGCGGCCACTTGTTCTTGACGAGCATCTGCGCGATGCGATCGCGCAGCACTTTGAGCACTTGCTCTTTCAGCCACTGACGCACGTCGAAGTTTTCGGCGACGCCGGTGCCGACGAGGTTCAAAATCAACTGCTCCGGGCTCGTCACTTTGAACGAGAATTCGCCGTGCACCATCGTCTCGACCGGCACGCCCGACTTCGGGTCTTCGACGTTGCCGACCGGGCCGCCGAACTTGGCGCCGGTGAACTCGCGCATCGACACGAAGAACACTTCGGTGATGAACAAGCGTCCGCCCGTGAAGCTGTCCAACAAGTTGGAGAGGAAGGGGATGTTCGTGCTGTCGAGCGTGTGCCGTCCCGGCCCGAGCGTGCCGACGACTTTGCCGTCGCGGAAGAACACGGCCTGTTCGTCGCTGTTGACTGTGAGCTGACTGAACTTCGGAATCGTCGGATCTTTGTGCTTCCAGACCACGAACGACTTGGCGTCGTCGGGACGCGCGATGACGAGTTCGCCGGTGCTGCGCTTGAACCAATCTCCGATGCCCATGTTGCTCTCTGCTTTTCGTCTGAAACGCCAGGCCTTGCGGCCGAAGGGGGACTTCCGAACTACCGCCAAGATACGAGTTCATTCACTCGTGGCACGCGGAATCCAGCGCCCCGCAGTGAAGATTCGCGCCCGTACGATGTAGTAGGCTCCCGGTCCCCCCGTGAACGAAGCGCCTCGAGACTCGCAGACACCGACTCCGCCTCCGCTGCCTGAAAGACCGGGCACGCAGCGCCATTTTTCGTGCAAGAACTGCGGTGCGGAGATGACTTGGGAGCCGGCGGAAGACGTGCTCGTCTGCGCGCACTGCGCTGCGCGTCTCGCTGTGCCGCGCGCCTCGGCCGAGATCGTGGAGCGGCCACTCGAAGACGCTGGTTCGGCCGCACGCGGCTTCGGCGTCGAGACGAGGACGGCGACGTGCAAGAAGTGCGGCGCGAAAGTCAGCTACGAGGGTCGCGACACCGCGCTCGAATGCGCCTTCTGCGGAGCGCCGGCCGTGCTCGAGGAATCGAGTTACAGAAACGCGCTGCGTCCGGAGTCGGTGATCCCGCTCGGCATCGGCGCCAAGAAAGTCGAAGACGGTTTTCGGAAGTGGATCGGTTCGCGCTGGTTCCGGCCGAATGCACTCAAAACCACGAAGCATTTCGACGCGAAGGGCGTGTACGTGCCGTGCTGGACGTACGACGCGCTCGCCGATTCGGAGTGGTCGGCCGACGCCGGCTACTACTACACCGTGATGGAACTGCGTCCCGTCATGGTCAACGGCAAGATGCAGATGCGGATGGTGCCTGTTCAAAAAGTGCGCTGGGAGCCGGCGTGGGGGAGACGTCACGACGCGTACGACGACGTGCTCGTCCACGCGTCGCGTGGGATCTCGCCGGAACTCACGCGCGAGCTCGGCACGTTCGATTTGAAAGCGCTCGTTCCGTATCGACCCGAGTACTTGGCCGGTTGGCGCGCCGAGGAATACGCGGTGGATCTGGAAGGCGGTTGGAAGAATGCGCTCGCGAGCGTCGTGAATTCGCAAGAAGCGCGCTGCTCGAACGACGTGCCCGGGGATACGCAACGCAATCTGCGCGTGCACAACGTCGTGTCGAACGTGCGCTGGAAATTGTGCCTGTTGCCGGTGTGGACGTTGACGTACCGCTTCAACCACAAACCCTACGCCGTCTTGATCCATGGCCAGAGCGGCCACATCGTCGGCGAAGCTCCGTACTCGTTCTGGAAAATCTTCCTGTTCGTGCTCGCCATCCTCGCCGCCGTGGGTGTCGTCGTGCTGCTCGCCGCAGTCGCCTGAACGGCTCTGATTCCTGCTCCATTTCGAGAGCGCGTGCAGCCGATCCATGGCGCGAGTAGGCAGCGGATTCAGCGCCCGGCAAGGTGCTGCAGCCAACCATTCGGGGAGAGGGTTTCGGCATGGGGTCGGGGCAGCGTCGTCGGCGCCGTGTGTGCGCCGTAGTCATCTATGCAGCGGCATGGTTTGCATCGGCGCAGGCCGGCGACCCGCCGTTCGTGTTCGTTCCGCGGCAGACTCCGCACGACGGACTGGTGTACTGGGTGACGCTGTCGGCCAGCGGTATGCGCGACGATGAAATCGGCTGGTTGGCCCTTTGACAGGTCGGCGCGAACCGACGTAGATTCACGCATCGAATCGCGCGCTCGATGCGTCGAGTGCGCGAACGAAAATCAGAAGTGGTTCGTGTCCGTGCCTGCGGTCTCCCTGTCCCTCCCAGTTCTCCTCGTCGGGTGTGCGCGTGTCGGTCTTCGCCGCGCGCAGATCCACGCAGCACGGTCCGTCGGTTTCCAAGGTCGAGGGGTGAGGGCGCAGTTGGTTTGATGGGTCGAGTGCAGTCGGGCGATCACGTGTCCGTTCATTTCACGGCACGCTTCGCCGATGGTTCCGAGTTCGCCACGTCCCGCGACGGCGTGCCTTTGGAATTCACCGCCGGTGGATCCGAGGTCATCGCGGGTGTGAGTCGCTCCGTCGTCGGAATGGAATCGGGGGAGACGCGCGTCTTCACCATCCGTCCCGAGGACGCTTTCGGTGCGCGCGACGCACAGCTCGAACGGCGCGTTTCCTCCGGGGAATTGCCGAACGGCGTGCGCGTGGGCGATCGCTTCGACGCGACCGCCGAAGGACGCGAGATCACCGTGTGGGTGCGCGAAATCCAAGGAGCGGAGGCTGTGCTCGACGCGAATCATCCGCTCGCCGGACACACGCTCATCTTCGAGATCGAACTCGTGTCGTTTCATTCGTGACTCGAGGATCAGGCAACGATGGTCAACAAGATGTACGTGGGGAACCTGCCCTACTCGTTCACGCCCACCGATCTCGAAAAGTTGTTCGCGCCGTTCGGCACGGTGCGCGCGATGGAAGTGATCATGGATCGCACGACCGGACGCTCGCGCGGCTTCGGTTTCGTCGAGATGGATTCACCGCAATCGATGGCCGAGGCGATCCAAAGCCTCCATGAGAAGGACATCGACGGTCGCAGTCTGACCGTGAACGAAGCGCGCGAGCGCACCGTGCGCGGACCCGGTGGAAGCGGTGGCGGCTTCAGCGGTGGTGGCGGCGGTCGCAGTCACGGTGGCGGTGGCGGGTACGGCGGCGGACGCGGTTCGGATCGCGACAGCGGACGCGGTGGACGGCGCGGGGGCGGCCGTGGTGGCGACGATGACTAGTCGCCGCTCGTCAACGCACAAGAGCCCGCTTGCTGCGAGCGGATCCGAGTCGCGACCGTGAACGAGCTATTGCGGATGGTCGCGATCACGGACGCGCACGGTCGGATCGTCGAGAGAGTGACGCTCGCGCGTGCCGAGCGCGTGCACCGCCAACTGCGCGCGCAACTCGAGCCGGACTACGTGGCGCACATGACGCGCGTGTTCGCCGACGGGGCGCGCATGTGTGTCGCCGAGCGGGCCGGAAGCGTGCTCGGCGTCGCCGTGTTCCGCATGTACGAGAACACGTGCGATGGTGTGCACCTGTACGTCGACGACCTGGTGACGGACGACACCGCACGCTCGAGCGGTGTCGGAAAAGCGTTGCTCGACCATTTACAAGCTGCAGCGCGAGCACGCGGCTGCAAGCACTTGACGCTCGACTCGGGCACGCAGCGCACGCGCGCCCACGGCTTCTACTTGCGCGAGGGTCTCTTCATCCGCGGCTTTCATTTCGCGAAGCCGATTCAGTAGGGCGCGCTCGGCGTCGAGCGCACTCGCGCTCTCGAACAGCGCGGACCTCTTCCGAGGCAGCACAGCCTCGGAAAAGGTCCGCGTCGGCCGTGCGCTCGTCGCGCTTCGCTGTCATTTCAAACGCTTGATGATGTGCCAGCCGTACGGGCTCGCCTTCGCGTCGAACGGCGCCACGCCGATTTCGCCGACCTTGAGGCGGAAGCCGACGTCGCCGAAGGCTTTCACCATCGACGCGCGGCCCGCTTTCGAGATCGGATAAATTCCGGGCGCGCTGTCGTTCGTGTATTTCTTGACCGCCGCGCCGAAGTCGCCGCCGCCGATCACTTCGGCATAGACCTTTTCAGCCAGCGCCTTGGCCTCTTCTTTGGTGCGCGTGGGGCCGGGCAGCGAGCCCTTGAACCCGATGAGGATGTGTTGGACTTCGACGCTCGCGTCGGGCAACTCGGCCTTCGCCATCAACGTCTGGATCGCCGCGTCCATGTCCACGGTCGCCGGAGCCTTCGGAGTCTCGGGCGGAGCTGCGGGCGGCGGAGTCGCCGGCGGAGTGGCC
Organism: Planctomycetota bacterium; assembly: GCA_034440255.1. Classification (GTDB taxonomy): domain Bacteria; phylum Planctomycetota; class UBA1135; order UBA1135; genus JAEUIA01. Next base: position 17,825 of record JAWXBU010000012.1, on the reverse strand, counting down.
GCGGGAGCCGGCGCAGGTTTCTCGGGAGCGTTCGCCGCCGGAGGAGTCGCGGCCGGCGGAGGCGGAGTCGTCTTGGCGATCGTTGGAGCAGCGGGCGCAGCCGCGGGCTTGGCCGGTGTTGCGGAGGGAGTCGTGGCCGTGTCGGTGCCGCACGAGGAGAGCATCAACATGCAAGCGAGCACGGAAGAGGCGAGGTGTTTCATGCGGCGCAGGTTAGCGCGGTAGAGCCGCTTTTCGCAACGGTTCGAGCTCGTGCCGCGGGGTCGATCGGGTCGAAGGTCGGCGCTCGCTCGATCGCGCACCAGACAAGGCCCCGACCCAGGACAGGGAAAGAGATTCTCGCTGCCGGCCAGAGCATCCGAACTCGGGTGCTTCGGGCTCTTGGAGCGCGCGTCGTCGTCCGATCCAAGTGTGGATGAACGCTCCGATCGGAAACCAGGCCACGGTAGGGAGAGTCTTGCAACCGTGCTCGTCGTGCGCGCGCGTGCTCGACGTCACCGGACTCGCGCTCGGAACCGAGGTGCGTTGCGCGTGCACGAGCAACTCGCGCGTCGTTCAGGCGGCGCCGCTCCAGTTGCGCGCGTTCACGTGCGGACGCTGCGGCGGAGCCTTCCAAGAAGCAGCCGCGAACTGTCCGTGGTGCGAAGCCTCGATCGTGCTGCAAGATCGCAAGCTCGCCGGCGTGTGCGGGCGCTGCTCGGCACGGCTCGATCGCGACGCGCGCTTCTGCCCCGGTTGCGGACTCTTGGTGCACGATCAAGTCGTGAAACCGCTCGCGCACGATGCGGGCTGTCCGCGTTGTCGCGCGCGACTCGCACACCGCCGCGTCGCGGAGCGCGAGATCGTCGAGTGCACGTCGTGCGGCGGAATCTGGCTCGAGCCGCGCGTCTTCGAAGACTTGTGTTCACGCTCGGAAGTCAGTGGAGCGCTGCGCCGCACGCTTCTTGGAGATGCCGTCCCGACGCGCGCCGTCGACGAGCAGCGCGTTGCCTACGTGAAGTGCGTGACGTGCGCCGAATTCATGTTTCGCAAGAACTTGGGCCCCGGTTCTGGACTGATTCTCGACGTGTGCAAGGACCACGGCGTGTGGTTCGACCACGATGAGCTGGTGCGCGCGTTGGACTTCGCCGAGCGCGGCGGGCTCGAGCGCGTGCGCCTGCGCGAAGAGCGCCGACTCGCCGCAGAAAAAGCTCGCGCCGCAGAGACCCTGACGGAGAGACGTGTCGAGCCGCGCGAGTTCGGAGGTGCGCCGACGCCGTCGATCGAGGACACGCTCGTCGACACGGTCGCCACGCTCGCGCGCATGCTGTTCGGAAGACACATGTGACTTGGACGAGGGCCGTGCGTTAGATTCGGTCTCGGATCCTCGGCTAGAGCAAGACACGCGTGGCGATCACCAAAAAAAACATCGAGCGGCGGACGATCGCCGAGCGCGTGGCCCGACACGGAGTGTTCGGCCGCGTGCTGCGCTTCTTCGAAAAAGACGCGTGGAGCCACGAGCGCGTCGCCAGCGGGAACGTTTTCTTTCGCGCCGCGCGCATCCTCTATCTCGCGGGTCGCGGGTTCCTGATCGACAACTGCCTCTTTCGCGCGTCGGCGTTGACGTACATCACCGTCTTGTCGCTGGTGCCGCTGCTCGCGTTTTCGTTCTCGGTCGCCAAGGGCTTCGGGTTCTACGCCGACCTGCTGCGCGGCACGATCAATCCGTTCCTCGACCGCACGTTCGGGGCAGCGAGCGGCGAGGCAGACATCCTCACGACTCAGCCGGCAGCGCCCGAGATCCGCTCGGCGATCGCGCGCATCCTCGAGTTCGTCGACAAGACCGATGTGTCCGCGCTGGGGTTCTTCGGGCTCGCACTCTTGCTCTTCACCGTGCTGAAGCTCCTGTCGACGATCGAGCGCTCGTTCAACGACATCTGGGGCGTGCAGCGATCGCGCACTCTCGTGCGCAAGGTGTCCGATTACCTCGCGATGGTCGTCGTGACGCCGATCATCTTGTTCATCGCTGCGGGACTCACTACGGCAGCGCAGAACAGCGCGGCGGTCGAAGGCTTGGCGCACGAATTCGGCCTAGGTGGTGCCGTGCGCGTCGTGTTGTCGTTGATGCCGTTCTTGGCGCTTTTCTTCGGCTTCACGTTCATCTACATGGCGATGCCGAACACGAAGACGAAGTTCCGTTCGGCTCTGATCGGCGGCCTTGTCGCAGGAACGCTGTGGCAGATCACGTTGATCGTGCACCTGAAATTCCAGATCGGCATCGCGAACTACAACGCGATCTACTCGAGCTTTGCCGCGTTCCCGATCTTCCTCGTGTGGATCAACATTTCGTGGGTGATCGTGCTGCTCGGCGCCGAGATCAGCTTCGCGCACCAATCCGAACCGGCGTACGCACATGTCGAGCAATCGGAGTTGGCCGACCACGCCTTCAAGGAACGACTCGGGTTGCGCGCGTTGACGCGCATCGGAAGTGCGTTTCTCGAAGGTCGACCGCCCCTGTCCGCGTCTGCGCTCGCGCTCGAGATGGCGGCGCCGCAGCGTGTGCTCGAAGAGGTGTTGTACGTCTTCGTCGACCACGGGCTGCTCGCGGTGACGAACGAGGGTGAAGAGCACGCGTTCTTGCCGGCGAAGGATCTCGACTCGATCACGGTCAAGTCGGTGATCGACGCGTTGAAGGGCACGGCTGGACCGCTCGATCCACACGCCATGAGTACGATCGATGCGCACATCGATCGCATCCTCGTGGGGCTCGATGAAGAGAACACCGGCTCGCGCCACAACCGCACGCTCAAAGCGTTAGCCGAAGCCGCATTGCGCGATGGCATGCGCGGGGAGAATGCCGTGGTGGCTGGGCGCTTGGAGCAGGGGCCACTGCGGGCTTGAGCTGTTGAGCCGTTCCTGTCGGCCACGTGCAGCTCCATGTCGGAATAGAATCGTCAGTCACGGTGGAAGCTGGGCGTGGCGAGTGTCGCATTCGCCGGACCCGTGGATGGTTCGTGGATGTCGATCGACGTCTACGCGCGCGACCACGACGCCGATCGCAGTTTCACGACGGCACTGTGAGTTTTGAGCCTCGAAATCTACTACCGCTCACTTGCCGCTCCTCAAAGCGCGCGCGGTTCGCTGACTGCGCGCACGTCGAGGATGCGCACTTCGAAGCGCAAGACTTTGCCCGCGAGCGGATGATTGGCATCGACACGCGCGTTCAGGCCTTCGACGTGCGTCACCGTCGCGACCACGAAACCGGTGGGAGTTTCGGATTGAAAACGCATGCCGACTTCGACGCGACCGTCCGGGCTGAGCGCCGTTTTCGGCAGCCATTCGATGCGTTCGGGATCGTGCCAACCGTACGCCCCTTCGGGTTCGACGACGACTTCCAAGTGGTCGCCGGTCGTGTAGCCCTCGAGCGCAGACTCGAGGCCCGGAACGAGTCGGCCTTCGCCGTGTACGTACGTCATTGGACCCGAATCGCGCGACGAATCGAGCGCGTTACCCTCGGCGTCGGCGAGTTCGTACTCGAAGGTGACGATCGTGTTCTTCGCGATGAGCATCGAGAGTCTTTCTTCCGTGAGCGCTCATTCCTACCATCGCAGGCGCGATGCGACACGTGCTCTTGCTCTCGAATTCGACGCTCTTCGGCCGTGGATATCTGGATCACGCCGAAGTCGTCCTGCACGAGCACCTGGCCGGCCGTGCGACGCGCGTCTTGTTCGTGCCGTTCGCGCTGCACGATCGCGCGAGCTACACCGCGAAAGTGCGCGAGCGCTTCGAGCGTTTGGGTTTCGAGCTCCACTCGATCCACGAGGCCGGTGATGCGCGTGCCATGCGCGATGCGGTCGCGCGCGCCGAGTGCGTGTTCATCGGCGGCGGCAACACGTTTCGACTGTTGAAAGCGCTGTGCGACGCGCACTTGATCGAGCCGTTGCGCGAGCGCGCGCTCGCCGGCATGCCCTACATCGGTTCGAGCGCAGGCACGAATGTCGCCACCGCTTCGATCCAGACGACGAACGACATGCCGATCGTGTATCCGCCGACGTTCGACGCGCTCGCGCTCGTGCCGTTCAACATCAATGCGCACTACCTCGATCCGGACTCGAATTCGAAGCACATGGGCGAGACGCGCGAGACACGCATTCGTGAATTCCACGAGATGAACGAGCGCCCGGTCCTGGGATTGCGCGAGGGTGCGTGGCTCGTCGTGGACGGAGAGAGTTGCACGCTCGGCGGGACGACCGGAGCGCGACTGTTTCAGCGTGCTCGCGACGCAGTCGAGTACGCGCCGCCGACGGATCTGTCGTTCTTGATGCGGGCGTGAACACGCTTCAGCGCGGCTCCATTCGTTCTTCCGCGAGCTGTGCGGCGACAGCACGACGCAGGCCGGAGAGAGCTCGCACCGTCGCATTTGGAAAGGCGAGTTCGCCAGCGTCGTCCTCGAAACGTGAGCGCGTGCTCTGCGCGAGATCGACGACTTCGCGCACGCGCAGGGCGACCGCCTCGCGCGACAATCCGAGCTTCCGCGCCCACGCAGCCAAGTACTCGACGTCCTGTTGACCACGTCGAAAAGCCTTCAAACGCAGGCTCGCGAGCGGCGGGCCGCTCGTACCATCGCGTGGCGGATACAACAGTGCGAGCGCATCGCCATTCGCCCACGAGGACGCGTTGCCGATCGTCTGCCACGGGATCACGCCGTCGGCCCCCTTGCACCAAGCATCGATGCACCACGCGACGGGCATCGTGTTCGGCGTGCCGACCGTGTTCGCCGTCGAGTACAGGAACAGACGCTCGTCGAAGGTGTGTTTCGTTTCGAGCACACGCTCGGAGTACGTCTCGAACGCCGAGCCGACGACGCGCACACCGACGAGGCCATCGAGAAAATCGCGCTGCCACTGCGGTCGCGAGATGTCGACGCGCATCACGACGTTCGAGGCGCCACCGATCGAGTCGACACCGCGACGGAACGCGCGGCCGTAACACGCGAGCGCGAAAAAATCCTGCGTGTGCGTCGGCTCGTCGAAGATCCACGGCGCACTCGAACCGCTCCACGAATCGCCTTTGTGGTAGATCTTGTCGTTGAGATAGAACTGAAAGCTCGTGTCGCGCCAACCGCGCGCTTTCACATGACTCGCGATCGAGCCGGCGCTGCTCGCGAACGCGCGCCAGTACTCCTCGGTGAGTGCGGAATCGGCCCAGTATCCGCCGCGGAAGTGCTGCTCGATCGGTACCGGCCAGTTCTCGTTCAGAGGCAGATAGAACTGTTCGACGGGGATCGCTCCGCGCGCGCTGCCTGCGAAGGCACTGCCATCGAGAAGTGGACCGAAGCGCGCATCGAACCCGCTCCAGTCGTAGACGCCGCTCGTGTCGCGCGGAGCACAACCTTCGTGCACGCGACCTTTCCAGTCGTAGCGCAGCACGTTCAAGTTGACGCGATGCTCGTGTGCGAGGCGGTACCAATCGAGCTCCGCGGGCGGACGCGCTACGTCGTACGCATTCATTTCGGGCACGAAAGACAGGCGTTTCGGCAGGACGAAAGCGCCGATTTCGAGCGTGATCGGTGCGACGAGTTCTTGTCCGCCGCGCACGACCGAGACGAGTCCCCGTTTCGTTCCCGGCTCGATGTCATCGGCCACGAAAACGTCGACGTGCACGATGGAGAGCGTGTCCTCGGCCGACGCGCGGACGATCGGAGCGCGACCGTCCCACGGTTCGAGCGGATCGGCACAGCGTCCGTTCGGAGTGGCGACACTGCGCGCCGTCGCGAGATCGACTCGTATCTTCGGATCGTCGAATGTGACCGTGGCGCGCACTCCGTCGATCGAACCCTCGAGGCGCAGCTGGAAGTCGATCCACTCGTTTCGAGAAGCGTGCAGTGGAGGAAGGCTCGCACTGTTCGACACGGCTGCTTTCGACGTGACGAGGGACGAGTCTTGTCCGTCGGCGAAGCTCACGAACGATCCGAACGGCGCTGGCTCACGCGAGCTCTCGTCGACCGGAATGGCGAGCTCTGGCGCCTTCGTCATAGCCTGCGGCGTGAACTGCAGAATCGTTTCCTGGGAGCTGTTCCCCGCTGCGTCGACAGCACGCACGCCAAATGTCACGGTCGCTGAGGCAGCCAATCCGAGCTCGCTCAATCGTGCTCGCGCGTTGCTACCGACGAGTCCGCTCAGAGACACCAAGCGCGTCGGCACTTCGCGAGCCGTGTCCCAGTCGAAGACTTCGTCGCTCGAGAAGCGCACGAGGAAACCCAGCGTTCCGGCCGGACCGACGTCTGCCGGCACGGTCCACACGAGTTCGTCGCGTGCTGCGTCCACACTCAGTTCGGCGACGAGCTCTGGTGCGTCGACGTCGCGCTCGCCGAGCACGACTTCGAAATGCGGCGCCGTCTCGCGTCCCGATTCTCGGCTCGCGAAAAATCGATTGGGATAGGGGAAGTACGTGAAGCGCTCGCCCTCGCGCCGATACTCCGAACCGATGTCGTCGAAGAGCGCGACTCCGTGAGAAAGGCCCGCAGTCGACAGCGCGAGCACCAGCGGATCGACCGCCAACGTCTGGCGACCATCGCCGTTCGGTGCTGTCGGCTCGTACGAAGACCAGCGCGACGCACCGGCACCGAGGATGACGTCCGACAGATCGCCACCCGCTTTTCCCCAGGGTTTTCGGCCCGTTTCGGCCCAGCGGAAGGACGCGGCGCCGGCCTCGCGATCGTACGAGCGCCCGCGTCCTTCGACCCAGCTCGACGAGACGCTCGACACGCTCGCGCGCAAGAGGGGAGTCTTCGTCACGGCCTTCAGGTGGAGCTCGGCGCTGACGAGCACACGTCCTCGAAGCGGCGCCGGATCGAAGGCGAGCAGGCTCAGCTCCTGACAACTCTTCGCCTTCAATCGGCCGGCTCCGCCGTTGTTGCCCTCGTCCTCGCCGCGGGCGGTCGACACCCAGGTGTCGGCAGTCACCGGTAGCAGGAGTCTGTCGGCGGTGTGTGGATCACCGGCACTCGCAGTCAAAAACAGCATGATTCCCGCTGAAAAACGGGCGCTGAAGCGTCCGGCGGCCGATTGTCGCTCCCTCTCGCGCCGGTCGAACGGCGGTCGAAACAGCCTGAAAACCCGGTCGAAACAGCCGCTGTGTCGAGCAGTCGTCCGACCGTCGTTCTCAAAACTCGCGTTTTCCTCGAAGAAATCGTGCAATTTGTCTTTCCGTGGCGCTCGCGCGTTTGCTAACCCATGCAAGAAGACCGAGGAAGTCCTCGGAATTCCCTCAAAAAACACCGCAAAACAAAGCCAAAAACCTCGGGGGTAGCCTCGAGGACCTCACGAGCAAGAACATGAGCAAAGCCGCAGCGAAAGTCGTCAAGCCGACCAAACTCACCGCCGCCTCCAAACCCCGCAGCCGCGGCGAGTTCTACACCACGATCGCCGAGCAAACCCAGCTCTCGCGCAAGCAAGTCGCACTCGTCTTCGAGACGATGAGCAAGATCCTCTCGGTCGATCTCGGCAAGGGCGGCCCGGGCATCTGCAACGTCGCCGGCCTGATGAAGGTCACCGTCGTCCGCAAGCCGGCGACGAAGGCCCGCAAGGGCATCAATCCCTTCACCAAGCAAGAAGTGATGTTCAAGGCGAAGCCGGCGCGCAACGTCATCAAGGTGCGGCCCCTCAAGACTTTGAAGTCGATGGTGTAATCACCACCGACTTCAAAGTCTTGGGTCGCGCGCTCTCGCGCGACATCCAACAGAGGATTCCGAGGAGCGTACTCGCCCCGAGCTCTCCCTCTCGTCTCCCTCTCCGCTTCCAAGTCGCCGCGAGCGACATCTCCCTATCGCCGCATGGTCAGGCACGCGTGCCCGCCCATGCGGCGCCGTCGTTTGTCTGCGCCCTGCGCCCTCCGCCCTGCGCCCTCCGCCCTGCGCCCTGCGCCCTGCGCCCTGCGCCCTCCGCCCTGCGCCTACTTCACTCCCAAATTCTGCAGCACCCCCGCCAGCCCGATCCAATTCTGCGCGTTGTCACTCGACGCATCCCGCGCCTGCTCGTGGAAGCTCTTCAACAAACCCGCATAGCTCGCATGCGTCGACCAACAATCCAGCGCACGCTTCAACCACTTGTTATTCCTCCCGCTGCCCGCCGTCTCCTGCGTCCACTGGCTCAAGTACTGCAAGGTCGGCCACACCGTCCAGATCTCCACTCCCTGACCGAGCCCATCCTTCGGCAGATAATTCGCACCCCATCTCGCTGCATCCGAAAACACCGCTTCCTTCCTGTCGTCATTGAGCGACACCGCGATGCCCTGCCGAGGACCCTGAAAGTACAACGTCGGATGCGCCGGATCGGGCTGCCAATCGGCTTGGATGCGCTGCCACGGCGGCCCGAAAAACAGATATTCCCCAGCTTTTTCAGCCAAACCCGCGAGCTGAGCCGTGCGCGCTTCGTCGACACCCTCGTACACCGACGCATCCATGCAGCGCAGCGCATGCACGAGGAACAGACACTCGAAGGTCTGCGCGACACAGTAGCGGTTGTCGCCGAGCAATCTCTCGTTCACGAACCTCTGCACCAATCCCGACGGCATCGCGCCGTCGTCGAGTAACTGCGTCACATGACCGAACCAACTCTTCTGCCGTGCGCGCCATTCCGGGCTCGCCACCGAGTACGCCGCACACATGGCGTCGATGCCCCACGCATGTTCGCGTCCCACCGGCAGTCCACCGTGTGGTGAGCGCCTCGCCAACTCAGCGTAGATTGCCAGCGTGACGCCGGCCGACCAATCCACCGCCACGTGTGGACTCTCGTGGAAAACGAGGCGAAACAGCTCGGCCGACAGCATCAAGTCGTCCTTCGCCATCGCGTCGTTCGCGAGCCAAGTCAACGCCTTCGTGCTGCGCGTGTACCGCACCAAGTGCTGATCGTCGTGCGGCCACCACGAGAGAAGCGCGCCGTCGTGCGGCACCGATCCCTCCTTGTCGAACGGATTGCCCTTGTCGTAACTCGGCCGCAAACCGCGCGCGACCACGGTGCGGACTTGCTCGGAGGCCGGTGCACCCCATCTCATCGGCAGGCGGAACTCAGGGATCACGACGCCGCCGTTGGTGCGGTAGTCGAACGGAATCACGCCGTCTTGTGACAGCCAGCGGTGGTAACCGACGATCTCGCCTTGCGCGTCGTACGTTGCTTCGGGCTGTCGACACACGTTCATGCGATGGCCGAGTGACAACGACGCGAGTCCGTCCTGCGACGCTCCTTGAGCGACGTAGTGACCCTCGATCGTCGCGATGCCCTCGCCACCGACGCCGCCTTGTTCTTGCGTGAACCACGGGTGCGCCCAACCCATCACGGGCGAGAGCACGTACCAGCCGAACGCTGTGCCCGTCTCGAGCGCCTTCTTCTGATCGCTGAGCGTTGCCGCGTCTTGCGCGCGCGCTGCAGCTTTGCCGGTCTTGCCGGCGCGCTTCAAGAAATCGATGGTGGCGAGGACCGTGCGCTGCGGGAAGTAGCGCGCCGTCTTCGTGTTCGACCACGACCAGAGCTGATCGTCGCGCGCGGGGAAAGCCCAACCTTCGAAGGCCAAGCGACTCTTGGCGGCCGCCTCCTGCCCCAGCGGAGCGAGCGCGAAACGCCGCTCGAATTGCGCCTGCGGTCCCATCATGTGCAGCGAACCGTCGGCGTTGCCGCGCACGATAGACGTGATGCGCACGTCGCCTTCGACGCGCGACGGACCGAAGAACGGATCGGCGATCTCGGGCACGACGATCCACTCCTTCGGCGTGACGAGCTCCAAGTTCGTCCAGTAGACGATGCCCAGCGGTGCTTCGAGTGACGACGCGGCGCGGTTGCCTGCGACGGCACCGTTGTGGACGCGCATCGACATCAGTACGACGTCGTCGATCGCAGTCTTCGTCCAGTACGCGTGGACGCCCATCAAGTGGGGGAGCGGTGCGCCCTCTTTGCCTTGGTTCGGCGCCGGCTCGAGCGTCGCGTAGGCACGCTGCTCACTCAGAAACGGGCCTTGTTTTCCTGCTCGAATCGAGCCTTGGCCGTATCCCCCCGGATTGCCGACGAGTTCGGCGATGTACGTGTTGCCGAACACGTCGTGCGTGCGGACGGCCACGCGCCCGCGAGCCGTCGGATCCAAAAGCGCGGCGACGCGCACGGACACAGGCGTCGTCGCGACAGGTGCCTCTTCGCCGCCGTCGTCGAGATACACACCGCATGTTACGCGCGCGCCCTTGCGCACCGCTTCGTCGATCGTCGCCGGCGCGATGATTTCGACGACGTCCGCGTCGCCGTTCGGATAGCGCGACACGACTTCGACTTGAGCGCGCGTCAGTTCACCCGTGTCGCCCGGCATGCGCACGAGAAACGGCGAGCGACCGTCGGCGCGCGGAAAAACGCCTCTCTCGATGGGGAGGCAAGCGCGCAAGAGGAACGCGTCGGTGCGCGGAGCAGCGAGCTCCAATCGAGCGACGGGGCGGACTTCCGTGAGGAACGGGGCGAGGAGAAGGATGAAGTTCGCGATCACGCCACCAGCGTACACTGCGCGAATCGACGCCAGACTGAGCCAGGGTCCTCATGTCGTCGATTCGCCGACAGGAACGCTTCAAGGCAACGACTGCAGCGCGCTCGGCGGAACGCTGAACGCGGCGTCGAGTCGAGCGATGTCGTCGGAGCTCGCGACGAGCAGGCCCTCGGACGAGAGCGCTCGCGCTGTGCGGGCTCCGACGAAGAGACTCGTCAACGTGGCGGCTCCACAGCGCACGGTCGGAGTGCCGCCCTCGCGCACTTCTCCGCTGCCGTCGCGCAGTTCGAGCGTGAAAGGTCGCTCGCTCCGTGGATCCACCTCGTCGCGTACTTGGATCACGAAATTGGCCTGAATTCCTGGCGCGAATCCGCGTTCCGTGAGGGCACGCCGCGGGTCGACGACGCGCGCCATCCACGACCCGCGGACCTCGAACAAGGCGCTCGCAGAGTGCGCGAATCTCGCGAGTGGGTCGTCGGGGCCCGCACGCCACCTCACGCGCCGAACTTGCGACGAGAAGCGCGCGACGAACGCCCAAGTGGATGCGGCCGCGTGACTGTCCTGCGCGAACAGTTCGTGCACGAAGAGCGTCGTGCGGCCGGCCACGAGTCGCTGCGACAGCGTGATCGATGCGACGAGTGCGCCACCGCGTTCGAGGACGTAGGCGTGTCTGGGTGAACGCGCTCGTCGGGCACGATCGCTCGACGTTGCAATCACGAGTGCCGTGCGTTCCCGCGCCGTCTGTTCGACGAGTTCGAGCCAACCGTCGACATCGCGGGGCTCGAAAGTACGCACCGCATCGAAGTCTCCGCGCGCATTCGAGCGCGGCAGTTCGAACTCGCACCCGAATCGCGATCCGCCGCGCACGAAACCGTGGCGTGCGTAGACGCCCTCGTCGAGCGGGATCAAGAGTACGAGAGAAGATCCGCGCTTCCGCGCTGCATCGAGCACACTGTCGACGAGTGCGCGACCGAGGCCGCTCGAACGATGCTCGGGATCGACGCACACGCTCGACACGCACGCGGTTCGAACGAAGCGCCTGCCGAAACCGACGCGACGATCGCGCACGACGGCCAAACCACGCACCCGGTCGGCTTCGCGCACGACCCAGACGTCCGAGTCGGGACTTCGAGACAGTTCACGCGACGTATCACGGTCGAAACTGCGCATGAGAATGCGTGCGCAGTCGGTGCTCTCGTCGGCACGCATACTCGAGCACTCGCGGGACGCACTCACGGTGACCTGTCAGAACATGTCCGGCATCGCCGGAGCCGCACCCGCGAAAAGGCTCGAAAACAAGGCCAATTCGCGTGCTTCGCCGCGCACACCTCCGAATCGGGCGCGCGTTTCTGCGCTCGCGTAGCCGGTGTAGATCGCCGCGAGGTCCGTGATCGGCACGACGACTCGTCCCGCGCCGCCACGAGACACGCGCGCCGTGCCTTCTTCGACTTCGAGGACGAAGCGACCGTGATTGTCCGCACAGAGCGGGTCCTCGATCTCGAGCTCGAGACGAGCGGTGAGCGCCGGTGCGAACCCGCGCTGTTCGAACGCACGCACGACATCGATGATGCGCGTCATCCACGGGCTCGCGAGTTGCGTCGTCACGCCGATCTCGGGCAGCGAGTCACGGAAGGGATCGTGCGCGCCGCCGTTCCAGACGACGTCGTGCACCATCGAGCGATGCCGATGGAAAAAGCCGGCGAGTGCGAGTGCTCCCTCACGATCGGCGACACACAAATCGCTCGTGAGGAGGTCGTGAGCCAAGCCCGACGCCGTGCGTTGACGCACGAACCAAGCGTAAGCTCGCACGCGCCCGTCGCGATCGACAACGGCGTATCCGTCGCGAACTTCGTTGCGGTTTTCACGCACGCGTTCCCACATCGCGCGACCGCGATCCAGAGAGCCGTTTCCGAGCGCTGCGGCTTCCGAGTAGCACGCGCGCATCGCGGCGTCGTCGATAGCGGCGAGCGGAACGATTTCGAGCGTGCTCTTCGAGTTCGGTAGTGCGAGCGCCGCGACACGTGACTCGTAGCGCCCTCCCGCGAGCTCGTAACCGACGCTACGGTAGAGCGGCAAAGTCGCTGGATAGAGACACGACAGTGCGCTGTCGGACGCAGCGAGTTCACGGACCACGCTCTCCATGACGCGCCTCCCGAGGCCGCGATTGCGCGCTTCCGGCGCGACCGCGACGGCGGCGATTCCAGCGCACGTGACGCTGCGCCCGCCGAACCATTGGCCCATCGGGATGATCGCGAGTCCGGCGGGGGTACTGCGACCGTCGGAGAGGAGTCGCACGTTCGCGAGGCCGATGCGCTTCATCCACTGGCTGACGTGTTCAGGCGGGAAAGCGAAGCAAGTGACGACGAGTCGCTCGAACGCGAGCGAGTCTTCGATGCTCGAGGCGGGGCGATAGGTGAGTTCCACGCACAGGGCGATACAGGACGGCGCTTTCCGGCGCAAGCGTTCGCTGCCACATGGCCAACTTGATTCGGCGGACATTAGAGATTTCGTCGGTCACATCGATTGCCGGGCGCTCGATCCGCTAGTCTCGGGGTACGCTCGATCGCGACCCACCGCATGCCCCGCAAAGCCCGTCGACTCGAAGGCCTGGTTCAATCCGACATCCGCCGCATGACGCGCGAGTGCGAGCGCGTCGGCGGGATCAACCTCGGGCAGGGCATATGCGATCTGGTCACGCCGCCCTTGGTGCGCGACGGCGCGATCGAGGCGATCCGCTCGGGAAAAAGCACCTATTCGTTCGCGGAAGGGATCGAGCCGTTGCGGCGCGCGATTGCCGTCAAGCTCGAGCGTGACAACGGCATCCGCGCGAATCCCATGAGCGAGATCGTCGTGACGGCCGGCTCGAGTGGTGCGTACGCGTCGGCGTTGTTCGCACTACTCGATCCCGGCGACGGCATCGTCTTGTTCGAGCCGTACTACGGCTACCACTTGAACACGGCACTCGTTGCGGGGCTCGTGCCGCAGTTCGTGACGCTGCCCGCGCCCGAGTTTCGTTTGGTGGAAGCGAACTTGCGCGCTGCGATCCGACCGAACACACGCGCGATCGTCGTGTGCTCGCCGTCCAATCCGTGCGGGCGCATGTTCGACGTCGAAGAGTTGAAGATCCTCGAACGAGTCGCGCGCGAGCACGACTTGTGGGTTTTCACCGACGAAATCTACGAGTACATCCGCTACGACGGGCGCGAACACATTTCGCCGGCGACGATCGGCAGTCTCTACGAACGCACCGTGACGATCATGGGGCTCTCGAAGACTTTCTCGATCACAGGTTGGCGTCTCGGTTACGCCGTCGCGCGCGAGGACGTCGCGCGCCAGATCGCGCTGGTGCACGATCTCTTCTTCATCTGCGCCCCGACGCCCCTGCAGCACGGAGTCGCGGCCGGGTTCTCGGCGCCGAAGAGCTACTTCGAAGGTTTGCAGGCCGAATTCACGAAGAAACGCGAGTGGACGTGCGACGCGTTGTACGACGCAGGACTCGATCCGATCGAGCCCGAAGGCGCGTACTACGTGCTCGCCGACGTGTCGAAGATGGGCTTCGACACCTCGCGCCAAGCAGCGCTCGCGATCCTCGAGCGCACGGGTGTCGCCACGGTGCCGGGCTCGTCCTTCTACCAAGGCAGCGAGGGCGAGCGCTTCGTCCGCGTGTGCTACGCGAAGGAAGACGACGTGCTGCAGTATGCGTGCAAGCGTCTCGCGCAGCTCGGCGAATGAGCGCGCAGTCGCTGAAGCAACTCGCACAGCGCATCGAGAGTTGTGAGCGCTGTCCGAAGTTGCGCGCATATTGCTCCGATGTCGCGGCGCAGAAGCGCAAGTCGTTCGCGAGCGAGACGTACTGGGGCAGACCTGTCGCGGGATTCGGCGATCCGAACGCGCGCATTTGGATCCTGGGTCTCGCTCCCGCCGCGCACGGCGCGAATCGAACGGGACGCATGTTCACGGGCGACCGCTCGGGCGACTTTCTCTACGCGGGTCTGCATCGCGCCGGGCTCGCGAATCAACCGACCTCGAATGCGCGAGACGACGGCCTCGCGCTGCGCGATGTGTGGATCAGCGCGTCGCTGCGCTGTGCACCGCCGGCAAACAAACCCGAGAAGGAAGAGTTGCAGCGTTGCGCCGTGCATCTCGACGACGAGTGGAAGGCGCTCGAGCGCGTCCGCGCGATCTTCTGCCTTGGCGGAATCGCATGGAATGCGGCGCTGGCACTGCTCGAGCGCAGAGGCGAGGCGATACCGCGGCCGCGACCGAAGTTCGCACACGAAGGCGAGGTGACGATCGGCGATCGAGTGCTGCTCGCGTGTTACCACGTCAGTCAGCAGAACACGTTTACGGGAAAGCTCACTCCGAAGATGCTGGATGAGCGCATTCGGTGCGCTGTGAATGCAGCAACGCGACGTTGAGTGCGTCGCGTTGCCGACAAGAAAGAGGATGTCGCGAAGGGTGTCTCCCTCCGCTTAACGTCGCGCGCAGCGCGCAACTGCGGACGGGCCGTACAAGCCGCATCACGCCTGTGTTGCCCGTCCCGCCTCCGCGCGACTAGTTAGTAACGATAGTGATTCGGCTTGTACGGCCCATCCGCCGCAATGCCGAGATACTTCGCCTGATCGTCGGTCAGCTTCGTCAGCTTCACGCCGAGCTTCTTCAGGTGCAGACGCGCGACCTTCTCGTCGAGATGCTTGGGTAGCGTGTACACGGCCTTGTCGTAGTTCTTCGCATTGCCGAAGAGCTCGATTTGCGCCATCACCTGATTGGTGAAGCTGTTGCTCATCACGAAGCTCGGGTGGCCCGTCGCGCAACCGAGGTTCAGCAAGCGACCTTCGGCGAGCATGATGATCGAGTGACCGTCCGCGAAGATCCACTCGTCGACTTGCGGCTTGATGTTCGTCTTCTTGACGCCCTTCGTTTTCTGCAAGCCGGCGACGTCGATCTCGTTGTCGAAGTGACCGATGTTGCCCACGATCGCGTTGTGCTTCATGCGCTGCATGTGCTCGACCGTGATGATGTCCTTGTTGCCCGTCGCCGTGATGAAGATGTCGGCCGTCGAGATGACGTCTTCGAGCGTGGAGACTTGGTAGCCCTCCATCGCCGCCTGCAACGCGCAGATCGGATCGATCTCGGTGATGACGACGCGCGCACCTTGGCCGCGCAGTGATTGCGCGCTGCCCTTGCCGACGTCGCCGTAACCGCACACGACTGCGATCTTGCCCGCGAGCATGATGTCCGTCGCACGCATGATGCCGTCGACGAGCGAGTGCCGGCAGCCGTACAAGTTGTCGAACTTCGACTTGGTGACCGAGTCGTTCACGTTGATGGCCGGGAAGAGCAGCGTGCCCGCTTCCATGCGTTGATAGAGACGGTGAACACCGGTCGTCGTCTCTTCCGTCACGCCCTTGATCGTCTGGCCGACTTTCGTCCAACGCTGCGGCTCTTCCGCGATCGTTTTCTTCAGGAGCTTGAGGATGATCGCGTACTCCTCGGAATCGTTCTTCGTGGGCGAGGGGACTTTGCCCGTCTTCTCGCATTCGGTACCGAGGTGCACGAGCAAAGTCGCGTCACCACCGTCGTCGAGGATCATGTTCGGACCGTCGCTGTCCGGCCACGCGAGCGCTTGATCCGTGCACCACCAGTATTCGTCGAGCGTCTCGCCCTTCCACGCGAAGCACGGGATGCCCTTCGGATTCGCGGGCGTGCCCTTTCGACCGACGACGACTGCCGCCGCTGCGTGATCTTGCGTCGAGAAGATGTTGCACGAGGCCCAGCGCACAAGGGCCCCGAGATCGACGAGCGTCTCGATCAAGACCGCCGTCTGGATCGTCATGTGCAGCGAGCCCGTGATGCGTGCGCCCTTGAGCGGCTTCTTCGCACCGAACTCTTCGCG
Organism: Planctomycetota bacterium; assembly: GCA_034440255.1. GTDB lineage: Bacteria > Planctomycetota > UBA1135 > UBA1135 > JAEUIA01. Next base: position 1,432 of record JAWXBU010000012.1, on the reverse strand, counting down.
TAGGGACATCAAGCCGGGCATCTCGTGCTCGGCGAGTTCGATCTCCTTGCGGCCCCACGCGGCGAGCGCGAGGTCCTTCACTTTGAAATCTTCCTTCGTCTTCGTCTTCTGTGCGGTCGGAGCCATGGGACTTTCTTCTCTTCGTGAGTTGGAGTTGGAACGCAGTGTCATGTTGGAAGCTGTATGCAGAATTCAATTCGCAGCGAGAGGTTTACGCGCGCGAACGATGTACAGAGGCAACGAAATCGGACGAGCATTGCCGTCGGTTTTAGCCGGTTTGGGCTCATAACGATCTTCGGGCGCGTCGAGCGTGACGCCTTCGAATCCGGCCTTCTCGAAGGCGCGCATCACGTCGCGCGAGTCGAGGCCCAAGTGCCGATCGCCGAGAGTCTCGTGCATCCAGTTCTCCTTGTGCGGAGCCAACTCGAGCACGACAGCGCGACCACCAGGCTTCAAGACACGCTGCATTTCGGCGAGTGCGCCGTGTATCGAGCGCAGATGGTGCAGCACCATTGCGGCGACACAACCATCGAGCTCGCCGTCGTCGATGGGCAGAGCGTCGAGTTCGCCGCGGCGGAATTCGACGCGGCAATGCTGGGGTGCTCGCCCGAGCTTCTTCTTCGCTTGCGCAAGCATGCCTTTCGAACGATCGACGCAGATCAATTTCGAACACAGGCCAGCCAGCGCGTGCGCCATGTACCCGGTGCCCGAACCTAGATCGCCGAGCACGAGGTCGTGGGGGAGTAACGCGGCGGCTGCGCGATGGCGCGCTTGGCCGGTTTGGAAATCGACGCCGATCTTGTCCCAGTCACCGGCCACGCGATCGAAGAACTCGGTCGAGCCGCGTGTGCGCTCAGTCAGGACGCGCTCGAGACGTGCGAGGTCGGAGGGATGCTCCGGGAGTGTTGGAATTTCGGCTCGTAACGCGTGCCAGATGCGAGTGGTCGCGTCACCCGAGGGTGAAGTGGCGTCTGTGGCGAGAGCGGTCAGTCGCAGGTGCGTGGTTCGGCCGACATGTCGCTCGTCGAGCAATCGCGCGTCGCGCAAGACACGCAGATGATTGCTGACGCGCGACTGGGCCATCTCGAGGACGCGCGCCAGTTCGCCGACCGAGAGTTCCTCGTCGGACAACAAAGCGAGGATGCGCAACCGAGTCGGGTCGGAGAGAACCCTGAGGGCGTCCGGAAGTGCTGTGGACTTCGCAATCACACTCAGAACATTACATCATGATCGCGTGATGATCAAGACCTGACCCGAATTTGGGGGAGGAGATTGGAGCGCATTTTCGGACGCTGGAGACGCTGCCGGCGATCTCCGTCCTGCACGCACAGCCAGGGGTCACAACTTCATTCGAGCCGACGATTTCATCCCGAGCAACTCGGCACACTCCGCCGCCACGCCCAGCTTCACCGGAACTGACGGTTCCATTCCG
>JAWXBU010000011.1:0-12157 GCA_034440255.1 Planctomycetota bacterium | reverse complement strand
TCCTGACAGGTGAGTGGCGGAGTACCGCCATTCACCTGCCAGGAATTCTGTCAAGAGAAGAAAAGGGGCGTGGCGGCCAAGTGTGCTGGCCCGGCGACCGAGTGCGGCTCGATGGCGGAATGGGAACGTCAGTTTCGGGGAGGCTGGGTGTGGCGGCGGAGTGTGCCGAGTTGCTCGGGATGGAGACGTCAGCTCCGAAGAAGCTGGGCGTGGTGGCCAAGTGTGCTGGCCCGGCGACCGAGTGCGGCTCGATGGCGGAATGGGAAGGTCAGTTTCGGGGAGGCTGGGTGTGGGGCGGAGTGTGCCGAGTTGCTCGGGATGGAGACGTCAGTTCCGATGAAGCTGGGCGTGGCGGCCAAGTGTGCTGGCCCGGCGACCGAGTGCGGCTCGATGTCGGTATGGAAACGTCAGTTTCGGGGAGGCTGGGTGTGGCGGCGGAGTGTGCCGAGTTGCTCGGAATGGAAGCGCCCGTTCCGATGCAGCTGGGCGTGGCGGCCAAGTGTGCCGAGTTGCTCGGAATGGAGACGTCCGTTGCGGTGGTGGGTCCCAGTTTCACAAGACCGGGAGGTTTTTCGAGCCCAGGAGTTGTGCTCGCAGGTTGGCTGAAGGCGATGGGTGCCGGGCGCCTCACGATCGCGGGATTCGATCAGCAGAAATGGGGTGTGGCGGCAAATGACGCTGCGTCTCCAGGTCGAACTGTCCGTGCAAGCTCGGGTTCGGGTGGCCAGCTAGCTCCAGCGCGGCCCGAGCGTACGCGGCGCTCTCGTGGGAGGATGCCAGGTCGTGCACGCCGCGGACCGCATCAGGCTAGTCGCGAGGGCGCCGAACGGTCACGTTCGTGTAGATGTGGGCCCAGGAGTGCGATCGGTTCTATACTCTCGCGCTCCAAAGCCGGAATTCGTCGGCGTGTAGCGAGGCGCTCTCTCCATCGCGAACTCGCCGCCGCACGAGACCCACAGCCTTGGGCCCACACGACATGAAGACAACTACGCTGATTCTCACTGCTCTCGTCCTGTCTCCGACGCTGCTCCTTGCGCTGAAACCGACCGCAACGCGCATCGCGTTCGCGCCGGCCGCCGGGACGAGCTTGACCAAGACGTTCGAGAACAAGGCTTCGCTCACGCTCGACTCGTTCACGATGACGGGCGCAGGCGTGCAACCCGAAATGGAGATGACCATGACGACCAATCAAAAGCTCGTCGTCTCCGACGAGTACGTTTCGGTCAAGGCCGGCGCACCGACGAAGCTCTTGCGCACCTTCGACGAACTCGGCGGCGACTCGTCGATGTCGATGAAGATGACCATCATGGGGCAAGCCAACGATCAGTCGCAGAACATGCGCATGAAGAGCGAGTTCCAGGGCAAGAAGGTCGCGTTCACTTGGAATGCCGAGAAGAGCGAGTTCGACAAGGCTTTCGAGCCCGAGGAAGAGAAGGTCGACTTGTTGAAAGAGCTCGCGGAAGACATGGACTTCCGCGCGTATCTGCCGGAGGGCGACGTCAAAGAAGGTGACACCTGGACACCGGATGTCGCGAAACTGCGTCACACGTTCTCGCCGGGCGGTTCACTCGCGCTCGTGCCCGAGAACACGGACGAAGCGTCGCTCTCGATGGGTGCGGACGAGATGAGCTCGCTCACCAACGCGATCGGTGAGAAGCTCGAAGGCGAAGTCAAAGCCAAGCTGGTGGCTGTGAAGGACGTCGACGGTCGGAGCTGCGCGACGATCCACATCGAGATCAAGGTGCATTCGTCGGCTGACATGACCGAACAGGCGCGCAAAGCGATGGAGAAGGTCGAGCTGCCGCCGGGCGCCGGTTCGATCGAGATCGATCACGTCGACATGGAGTTCAAATTCGAAGGCGAAGGCGACCTCGTGTGGGACATCGTCGGCGGTCACTTCCGCTCGTTCGATTTGACGGGCCAAGCGACGATCAAGAGCGAACAAGGTATGAAGATCGACGTGGGAGGTCGCAAGATGGACCTCGAGCAGAAGCGCGAGATGTCCGGTTCGACGAGCTACACCGCTTCCGCCAAGTGAAGCCGTTCGCGGCCATTTTCTGCGTGCTCGCGGCGACGTTTGCCGCGAGCGCTTTCGTTTCACCGAGGGCGTTCGTCCGCACGATCGCCGCCGAGGACGCGGACGAAACGGTGACGCGCGCGCGGACCAAGCTTCAAGAGAGGGACTTCCAAGGCGCAGTCGACATCCTGCAAGACCGCTTGCGTCGCCAAGCCGGCGACGTGAGCGCGCACGAGTTGCTCGGCAGCGCGCTGCTCGGACTCTCACGCAACGACGAAGCCGCGCACCACCTCGAGATCGCGTTGCGCCGCGCGAAGTTGGACGGCAAGGAGGATCGCGCCAAAGTGCTGCTGCCGCTGCTCATGCGCGCCGACGCGCTCTATTCGAAGCGCGCGCAGTACTTCGAACGCGTCGTCGACACGCTGTGCGATTCCGCCGAAGAACTGAACAAGAAAGGGCACGGCGAGCGCGCTCTCGAACTGGTCGAACGACTGCCGACGGCGGTGATGCCGGGCAAAGCTGCAGTGCGCGTCGAGGAACTGCTCGCGGAGTTGCGCGCGCAATTCAGTGAGGTCCGCCTCGACGAAGCAGCTACCGATGCGCCGACCGCAGGTGAGCTGCCGCTCGTCGAATACGAGAGCGATCACTACCGCTTCGCTTGTCATCTCGAGCTCGACGTCGTGAAGCGACTCGGCACGGTAATGGACGACATCCACGCGTTCTACGTGCAGGTCTACTTCGACGGTGAAGCGAAGAAAGCCGGCGGCGGGAAGCCCACGATCCGCGTGCACGTCGACAAGAAATCGATGCTGAAAGATTGGGCCGGCGGCAGCGCGCCCGAGGGTTGGTGGTCGCCCGGCAGCAACGAAGTCGTCACATTCGACACGCGCAACACCGGCAGCGAGCGCCGTGGTTCGCTCGACAACATGCTGGTCACGCTGTTCCACGAAGCGAGCCACCAGTTCATGACGCTGCTCTCGAAGGGCGGTTTCACGCCAGCGTGGCTGAACGAAGGCACCGCGTCTTTCTTCGAAGGCACGACGGCGATGGCCGATGGACGCGTCTTGTGGCCGGCGGCCGCGCTCGGACGTCTGCGCAATCTCGTCACATCGCTGAGCGGCGGCTCGCCGACGGCGCGACAAACGATCGAGTACGAAGCGCCCGGCTCGTACGGCGGCGAGTACTACGCGTTCGGTTGGGGCCTCTGTTACTTCATGCAGGAGTACGAGGACGCGACGACGCTCGAATACGTTTTTCGACCGCTGTACGCCGAGTACCGCTCGCGCGTGATCCAAAAAGGCGGCGACCCGATGGGCATCTTCGAGAGCGTCTTCCTCGGCAAGAAATCGCCGCTCGGGCACAAGACGTTCGAGGACTTCGAGCGCGATTGGAAAGCATGGATCGTCGGCGTGATCGATCCGCTGAATCGCGGCGACGATGCGGCGCGCGTGTTGCGGATGAAGCGGGTCGATCGTTATTTGGCTGCGGCGGAGGCCGTGAAAGCAGGCGGGAAAAGCAAGGTTTCGGAGACCGATCTCCTGTCGCGCGCGCTCGGTCACATCGAATACGTCCGCGCAAAAATCGACGGCGAGGCGAAACCGCGCGGCGACTTGTTGTTGCTGCAGGCCGATCTGCTCGAACGATTGAAGCGCACGGCTGCCACGGCGCCGCTACTCGAAAAGGTATTGGAGCTCGCCGACAGCGGCCGCTTCACGTTGGATGCGGCACGCTACGACGCGATCGAGAAGCGTCTCGCAAGTCTCGATCAGAAGAACGCGGCGTTGCGCTCGACGAAATCGAAGGTCGCAGGGTTGGCGCGTGCCGGCGCGGCGTTGCTCGTCGAGTATCGAGCCGCCAAACCGAGCCTCTTGTTGCGCAGCTACACGTTCGCAGCCTTCGCGGGTGGAGTCTTGAAGGACGACGCTGGACTCCTCGTCGCCGCGGACGAGTTACGCAATCAGGCGCGCGACGCGCGTCTCTTGCTCGGCACGATCGTCGAGCTCGGCACGAATCCGAAACGTTGGTCGACGATCGTGACTTCGCCACCGACTGCGTTCGCGAGCGAGAATCACGTCACTTTCCTCGAGTCGGTACGAACGGCTGCCTACATCGATCTGGACGTTCCGATCAGCGGCGAATACGCCTGGCGCGCGCGAGTGCAGCGCACGAAAGGTGTCGAGTTCGGTTCGGTGATGGGCGCGGTCGTCGCGGGCAATCCCGAAGGCGATTGGCAGATGATCGGCCTCGACGAAAACGGCGCCGTCGGAGCGTGGACGCTCGTGCGCACGGGTAACGGCGGCACGGTCTTGAAGCGCACTCTCACGCTGTATCCGAAGAATTCGATCGACCTCGAGAAACCGCTCGATTTCGACATCCACGTGCGACGCGACCGCAAGATCGTGATCACGATCGGATCCGAAAAGTTCGAGACGGCGCTCGCACTCGATCCGAATGTCGCGCGTCATGTCGGCGTGTTCACGAAGAACAATTCCGTCCGCTTCGAGAACGCGAGCGTCGAGATCTTCCCGTGAGCGCGTCGACGCGCCTCACGAATTTGCCGCTGCCACGTGTCGCCTTCCTGCCGGGTCGAACCGCGCGCCCCGCGCGATTCGAGTGCACCCTCGACGAGGCCGCGCTCGCCCCGGAACGTTGGCGTGAGAACACGGCGTGGCTCTTCGGTGTCGATCTCTACAACCACGGCTTCGCGTGGGAGGCGCACGAAGTCTGGGAGCCGCTGTGGCTCCGTGCGAGCGACCCGCGGCACAAGCTCTTCGTGCAGGCGCTCATCCAGTGTGCGGCGTCCGCGCTGAAACGTGCGCTCGGCGAACCGTCGAGTTCAAAGCGCTTGGCCGAGCGCGCGTGCCTCAAATTCGCAGCGCTCGAGAGCGAACTTCCGGCGGGCTACATGGGACTCGCACATGCAGCTTTTGCTGCTGATTTTCGCACTTTTGGTGCCTCATCCGACGCCGATTTCGAAGCCCGACCGCGGTTGCGAATCGAGTAGGGTCGGGATCCGAACGGCAAAGCTCACTACACTTCTCCCCCGCATGACTCGGAAAGACAAAGTCCTCATCGCCAACGGCCAAGGATTCTGGGGCGACTCGATCCTGGCACCGGTGCGTCTCGTCAACGAAGGCCCGCTCGACTACTTGACGCTCGACTATCTCGCCGAAGTGACGATGTCGATCATGCAGAAACTGCGCTCGCGCAATCCGCAAGCCGGGTATGCGACCGACTTCGTCAAGTTGATCGATCGTATCCTGCCGCAGCTCGTCGAGAAGAACATCAAGGTGGTCGCCAACGCGGGCGGCGTGAATCCGACGGCGTGCATGGATGCGGTGATGGCCGTCGTGAAAAAACACGGCTTCAAGGGCGTGACTGTCGGCATCGTCGAAGGCGACGACATCCTCTCGCGTCTCGACGAGTTGATGGCGAATGGTGAGCGCTTCGCCAACATGGACACGGGCGCCGCGTTGTCGACGGTGCGCAAGGACGTGACGAGCGCGAACGTGTACCTCGGTGCGTTCCCGATCGCGGAAGCGCTCGATCGCGGCGCGCAGATCGTCATCACCGGCCGCGGCACGGATCCGGGGCTCGTGCTCGGTCCGCTCATCCATGAATTCGGCTGGAAACAGAGCGACTACGACTTGCTCGCTGCGGGAACTGTCGCGGGTCACATCGTCGAGTGCGGTGCGCAGTGCACAGGCGGGAACTACACCGATTGGCGACGCGTGCCCGACATGGCGAAGATCGGCTATCCGATCATCGAAGCACGCGCCGACGGCACGTTCGTCGTCACGAAACACGACAACACGGGCGGCCTCGTGACCGAGAGCACGATCGCGCATCAGCTCGCGTACGAGATGGGCGATCCGCGCGCGTACCTCGGTCCTGATTGCAGTGCGGACTTCACGAGCTTCAAGCTCGAGATGGACGGCAAGGATCGTGTGCTCGTGCGCGGCGTGCGCGGCACAGCGCCGACGCCGACGTACAAGGCGTCGATCAGCTATCGCAACGGTTTCAAGGCGGTCGGCGAGCTCACGATCAGCGGGCCCGACGCACTCGAAAAGGCCAAATTGTGCGCTGAAATCGTGTGGCAGCGTCTCGCACACGACGGTTGCGAGTTCGCGCCCGAGGAAAAGATGGTCGAGTTCATCGGCGCGAACGTGACGCACTCAGGCATCGCTTCGGCCGAGCGCAAGGACCCGAGCGAAATTTTCCTGCGCATCGGCGTGAAGTCGGCGATTGAGGCCAAAGTCGATCGCTTCGGCATGGAGATCGTTCCTCTCGTGACCAGCGGTCCTCCCGGCGTCACCGGTTTCGCGGGTGGGCGCCCGAAGGCGACCGACATCATCGGCTTCTGGCCGGCGCTCGTGTCGAAGACGAAAATCCAACACCGCGTGACCCTCGTCACGAGCTGAAAGAGAAACATGCCGATCGTTCCCCTCTCGCGCATCGCGACCGCGCGCTCCGGCGACAAAGGTGAAGGCTCGAACGTCGGCGTGCTCGCTCGCTCGACTGCGTCGTACGTCTTCTTGAAGCGCGAGCTGACTGCCGATCGCGTGAAGAAACACATGCACGCGATCAACCTCGGTGGCGTGAAGCGCTACGAGGCCGACAACTTGCGTCTGTTGAATTTCATCCTGCTCGACAGTTTGGGCGGCGGTGGTTCGGCCTCGCTCAAGACGGATGCGCAAGGCAAGACGCACGGGCTCGCCGTGTTGCGCATGGAGCTCGACGTGCCGAACGAAGTGCTGCAAGCGACGCCCGAGGCGACATGAACACGCTGCTCGAAATCCACGAGAAAGCGCGCAGTGCGCAGCGTCGCATCGTACTCCCTGAATCGCAGGACGCGCGCGTGTTGCAAGCAGCGGCGACGTTGAAGTCGAAGGGTCTCGTCACGCCCGTGCTCATCGACGGCGGCAAGCTCGGCGGCGGTGCTCCACCGGGAATCGAAGTCGTGTCGCCGGCGCGCGACTCGCGCACCGCGAAGTTCGCGGATCAGTATTACGAGATGCGCAAAGCGAAGGGCACGACGCTCGCGGACGCCCAGAAACGCGTGCTAGATCCGCTAGTTTTCGGCGCGTTTCTCGTCCGGTCGGGCGATTGCCACGGCGGCGTATCAGGGAGCGAAGCCTCCACCGCCGACGTGCTGCGCGCAGGCCTCCAAATCGTCGGACTCGAGCGCGGCATTCAAACGCTCTCGTCGTGCTTCCTGATGATCTTCCAAGATCGCGTGCTGACCTACGCCGACTGCGGCGTCGTGCCCGATCCGACCGCCGAGCAGTTGGTGGACATCGCGCTCGCGTCGGCCGAAACGCATCGCAAGCTCGTCGGCGAGTCGCCGCGCGTCGCGCTGTTGTCCTTTTCGACGCGCGGTTCGGCGCAACATCCGAAGGTCGACAAGATGCGCATCGCGACCGAGCTGTTGCGCAAACGCGCTCCGAATTTGACGGTCGACGGCGAGTTGCAAGTCGACGCTGCGATCGTGCCCTCGGTCGCCGAACGCAAAGCGCCGGGTTCGCCTTTGGGCGGCAAAGCCAATGTGCTGATCTTTCCCGACCTCGACTCGGGAAACATCGCCTACAAACTGTCCGAGCGCTTGGGCGGCGCGAAAGCGCTGGGCCCGCTGGTTCAAGGTCTTTCACACCCGTTCATGGATTTGTCACGCGGATGCAAGAGTGACGACATCGTCGACGTGGCGTGCATCGCAGCGATTCTCTGAATCCGTTACTCTGCTGGCGAGGGTGGCTTCGGCCGCAAAGCACATGAAACACGCATCGATCTTGTTGTTGGTCGCACTCGCCGCTTGTGGAGATTCGAAACCGGAGCCGAAGATGGCGCCGGTGACTCCGCCGATCGCAGTTGCCGACACACCGGCGAAACCTGCTGAAATCGTCGCGACAGAGGCGGTGGTGACGCCGGCTGCCGTCGTCGACACGCCGCAGTCCGCCGAGGACGAGGCAGCGGCGCTCGTGACGAAAGTACCGCTCGAAGAGGCCGCCAAGTCTGCGGACGAAGTTCCGAGTACGCCGAAGGAGAAGCCCGACAAGGAACACACCGACACCGCGAAGAGCAGCGAAGCTCATGCGAAGTCGGGCGCTGTCGCGCAGTCGACGGACGCGACTTTCCCCGCCAAGGTCGAGGAGCTCTCCGTCCAAGTGCTGCAAGAAGGCACGGGCGCCGTGGTGAAGCGCGGCGACATGGTGACGCTCGAGTACACGATCTCCTATGTGCCGAGGCCGGGCGCCGACAAGAAGGACGACGCGAAGAAGAAAGACGCGAAGAGTTCGAAGAAGTCGGACGCGAAGAAGAGCGACGACAAGAAGTCCGACGAAAAGAAAACGGACGACGCGAAGCCGAAGGATGGCGACAAACCGGCAGACGAGAAGAAGGAACCGGCTCCCACCGAGCACAAAGACGAAGCTGTCGCGCAGAGTGACGACAAAACGGCTGAAAAAGCGGCCGAAAAGCATGCTGACGACAAAGACGTTGCTACGAAGACGGCGGACTCGAAGCCCTCCGAAACGAAGACGGCTGACGGCGACGCGAAGTCAAGTGACACGAAAATCGACGAAGCCAAGGTTGTCGACGCGAAGCCGAACGAGAAGAAGAACGGCGAAGCGAAGACGGCTGACGCCAAGTCTGGAGATACGAAGTCCGCGGAGGCCAAGCCCGTCGACCCGCTCGCGCCGGTGATCGTCGCGTCGACGAAATCGTTCACGACACCGTTCACGGTGAAACTGACCGAGAACGGCAAACCGAAGTTGATGCCCGGTCTCGTGCGCGGAGTCGAAGGCCTCAAGGTCGGCACGCGCGCACGCATCGTCGTTCCCGCGGCACTCGCCTACGGCAAGGACGGCAACAAAAGCGCGGGCATTCCGCCCGAAACGCCGGTCGAGATCGAAGTGTTCGTGAAGGAAGCGCGCGAATGAGACTCATCGCACTCGTCGTCGTTCTCACGCTGGGCGTCAGCTCGTGCCGTCACATCGGTTTCCAAGCTCGGCCGGTCGAAGTCGATCGCGACACGGTGGTCGCTGTCGACGGTGTGAGGTACGAGGAACTGTTCGTCGGCAAAGGGTCGATCGCCGGAGTCGGTGACGAAGTGCTGATCGACTACACCGTGTGGCTCGATGATGCCGCGAAATCGCGCGTGGATTCGACGCTCGATCGCGGTGTTCCCGTGCGCGTGACGATCGGTCAAGCTTTCGTCGGCGGCCTCAACACGGGCCTCATGACGATTCAACCGACGGGTCGCCGCAAAATCTTCGTGCCGGCCCGTCAGGCGTATGGCGCGAAGGGAGTCGAGGGCGTGGTGCCGCCGAATGCCGACCTCGTTTTCGAAGTGCACGCGATCGAAGTGAAGCCGCGCGTGCCCTGAGTTCTACGGGCGGCGGAAGCAGCGCGGTTGTCGAGTCTTCATTCGAACGCGGCGCTGACGTGCAGCAGATGAAGGCCAGCGTCGACTCGCGCCGCTTGATTGCGCGGAACTTCGAGCGCTGAGACAGCTGGTTTTCTGGGCGTTTTTTGCCGATTCGGCAACCTAACCGAGAATTTACTTGGGGGGGGGTCACTTTCGGGCAAGCTCCGCTCGTCGAGCCGCCGCCGTCGCGCCTTTCCCGGGCCGCACGCGTGGAGACGACGGTTCGATCACGACCCGAGCTCAGCAGCTCGCCTCGCGCTTCCCCGATGAGCGGCGGCCTGAGATTTGGCAATCGATCATGCGATTCTTCCTCGCGCTCGCTGCATGCGGCGCTGTCGCGTTTACTCCGTCGGTCACAGTCGCGCAAACCACGCCCAAGCTCGAGCATCGCTTCGAGGGACTCGTCACGGACGCGTTCCTTGTCAACCCAGGGTCGGGATTGACCGGTGCGGTGTTCAGCTCCACGCTTAGCGGAGGCACTTTCTCAACCTTCACAGCGATCACGGGTCCGTCAGGCACAGGTCCGTGCTCCATCGGCGACGCTCTCGGATGGGCGCCGCTCGACAGCATCGCAGTCGCAACCAACGGCGACCTGTGGGTCGGCGGTGAATGCGGTCGAGTGTGGCGACGAAGTTCGAGCACCTGGACAGAGGTCAAGAGCCAGACGGACGGCCACATCGTGGACTTGGCCTCTGCGCCCGGAGGGTACGTGTATGGAACGTCGTCGCGCATGAACTTGACAGGCCCGGGACTCGTCCGCTGGAAACCGTAGCCACCCGACCGCCCGTGCCGTGACATTTTGTGACGGATTCAAGGACCCAGCATGGCGCGGCCAGGCTGGGTACCCGTAGCGGTCGGATGCACAGCCGATCGAGCCGTTCTGAGAACTGCAGTCACTCACGACGCGGTGGCAAGCGATATTCAGGCCGCGGACGTGGCTCAGAGAAGGGATGCTCAGCACGTTGTGAACACGGAGCAGACGCCCAAAGAACCCAAGCATTGGTCACACGGAAGCCCAAGAAAGCGTAAACTTGAATGAGGATCTCATCCTGCACTTGGAGGTCAACTATGGTTCAACTGACTTGTCTACTCGGCCGCTTCGCGATGGGACTCCTGCTGGTGGGCGCGCTTGCTGAAGGCACTTTTGCACAGCGCCAGGTTCAGAAGATACTTGGCCCCGCTTCGATTGCTCTATCGTCATACGCGGCGCGTTGCGCCATGGACGGCGATTGGGCAATCGTGGGCGCGCCCGGCAGCAATGTGGTCGCTCCGGGTGCGGGCCAAGCATTCGTCTACCACCGCACGAATGGGGTCTGGCAAGAGACTCAACAGTTGTTCGCGAGTGACGGCGAGAGCTCCGATAGCTTCGGATCGGCCGTAGCCATGGACGGCGATCTGGCTGTCATCTCAGCATGGACGTCGGATGATGTCGCTTCTGGAAGCGGATCAGCCTACGTTTTCGAGCGAGTCGGAAACTCATGGATAGAGCGCCAAAAGCTGCTCCCGAGCATCCCCCTAAATCAAGCACAATTCGGTAACGCCGTGGCCATAGATGGCGACCGAATCGTAGTGGGCGCTTGGCTCGATTCATTCAGCGGGCCGGACGTGGGCGCAGCCTACATTTACGAGCGCCTTGGCTTGACATGGACAGAGGTTGCGCGCCTCCAGCCAGTTGGTCTTGCGAGTTCAGCCAGCTTCGGCGGCACTGTCTCGATCGACGGTGATCGTGTGGCATGTGGCGCGCTCTTGGGCCGCGCAGTCTACGTTTTTCAGCGGAGTACGCAGGGGGTGTGGTCGCAGCAACAGAAGCTGGTCTACACGGGCAACACCCTGGAGTTCACAGCAAACTTCGGCGCAGGCGTGGCGCTCAACGGCTCAACGCTGTTCGTCACATCCGAGGACACGGTAGGTGCTGCGATTCGGGGAGGGCGCACTTTCGTCTATCAAGAGATTGCAGGTGTCTGGACAGAGACCCAAACACTCACCTCGCTGGATGTCGAGTCCTTCGACACGTTCGCGATCGTTCGCTCTCAGGGCGAATTTGCTATTGGCGTGGCTTTTGACGACGACCAAGGACCGCAGTCGTGCGCCCTCTACGCGTTCAAGCGCTACAACGGCCTTTGGTCTCAGATCGGCAAGGTCCTCGCCAATGACGGCGTGCCGCAGCAATTCATGATTTATACGCCGTCTTTGTCGGGCACGAGCTTGATGGTCGGAGCACCTGCCGACGACGAAGGTTGCCCCAACGGCCAGAACTGCAACACCGGCGCCGTCTACTTCTTCGATCTCGCGCCCGATGCCACGCAGTACGGTTCGTGTCTGTCGAATGCTCCCTGCGGCAACGCCGACAACCACGGTGGCTGCCGCAGTTCGACAGGCCACGGGGCCGTGCTTCAAGCATCAGGCTCCGGGAGTGTGAGCGGCGATGATTTGATCCTCGAGGTGCGCAAGATGCCGCCATTCACGGCGACGTTGATGTTCATGGGTTCAGCACAGGGCTCGCTGACACTAGGCAGCGGTCAACTCGTCGCCTTCGGTGGTCCGCTGGGTCTGTATCGCCTCGGCGTTCAATTCGCTGACGCAGGCGGCGTGCTCGTTCGTCCGGCCGGAATCGTCGCCTACTCACAGGCGCTCGGCGGACTGGGCACGATCGGCGCCGGTCAGGTGTGGAACTTCCAATGCTGGTACCGCGACATCGCTTCACCCTGCGGGATCAC
>JAWXBU010000010.1:0-20426 GCA_034440255.1 Planctomycetota bacterium | reverse complement strand
GAATGGCTGTATTCAGCCACTCACGCGCGCGGGGTCAGCGATGCGAAGCACGCTTGTGTAGACCTTGGCTCGCCATCTCCCTCGCGCTCCCCATCTCCCTCGCGCCTCACTCCGCCCCACACCCCTCACCGCTTCTTGCAGTACTCCACGTACTTCGCCTCGAACTCCGCGAGATCCACACCCAACACCATCTTCGTCGCACGCTCGATCGCCTCGGCATTGTTGTCCGGACAATTCCCCACCGCGTGCACCCACTCCAAGAACTTGTCCTTGCTCCACTTCGACTCCCGCACGAACTCGATCACCATCGCGGCCTGCAAATACAGCGAACCCGCCTCGCCGCCTTTCTTCACATCTCCCGCCCCCGTCGAGAGCAACGAATCGATCGCGATCAACTGCGCGAGCGGCGTATGCCGACCCTTCTTGACCAAGTTCGCCGCATCGGTGCGTTCAGGTGCCTTGGTGCAGATGTACTCCGCGACTCCCTCCTGAAACCACGAGCCCGCACCTCCCAAACGCAATCGATTCGCGAACACTTGATGCGTCATCTCGTGGATGTGCACCGGGTCCTGCGGCGCGTCGTAGTACGTCGCATAAAAATCCTTGTACGCGACGCCCTTCGAGTTCGACGCCTCTTCGACGCTGGTTTTGAAGGCCTTTGCGTAGAAGTCGTAGTACTGCGTTTGATTCGCGAACAAAAACACCGGCAACAAACGTCGACCCGCGACCTCAGAAAACGGATACATCTTCTGGATCGCGAGATACGCCTTCTCCATCTCGTCGCCCATCTGCTTCGCGGCGTCCGTGTTCGACAAGAAGATGTAGTGCTTCGTGCGCACAGGCTTCTCCATCTTCTTCGCGAGGTTCGGCGGCGCATCGGCCGCCCAACGTGATTTGACCTCGGCGTCCGTCCATGACGGATTGCGCACCGGTCCCTTGTACGCGACGCCCTTCCTCAGGAACTCGAGCACGATCCCTTCGCTCGCATCGTCCAGACTCGGCTCGGCGACGATCTCGAGCGAGTAGCCGTGCCCCTCGAGCAAACCGCCGAGCACGAAGTAATCGCCCGTGATCGTCGCGCCGTCCTTGCCGTGGATCGGGCCGAATCCAAGCCCCGCGAACGGCGCGCAGCCGAACGCGCCCGAGACCAGTTCGGTCCGTGAATACGCGAAGCCCTTGTCGACACGCTCCCTGAAGTCGTCGCGGATGAACTCGCTGACGTCCTCGGGTTCCTCGAAGCCGAACTCCTCCTTGGGCAGCGCGAACAAGACGATCCTGAGCGCGCTCGCACCGACATTGCCGGACCACCCAGCGCGGACCTGATCGACCTTCTCGTCGAGGGGTTTCAGCGCGCCGAAAGCTTCGGGCAGCGTGAGCGTGAGACCGAGTGCGTCGATCGTCTCGACGCGCCCCGCCGGAGGTGCAGCGGGAGGTTTCTTGTCGGCGACGAGGAAGGGGAGTGCCGCGAGTAGAACGATGGCGAGCGGGGTCATGCGAGGGTCTCGATCGAATGAGAGGCTGAAATCATGGTGAAACTGGCGATCCGCGAGCGTTCGTGGAGC
Source organism: Planctomycetota bacterium (assembly GCA_034440255.1). Taxonomy (GTDB): domain Bacteria; phylum Planctomycetota; class UBA1135; order UBA1135; genus JAEUIA01. Next base: position 18,864 of record JAWXBU010000010.1, on the reverse strand, counting down.
CGTCGCCGCCCTTCGATTTCACGCGCTGGGCGGAAGCGTCGGACGCCGTTCGTGCTCGCTGAGCGCGCGCTCTGTACGACGTTTCAGATCCGGCTCGCGGAACAATTCGAGCATCACGGATCCCGGCATTGGAATGCGCTGTGTCAAGAGATCGACAAGGTGCGTGAGCGGCAAATTCTCGGGCAAATTCAAGAACTCGGGCGAGCGCGCAAGCAGTGCGCACTGCACTTTCTGCTTGGCCGCATCGACTTCGTCCGCCGGCATTCCGATCTCGACGAGCGGTTCGCATTCGACTTGTCGATAGAGCCGCGTGCTCGGAACTTCGCGGATGCGCACACGCGCCAAACCGAACAGCCACACCAGATAGCGACCGTCGGGCAGCCGCTCGTGTCGTCCGATTTCGCCGAGTCCGCCGACGTCGACCAGCAGCGGATTGCCGTTCGAATACGTTTCACCTTCTCGAGGGGTGCCCATCACGAGCCGACCCGAACGATCGAGCAAGTCGTCGATCATCTGCCGGTAGCGCGGCTCGAAAATGTGCAGCGGCATCACGCAGCCCGGGAACAAGTACACGTTCGCGAGCGGGAACACGGGCACCGCGCCGTTGGGCGCGCCGGTCGGCATCGAGTTCGATTCCACTGCCGTCGCTCCGAGACCGATCTCACGCGCCGTTCGGCGCCGCGACCGCTCGGCGCAGATCGAGCGCACGCGCGACGAGCGAAAGTTCGCGCCTTTCGCGGGGCAAATTGCGCAGATCGGCGCTGCGCACGAGGTTCGCGATCTGTCGTTTCAAGAGCAGCGCGTCGTCCGCGTCCTTGAACCACGCGCTCTTCACGGGCAATCCGTGCTGCTTCAAATACTCGCGGCATTCGCGGTCGGTGCGCACGAGTCCCTTGTTGTACGGATCGACGATTCGGCTCGTACCGTTGCCGTGTAGGCGCAACATCACGAGACCTGGCAGCGGAACACACGCCGTCGAAATCCCAGCGCGCTTGCCGACGAACATGTAGATGGCGCACAGGGCGAGCGGCATCCCGCGACGACGCTCGAGCACGCGATGGATGTGCACGTTGTCCGGGTGATGGAAGTCGCCCTTCGCGCTGGAAAAACGCATCTCGGTCGCCAAGTACTCGACCATGATCTGCGCGCGATCGAGCGGATCCTCGACGCCGCGCGTGCGCTTCCAAACCTCGCGCGAGAGCGTGTCGAGCTGCGCTTGCCACGGCCGCGGATCGAGCCGCGGATCGCTGTAGCGCGCCAACAAGAACAACGCCTTTTCGAGCTCGATCTTCTTGCCCGCGATGTGGCGCAAGAGCCGGCGGATCACGAGCGTCTTCTCGCGATCGAGCAACAGCGTTCGCGCTCGGCCGCGCACGATCGGCGACGGGTCGGTGGTCGCGCGCACGAGCGAGGGCAAACCTTCGCGACCGGCGCGCTCGTACTGGCGCCGCACTTCGTCGCGCACGACCGGCGAATCGTCGCCGAGCAGACTGGCCAGCGCTCGATAGCGTCCACGCTTGGCGACCATCGGCACGAGCGTGCCGGGGTCGTCGATGTGCTCACCAGGCTGGCGGCCGCGCTCGGGGTCGATCGTGTGCATCGGGTGGATTCGCGGAGCGGGCGCTTCGCGCGCGCATGATCCCATACGTTCCAACGGGCGTGAAGGATGTACCCGCGGGTCGCCGGAGCGCGAACTTTCGCTCGCCTTGCGCCGCTCGGAGGGCGCTCCTATCCTGGTTCGCCCAAAGTCCCGGCGTGCGCGACCTCGACGAGCACGCTCTCCTTCTCTAAAAGACTCTCGAAGCCCTGAATCCGCTTCGTTCCGCGGTCCATGGCCAATCCCGCTCAAAAGAGCGCCCAACAGGGCTCACGCACCGGACCGCGCGCGGTCGTGGTCACGCATGCGTTGCGGACCCCGATCGGCAAGTACCTGGGTGCCTTCGTGGACTTGTCGGCCGCGGATTTGGGCACGTCGGTCGTGAAAGCGTTGCTCGCTCAGGCCGCGTTGGATCCCGAGCGCGTCGACGAGCTCGTGTTCGGCAACGCGCGTCAAGCCGGCGGCGGGCCCAACGTCGCGCGGCAAGTCGCCTTCAAAGCGGGCCTTCCCGAACGCGTGTGCGGGTGGACCGTGAACATGGCCTGCGGGTCGGGACTGAAGAGCCTGCAACTCGCGGCCGAATCGATCCAACTCGGTCGCAACGACATCGTGATCGCAGGCGGGACCGAGAGCATGAGCGGCCTGCCGTTCTACTTGCCCAAGATGCGCACGGGTTATCGCCTCGGTCACGCCGACGTCGTGGACGCGATGTACAAGGACGGCTTCGGTTGTCCGCTCGCGAACATGTTGATGGGCGAGACGGCGGACAAGCTCGCGTTCGACATGCAGATTCCGCGCGAGGAGCAAGATCACTTCGCGTTCGACAGCCAGCGCAAAGCCGCGTCCGCGATCGAGCAGAAGAAGTTCGACGACGAGATCGCGCCCGTCACCGTCAAGGGCCGGAAGGGCGACGTCGTCGTCAGCGCGGACGAACACGTGCGCGGCGACACGACGCTCGAGAGCTTGAAGAAGCTCGCACCGGTGTTCGCGAAGACGACGGGCACGGTCACGGCCGGCAACGCATCGGGCATCACCGACGGTGCGGCGGCGCTGCTCGTCATGGCCGAGGAGACGGCCCGCGAGCTCGGGCTCGAGCCTCTCGCGTGGATCGGCGAGTCGACGCAAGCGGGCGTCGACCCGCGCGTCATGGGCATCGGTCCCGTGCCGGCGCTCGAACGCTTGATCGAGAAAAACGGCCTGAAAATGGCTGATTACGATCTGATCGAGCTCAACGAAGCGTTCGCGGCGCAAGTGATCGCGTGTCAGCGCCGACTGCCTCTGCCGCGGGAACGAGTGAACGTGAACGGCGGCTCGATCGCACTCGGCCATCCGATCGGCGCGACCGGCGCGCGCATCGTCGCCACGTTGTTGCACGAGATGAAGCGGCGTCGCGTCGAGCACGGGCTCGCCACGCTGTGCATCTCGGGCGGGATGGGTCTCGCGACCGCGTTCCACCGTACGCGTCCCAACGGAACACCATGAAAATCGAGAAGGCATGAGCATGCAGATCAGACAAGTCGGAGTGATCGGTTGCGGGCTGATGGGCCACGGCATCGCGCAAGTCGCGGCGCAAGGCGGCTGCGACGTCGTCGTCGTCGAGACGGAACAGAAGTTCCTCGACACGGGGCTCGCGCGCATCGACAAGTCGCTCGCCAAGCTCGCCGAGAAAGCCAAGGAGAAGGGCGGCACGTTCGACGCGGCCGGGGTGCGCGCGCGCATCACGGGATCGCTCGATCGCAAGGCCGTCGCCGACTGCGACCTCGTCGTCGAAGCCATCGTCGAGAACCTCGATGTGAAGAATCAGCTCTTCCGTGAGCTCGGCCATATCTGCAAACCGTCGACGATCTTCGCTTCGAACACGAGTTCCTTCCCGATCGCGCTCATGGCGAAAGCGTCGGGACGTCCTCAGCAATTCGTCGGCTTGCACTTCTTCAATCCCGTGCAGTTGATGAAGCTCGTCGAGGTCGTGCGCACGGACGAAACGAGCGACGAAGTGTTCGCCGCGGCGCGGGCGTTCGGCGAAACGTGCGGCAAGTCCCCGGTCGCGTGCAAGGACACGCCCGGCTTCGTCGTGAATCGTCTGCTCGTGCCGTACATGGCCGAGGCCATGAAGATGCTCGACCGCGGTGATGCGACCGCGCAGGACATCGACACCGCGATGAAGCTCGGCTGCGGCTATCCGATGGGTCCGTTCGAGTTGACCGATTACGTCGGCCTCGACACGACGCTCTCGATCCTGCAAGGCTGGGTCAAAGCGCACCCGAACGAGCCGGCGTTCCAGATTCCGAAGGCGCTCGAAGAAAAAGTCGCGCAGAAGAAGCTCGGCCGCAAATCGGGCGAAGGTTTCTACAAGTGGGAAGGGGACAAGAAGGCGTGATCGCAGCGTTGCTCACTCTTCTCGCCGCACCCGCGAACTACGACGTCACGTGGTCCGCGCCGAAGATCTACGTCGAAGGTAGGCCGTACCCGGTGCACGTCGAGATCAAGGCGTCGAAGGACACCGCGTTGCCGACGTGGATGTTGCAAGCGTCCGCGTTCCAAATCGACGGCAAGTCCATCGAGGAGAAGAAGGCGAAGGGCGACATCGACCTCACGGCGGGCTCGAACTTGGTGCTCGACCTCGATCTCTCCGAGGCGATTCAGCACAGCAAGTCGCTCGCGAAGAAGGGCCCGTTCAAATTCTCGTTCGAAGGATCGAGTGCGAAGCCGATCGACGTGCGTTACCTCGTCCAAGCGCAAAAAGGCCTGGATTTCACGGACGAAAAGAAGACCGCGGCCGACACGCTCGCGAAGTACTTCGTCCTGCTCGAAACGAATCGCGGCAACATGGTCGCCGAGTTCTGGCCCGACGTCGCGCCGAAACACGTGCGCAACTACCTCGACCTCTGCTACTCGGGCTTCTACGACGGCGTCCTGTTCCACCGCGTCTGGCCGGGCTTCATGATCCAAGGCGGTGATCCGACGACGAAGGATCCGAAGGCCACGGCGACGTGGGGCACGGGCAACGGTCCGCGCATGTTGAAGTCCGAATTCAACGCCAAGAAGCACACGCGCGGAGTCCTCTCCATGGCGCGCGGAGACGACCCGAATTCGGCGTCGTGCCAGTTCTTCGTCGTGCACGCGCCCAGCCCGAACCTGGATGGGAAGTACAGCGCGTTCGGCGCGCTCGTCGACGGATTGGACACGCTCGACAAGATCGTGACGGCGCCGGGCGTGACCATCGAGACCGGCACGATCCGGCCCGCCGAAATGCAGAAGATCGAGCACGCGCTCGTGCTCATCGCGCCCTAAGACGAACGATTCCTCCTCAAACTCCATCACGCAGAGCAAAACGACATGACCCACGCAGCCGCTGAAAAGAACCTCGACTTCATGAAGATGCCCGTCGCCGACCTCGCGCAGTACCGCGTCGTCCTCGAGACGAACCAAGGCACGATGGAATTCGAGATGTGGCCGGACGACGCGCCGAATCACGTGCGCAACTTCCTCGATCTCGCCTACACGGGTTTTTACGACGGCGTGGTTTTCCACCGCGTGATCCCGGGCTTCATGATCCAAGGCGGCGATCCGACCGGCACCGGCACGGGCGATGGCAAGCGCAAGCTCAAGGCCGAGTTCAACCGCAAGAAACACGAACCGGGCGTGTTGTCGATGGCTAGGTCGACGAGCCCGGACTCGGCGTCGTGCCAGTTCTTCATCATGCACGCGCGCTCGCCGCACTTGGACGGTCAGTACTCGGGCTTCGGCAAGATCGTCACAGGCCTCGACGTCGTCGAGAAGATCGTGAACGTCAAGCGCAACGCGAGCGACAAGCCCAACGAGAAGCAGTCGATCTTGAAGGCCAAGGTCGTCAAGGCAGCGGCGGCGAAGTGACTCGACGGTCGTGACGCGCGTTCGTTTTTCTGCGTGACGCATCCACCTCGATCCAACCCAACCACGATGACCCAGTACGAAAACCTACTCGTCGAGACGGCCGGCGGCATCGCCACGCTGACGATCAACCGTCCCAAGGTGATGAACGCGCTGAACGCGAAGACGCTCGCCGAGTTGGCGCACGCGCTCGACGCGCTCGAAGTGGCGGCGGACGTGCGCGCGATCGTCGTCACGGGCTCGGGCGAGAAAGCGTTCATCGCGGGCGCGGACATCAACGAACTCAAGGCGATGAGTTCGGCGATGGAGGCGAAAGACCTCGCTTTTTACGGGCAATCCGTGTTCGCGCGACTCGATCGATCGGCGAAACCGACGGTCGCGATGATCAATGGATTCGCGCTCGGCGGCGGCTGTGAATTGGCGCTCGCCTGCACGTTGCGCACGGCCAGCAAAACGGCACGCATGGGCCTGCCTGAAGTCTCGCTCGGCATCATCCCGGGTTACGGCGGCACCCAGCGTCTCTCGCGCATCGCCGGCGTCGGCGTCGCTCGCGAGTGGGTTTTGACTGGCGACATGTTCAGCGCCGAAGAAGCGCACCGCGTCGGCGTCGTGAACCGCATCTTCGCGCCCGAAGAATTGAAGGAGGGCACGCTCAAGATGGTCACGACGATCCTCTCGCGCGGCCCGGTCGCCGTGCGGCTCGCGCTCGAGACGATCCGCCGCGGCCAGAACATGAGCCAGCAAGAAGGCGAGATCATCGAGTCCGACATGTTCGGCCTCGCATCGACGACGTCCGACATGAAGGAAGGCATGAGCGCCTTCCTCGAGAAACGTCCGGCGAAATTCAGCGGCAAGTGACGCAACGCACCACGCTCTCGCCAACTACACACACCCTGATCGGAAGCAGCACATGACTCTAGAAATCGTGATCGTCGGCGGCGCGCGTACGCCCATGGCCGAGTACGTCGGCACGCCGGGCTACGGCAAGTTCAAGGACGTCAGCGCGATCGATCTCGCGGCGCACGCGTCGAAAGCGGCACTCGCCCGCGCGAAGGTTGCGGCGGATTCGGTCGATCACGTCGTGATGGGCAACGCGCTGCAGACTTCGGTCGACGCGATCTACGGTGCTCGTCACGTCGGATTGAAGGCGGGTTGCCCGCGTCACGCCGGTGGCTTGACCGTCAATCGCTTGTGCGGTTCCGGCATCCAATCGATCGTCAACGCTGCGCAGATGATCCAACTCGGCGAGTTCACGACCGTCTTGGCGGGCGGCATGGAGAACATGAGCCAAGCGCCGTTCTCGGTGTACGGCACGCGCGCCGGCATTCCGTTCGGCGTGCAACCCGTGATGCAGGACAGCCTGTTCGCAGCTCTCGCCGATCCGATCGCCGGATTGATGATGGCGCAGACGGCCGAGAAGATCGCGAAGCGTTTGTCGATCACGCGCGAAGCGCAGGACGAGTACGCGCTGCGCAGTCATCAACTCGGTGCCGCGGCAGTGAAAGAGGGCCGTTTTGCCGCCGAAATCGAGCCTTTGACGATCAAGGGTCGCAAAGGTGACGAAGTGGTTTCGGCCGACGATCACATCAAGCCCGACACGACGCTCGAAGGTCTTTCGAAGCTGCGCGCCGCGTTCGGCAAGGACGGCACGGTCACGGCCGGCAACGCGTCGGGCATCGTCGACGGCGCGGCGGCAGTCGTGTTGACGACGGACAAGCGCGCCAAGGCCGACGGCCTCGACGTGTGGTGCAAGATCCGTTCGTGGGCGTACGTCGGCGTCGACCCGACCGAGATGGGCATCGGCCCGGTGCCCGCGATCAAGAAGTGTCTCGAGCGCGCCGGCCTCGCGATTCATCAAGTCGATCGCATCGAGATCAACGAAGCGTTCGCGGCGCAGTACTTGGGCTGCGAGAAGGAGCTCGAGCTCGATCGTTCGAAGTGCAACGTGAACGGTGGCGCGATCTCGCTCGGTCATCCGCTCGGCGCGTCGGGTACGCGTCTCGTGTTGACGCTCATGCACGAATTGCGCCGCACGAAGAAGCGCTACGGCATCGCGTCCGCGTGCATCGGCGGCGGACAAGGCATCGCGATCCTCGTCGAGAACGCGCAACTGTAAGGACGACCACGTTGAACCCGTTGATCCACACCCGCGCGGACGGGAAGCGCGTCGTTCGGCTCACACCGAAGAAGCGCGTCCTGTTTCTCACGAAAGATCTCGAGCTGATCGAGCGGCAACTGCGTCGCGAAGTCGATCTCTCGATGAGCGACATCGATGCAGCCACGTTGCTCGACGACATCAACACCGACGCGATGACGCCGGCGTGGGTGTGTTTCCGTCACAAGCCCGAAGACATCGCGCTCGACGCGTACGCCGGCATCGTGCACAAGGGCGGAGCGAAAGACGGTCAACGCGTGTTCGCGACGCGTGCACTGATGGATGGCGGCTTCGAAGTCATCGTCAGCGGTCAGCGCAAGGGCACCGGCAGTTCGCGCGAGACCGCTCCGCAGTGCGAGAAGTGGTCGGGCATCCACCTCGTGATCGCTGCGTCATTCGCGCCCATTCACGAGCGCAACAACATCAACTTGGGCCAGTTGATGGGCACGTACGAGCAGCTCGAAAGACTGCAAAAAGGCCTCGAGATCCCGCTCGAAGAGTTCACCGGCAAGTACGACCTGGTCACGCGCGCGATCGTCGAAACCGGCGGCTTGTTCCCGTTCGCAGCGGCGTACAAGAAAGGCACGGTCCAAGTTCCGACACCGACGACGCCGAAGCGCGCGATGACGATGGCCGAGAAGATTCTCAGCCTGCACATTTCGGGCGCGAGCACGCCGAACGTCTTCGTCAAGCCGGGCGACGTGTGCCTCGTCAAAGTCGACGGAGGCTACAGTCACGAGTTCACGACCGCGCAAGTGCATCACTTCCTCGCGCTCGAATACGGTCGCGACTACAAAGTGCCCGCACCGGCGAAGTTCGCGGTGTTCGAAGATCACTTGCTCTACGCCGACGGCGTGAAGCGCATGGCGCCGTTCGCGCGCGAGATCCAGACGCTGCGCGACTTGCAGAACGAGTTCCAGCGCCACACCGGCGTGCGCGACTACTCGGCGAAGAACAAGATCTCGCCCGGCATCTGCCACCAAGTCGCGCGCGAGGAATTCGTCGATCCGGGCGACTTCATCCAAGCGACAGACAGTCACACGTGCATGGGTGGCGGCAACAACGCGCTGACGTACGGCGTCGGCGCGACCGAATACGCGGGGCTCATTCATTCGGGCATCACGTTCGTGATCGTGCCCGAGTCGATTCGCTTCGAATTGCGCGGCAAATTGCGCCAAGAATGCACGGCGAAGGATCTGATCCTCCACATCCTGAAGACCTTCGCGGTGCGCGAGGACACGCTGGATCGCGTGATGGAGTTCGGCGGGCCGGGCCTCGCGTCGCTGTCGATGGACGAGCGCGCGACGTTGTGCAACATGGCCACCGAGTGCAGCGCCAAATCGGGCATCTGCGACGCCGATGACGTGACGCTCGAATGGCTCGCCGCTCGTCGCAAGTCGATGACGAAGGCGGAGATCCGCGCGCGTTTCGTCGCTCCGGATGCAGGCGCTCACTACACCGGCGGGACGCACACGATCGATCTCGCGACGATCGAAGCGATGGTCGCCGAGCCGGGTGATCCGACGTACGGCAAGAACATCCGCGAACTCGGCGACGTCAAAATCGACATCGCGTACGCCGGCTCGTGCACGGCCGGCAAAGAACACGATCTCGACTTCTACGCGCTCGTGCTGAAAGAAGCGCTCGCCGCCGGCCGCCGTGTAGCGCCCGGCACGCGCATGTACATCCAGTACGGCAGCGAAACCGTGCGTGACTACGCTCGTTCGCGCGGGTACTTGGACGTGTTCGAGCAGGCTGGCGTCGAAGTCATCAACCCCGGTTGCGGCGCGTGCATCGGCTGCGGCCCGGGTGTTTCCGACACCAAAGAACAAGTCACGATCAGTGCGATCAATCGCAATTTCACGGGCCGCAGTGGGCCCGGAAAGTTGTATCTCGCTTCGCCTCTCTCCGTCGCGGCGAGTGCCGTCGAAGGCAAGATCGTCCGCTACACCCCCGGCATGTTCCTCGCGAAGGGGCACGCCACCGAAAAGTCAGAAGTGAAGAAATCATGACCGAGTACGACATCGCAGTGATCGCCGGCGACGGCATCGGACCGGAAGTGACGCGCGAGGCCATGAAGGTGCTCGACGCGACGGCCGAGGTGTACGGATTCAAGACGAAGAAGACGTACTACCCGTTCGGCACCGACCACTGGTTGAAGACGAACGAGATCTTCCCCGAAGCCTCGTTCAACGAGATCAAGGAGAAGCACGCGATCTTCTTGGGCGCAATCGGTGATCCGCGCGCTCCGGTCGGGATGATCGAGTACGGCATCATCGCCAAGCTGCGTTTCGAGCTGGATCTCTACGTCAATCTGCGTCCGGTGCGCTGCTACGACGAGCGCTTGTGCCCGCTCAAGGGCAAGGGACCCGCCGAAGTCGACATGGTCTTCGTGCGCGAGAATACCGAAGGCGCGTACTCCGGCACGTACGGTTATGCGCACAAGGGGCTGCCGATCGAAGTGGCGACGCAGGTCATGGTGTACACGCGCGTGGCGACCGAACGCGTCATCCGCTACGCCTTCGAATTGGCGCGAGCGCGCAACAAGAAGAAGACGGTCACGATGATCGACAAGGCGAATGCGCTGCGAGCGCAAGACTTGTGGACGCGCGTCTTCGCCGAAGTGTCGAAGGAGTATCCCGACATCAAGACCGAGCACGCATACATCGACGCCGCGTGCATGTGGATGGTGAAGAATCCCGAGTGGTTCGACGTCGCGGTGACGCCGAATCTGTTCGGCGACATCATCACGGACTTGGGCGCGATGATCCAAGGCGGCATGGGCATCGCCGCGTCGGGCAACATTCACCCCGGCAAGGTGTCGCTGTTCGAGCCGATCCACGGTTCGGCGCCGAAATACGCAGGGAAAAACGTCGCCTGCCCGGTCGCTGCGATCCTGGCGGTTGGGATGATGTGCGACTACCTCGGCCAGAAAAAAGCTGGCGCGGCGATCGAGAACATCATCGTCGACCTCGTGCGCTCGAAGCGCATCAAGGGCGTCAACACGGGCGATCATCCGACCGACGAAATCGGCGAGATGGTGGTCACGGAATTGCGCAAGTCGGTCGCGACGGTCTAGCGCTTCACGAGCAGCAAAATGCAGCGGCGGAGCTCGGTGGCGACTCCGGGCTCCGCCGCTGTTTCGTCTTGCGCGTGATTCAGTTCCGGCGCCTACCGAAGATCAAGTGATCGAGCGACACCCGACCCGCGCCTGCGATCGCGAGCCACGCGAGCAGCACGATGTAGAGGAATTCCGACAAGCCGAAGAGCGTGTTGAGCCACTCCTTCGCGCCGACTGCGTCGCCGAGCTGCTGTGCGAACGCCGTCTTGATCGCGACGATCATGATCACGATCAGCGGGATCGCAGCCAGGCGCGTGAAGAGTCCGGCGACGATCAACAGGCCGCACGCGAACTCCATCGTCGCCGCGAACGGTGCTTGGATTTCGGGCGCGGGGATGCCGAGCTCGGTGAAGTACTTCACGACGCCGTCGATGTTGTGGAGCTTGCCCCAGCCGGACCACACGAACACGAGTCCGACGACGACGCGCGCGAGGAGCGGGGCCAGCCAAGCGACTTTGTCCGCGAGAGAAAGGCCGACAGCGCGGACCTTTCTGATCAGCGATCCGGGCGCACTCGAAGGACTGTGCGCGGATGCAGTGGGGGTGACGCTCGAAGACATACGAACAGGGCTGCGGGAAGGAAGGGACGTGAAAACAGGCCCGAAAACCGCACCGGACGGATCCCGTCAGGCTGCGGCCGACCTTTACGGAGGCGACCATTTCGTGTGACCGGGGATCCGGAAGCCGCGGCTCGCGAGCGATCAGCGTGGGCCCACGATGAGTTCGCGCCGCACGTGAGCGAGCGGGGCACCGTCGTCGTACGTCACGTGTCCCAGGTTCACGCTCACGCCCAAGCTCTTCCACGTCGAAGCGAGCTCGCGCGGCTCGGGTGCGTTCTTCATCCGCGCGTACAAGTCCGACAACACCGTCGTGCCCGTCGCCGTGTCCCCGATCGCGAACACGTGCTCGATCGTGTCCTGCATCGCGATGCTGCCGCCGCTTTCGACGACTGCGACGAGCGCATCGCGCAGTGACTTCGCATTGTTCGTGGCAGCGCGGATCTCGATGTCGGCAAGCAAGCAGAAGATCGCTCCGCCGTAGTACGTGCGGCCCCAACTCGAATCGAGATCCAGCCCGCGATCGTTTTTCTCGGGCAAACCCTGCGCGTAGTCGCCGACGATCTCCGTCCACACGCGATCTTCGGCGACGAGTCCGGCTCGTGCTCGCGCGAGAGGCTCGACGTACGTCGCGGCGCCTTCTTCGAACCAATGTTGTTCGTCGGGCAACGCCGGAATCGCGAGATGGATCATCTCGTGCGTCAGCGTCCAATCCTTCGCGAATTGATCGGGCCGCGTCGACGCGTGAACAGCGACGCGGATCGTCGGTACGTCGAGCATGCGCGCACTTCCACTTCCGATGCCGCGTCGACGAGCGGGCGTCAGCTCCAAACGCATCGTTTCGACGGGAAAACGGCCAAAATATGCTTCCACGGCACGGCGCGAGTTGTCGATCCACTCACGGATCGCCGTCGAGTGTGCATCGTCCGTCAGCGGCGGCGAGACTTCGATCGAGACCGGCCGCGGTGCGCGGCGCACGTTCGACTGTTCACCTTGCACCGCGGAGTGCGACGACGGCGTCGAGCATGCCGAGACGGCGACGCCGAGCAACAAGAGTAGAGCGCGCCACACGAGGCGAGCAGTCTACTCGGGCTGCAGAAGCGCCGCGACGTTCAGAGTCGTCGACCTTGCGCTGCGAGAATCGGCCTCAATGCTGCGCACAGCTTCGTCAGATCGTCACCGGTCAACGCCTGGTCTTTGTCACACAGTGCTTCGGCCGGATTCGGATGCGCCTCGACGATCAAACCGTCGGCTCCGACCGCCGCAGCAGCGAGCGCCAGCGGAATCACGAGCTCGCGCACGCCGCACGCGTGCGACGGATCGACGATCACGGGCAGATGTGTGCGCGCTTTCAAGACGGGGACCGCACTGATGTCGAGCGTGTTGCGCGTCGCAGTTTCGAACGTGCGGATGCCGCGCTCGCACAGGACGACGCGATGGTTGCCGCCGGCCATGATGTACTCGGCTGCGAGCAGCAGTTCTTCGATCGTGGCGCTCATGCCGCGCTTCAAGAGCACGGGGCGCTTCGAGCGCCCGACCTCTTTCAAGAGCGCGAAATTCTGCATGTTGCGTGCTCCGATTTGCAGCATGTCGGCCGTCTCGGCGACTCGCTCGACGTCTTCGGGATGCAGCACTTCGGTCACGACAGGCAGCTCGTACGTGCGACCGGCTTCGACCAACATGTCGAGCCCGGCGAATCCGAGTCCTTGGAACGCATACGGCGACGTGCGCGGCTTGAACGCACCGCCGCGCAACACGGTCGCACCGCCGCGCTTGACGAGCTCGGCGGCGTCCATCATCTGACGGTGGTTTTCGACTGCGCACGGACCCATCGCGAGCACGAAGCGTTCACCGCCGAACACGACGCCCGACACGTCGACGAGCGTGCGCCGACCGTCTTCGCGCAAGCTGCACAGCTTCAAGTTCGGATTCTTCGAGACCTTCACCGGCCCTGCGGGCGCAGTCGGACACGCAGCCTGCGACGTCTCGGTCGACGGAGCTTCGAGCGCGATCACGCTCTCGATCTGCGCGCGCTCACGATCGGTTTCGACGCGGCGCGGATAGCTGCCGAGCACTTTCAAGTGATTGGTGTGAGCGCGCACTTCTTCGAGTGCCGTCTGCACGCGCGCATCGCTGACGTGGCCTTCGAGATCCACGTAGAACACGTACTCCCACGGCGTCGCGGCTTGCGGACGACTCTCGAGCTTCGTCAGGTTGATGCCCTGCGCGTCGAAACTCTTCAAGCACTCGAGCAACGCTCCGCGCCTGTGATTCACGGCGAAAACGAGCGAAGTTTTCGCGGGGCGGCGCACGTCGAACACTTCCGGCTGACGGCCGATCAAGAGGAAGCGCGTGATGTTCACCGCGTGATCGGCGACTTCGCGCTTCAGCACGACGAGTCCGTATTCGCGCGCCGCATCTTCCGACGCGATGGCCGCGATCGACGGATCGTTTGCTTTCGCGACGGCTTCCGCAGCGCCGGCCGTGTCGTGAAAACTCTCCGAGGTCACGCCGACGAGCCCATCGAGGAACTTCGTGCACTGCTGCAATGCGACCGGATGGCTACGCACGGTGCGGATGTGATCGAGCTTCGCGCCGGGGATGCCGAGCAAGCAATGTTCGACGGCCCACGCTTCCTCGCCGACGATCGTCACGTGACGTGAGCCGATCAAGTCGTACACCTCGTTGATGCTGCCCGCGATCGTGTTCTCGATCGGCAATAGCGCATAGTCGACTTCGCCTGCTTCCAATGCGTCGATCACCGCAGTGAATCCGCGGAAGCCGATGCGCTCGAGTCGCGACACGGGCCGCGACGCGAACACCTTGCCGATGGTGAGGTCGCTGTAGCACGCGGGCACACCTTGGTATCCGACGCGCACCGATCGCGCAGCTGCATCACCGTCGCCGCGCCCGTCGAGCACGCGCTCTTGATCGCGACGAGACCAATTCAAGATCTCGCGCAACACGCGGCCGGCGAAGTACGGCGAGATGTTCTGCTCTTCCGCAGCACGCGCCCACGTGTCGAACAAGCGACGCTCGCGCTCTTCGTCGCGCAGCGGAACGTGCGGGTTGCCTTTTTTGTGGTCGCCGATCTCGCGCACGGCCTTCAACCGCGCAGCGAGCAACTGGACGAACTCACGGTCGAGACGATCGATCTCCTCGCGGGGCTTTTTGAGCGGATCCATCCGTCCGCTATCGACTGGGCCCCGTCGCGAAGTGGAGGGCGATCCAATCCCGCAGTCGTTGCTCCGCCGTTGCCGGTGCGGCAGTGCCGTTCCGCAATAGCGTGCTAGGGCCATTTATGCCCGTTGCGCTATGCGCGCCATGTGCGTTCAGCTCCGGGTGCGAGCCGAAACTCTGCCGCATCGACGCCTTCGGGCGTGCTTTTGGCCGCAGGGGGGGGCGGGCGTCAGCACGTTCCGGCAACCGCACACGGAGGGTGTGTCGCGCGATGTGGGCCTAGATTGCTCGGGCACGTATGGCACGAATGAAGGTCGGCTCCCGCGCTCGAGACTGTGCGGTTCAGGCCGCGTGCAGGTCGCTGCGTGCCGAAAATCAGCGCACAAATGGGCGCAAAAATGCACGCGGCCGTTCGACCCGCAATGGATCGAACGGCCGCGTGATTCCCGGCGATGCCGGTGAGTGCGCTCAGCCCTTGCTCGGGCCTTTCGCGCGCGCGTCTGCCAATTCCTTCATGAACTTCTCCGAGTCCTTCTCGAAGCCTTTCACGCACGCATTGCAGCAGAAGCGCACGAGCGTCGTGCCGTACAGCTTGTCGACCGGTTCGCCCATGCCGCCGAGCGCTTCACCGCTGACGATGCACTTCTTGACCGGGTAGCTGTCCTTTTGCGCCTTGATGTAGGCCGCGTCGATCTTCGCCATCGCGGCTTTCGGATCACGCTCGAACCCGGCGATCGCGTCACGATTCGCGAGACGCACGAGGCGCGTGCCGACGACGTAGTCCATCGCTTTGTCGTCGAGCTTCGCGTCGGTCACCGCGCACGTCGTGAGCGGATAGTTCGCCTTTTGCGCGGTGATCACAGCCGCATCGATCTTCTTGATCGTCTCGACCGGATCTTTGACGACCTTGGCCTGGCAGTCCGCACAGCACGTGCGCACCATGCGACCGTTGACGACGAAGTCGACGTGCTTCACGGCGAGATCTTCGCCGCTGATCGGGCACGTCGTGAGCGGGTAGGACCACTTCTGCGCGTTGACGATCGCGCGATCGTCCTTGCCGGCTTCGTCTTTTTTCTCCGCGCGCTCGACGGGCTTGTCGCCGCCGGGGCGCTTGTCCTCGCCTGCTTGGAGTGCTCCGACGGTGACGAACAGAACGGCGCACGCGGCCGAGAGCATGTACTTGATTGATTTCATGATTCGATTCCTTTCGATGTGATCCGCGACGGAGTGCGCAGACTGGGCTGCGCGTCGACGAATCGCGCGCAAGGTAGCACAATGCGCCGCGGACCTCTGCGACATGAACGAAGCTCAATCCGGAGACGAGCGCGTCGTCATTCCGCTACAACCAGGCAGCAACGCGTGGTGCCGCAGAATCGTGCGCGGAATGGTTCTGGTGTGTATCACTCTCGCGCTCGTCGTCGTCTGGTTCGTCGGACTGCCGATCACGTGGATTCAGCCGAAATGGCGCCGAAAATGGCGTCATTTCGTGTTTCGAACCTGGTCGCGAACGTCGCTCGCGATCTGCTCGATCCGTGTCGAAGTCGTCGGCGCTCTTCCGGTGCAGCCGTGTTTCTTGGTCGCGAATCACCTCGGCTACGTCGACGTGCTCGTCATCGCCGCGAGCATCGACGCGACGTTCGTGTCGATGAAAGAGATCGAGCGCTGGCCGCTCTTCGGATCGATGGCGCGACAGTTCGGGACGGTGTTCATCGATCGTGCGCAGAAGCGCGACATCCCATCCGTCAATCGCGAACTCGAGAGCGCCTTCGAACGCAGCGACGCCGTCGTCGTTTTTCCCGAAGGTCGTCACACGCGCGGTGCGAGCGTGCTCGAGTTCCGCGCGTCGTTGCTCGAACCTGCGGCAAGAGCGAATCGTCCGGTTGCATGGGCGGTGTTGCACTACGCGACGAGTGCGAGCGATCCGCCGGCGTCGATCGTCATTCCGTGGGTCGGCGTCGCGTTCTGGCGGCAAGCGCTCGTGCTGCTCGCGGTGAAGCGCGTCGAGGCACGACTCGAGTTCGGTGAGGACGTCGTGCGGGGGAGTGATCGGAAGGAACTTGCTCGCATCCTGCACGCAAAGGTGAGTGGGTGCTTTGTTGCGCTCGAATGAACAACAACATGAACCCGGCCGCGTGACTTCAGAGTCACGCGGCCGGGAGCAATTGTCACGGAGGGTTGTGGGGCTTGACCGGTGCGGACGCGTCAGGCAGACGCGGCGCAACGATGGACTGGCACGGAACCCTCCGCTGGGGCAATTGTCACGGAGAGTTGTGGGGCTTGACCGGTGCGGACGCGTCAGGCAGACGCGGCGCAACGATGGACTGGCACAGAATCCTCCGCTGGGGCAATTGTCACGGAGAGTTGTGGGGCTTGACCGGTGCGGACGCGTCAGGCAGACGCGGCGCAACGATGGACCGGCACAGAACCCTCCGCTGGCTGGTGACGGCGAATTCGCCGTCACGGCTGGCTGGTGACGACGAATTCGCCGTCACGGCGTCCAAAACACCGCGACCCCGTTCGTCAGATTGAACGTGGACGGCGTGCAGAACACGGCGCTGTCGCGATACCAAGCCGAGTAGAACCGCGCACCACCGGCGGCGGGCACTCCGCCCATCACGGACAGAACCGGGTCCGCTCCCGAAGGAATCGTCGACGAACCGGCGAACGTGTTGAACTTCACACCGAGGCGTACGATTGCTCCACCGATGCACAACACGCCGTCGCCGAACGGCAGGGACGCTTGGCCCGTGCCTTGGAAGTACAAGCACGGGCTGCCCGGCGGCATGCCCGAGCCTGTCAGCACGACGCTGTCGCCTGCGACGCTCGCGATGCCTGCTGCCGCGATGTTTGCACCGGCCGGATTGGCCGAGTTCGCGCAACCGTTGCCGAGCGCGCCGACGTTGGCGCACGGGCATGCGGCGGGCGTGCTCGAGCAGTAGGGCGCGCCTGTCTGCGGCGGCTGAACGGTGTCGAGCGCGTCGAGCTCACCCGCGAACCCCGCCCCACTGCGCACGGTCGGGAGGCCGAGCGCTTCGGCGCTGACGAAGATCGCCGGGAACGGCGAGCCCCCGCCTGCGACGGGCGGCATGAGGATGTCGCCCGCTTCGATCGGGATGCCGAACAGGCTGTCCGGGGCGCCGATCACCGCTGAACCGCGGCGCACGGAGAAGAGCAGCATGTCCGTTCCGGCCGCGGCGAGCCACGTGTACGGAGCGGCAGAAGGCTGGAATCCAGGAATGCCGTTTTCGCCGAGTGCGAGCGCGTCGAGGTCGTCCGTACCCGGGCCGAAGAAGTCCAGACCGAGCACTCCCGGCCCCGCGTAGACGACGGGCGGACCGCCCGGTGCTGCCGTGATGAGCACCGCTGCCGGCGCGAATCCTGCCGCAAGAGCCGAACCCGAGTTGGGCGTACCCGTGCAGATGTTCGCGAACCCGGCGTCCATCGAGAAGTAGATCGGGAAGAGGCCGACGCCCGTCGCCAGACCCAGGTCGATCGCGTCGACGTCGTCACCGGTGATCGCCGCTCCAGGCGCGCGCGGTTCGACGACACCGAAGCCCGGGTACACAGCGCCCGAACCGCTCGGCAAACCGTTGCCGTCGATGATGCCTGTGTGGCCCATCAGCGGACCGAGAATCGGCGGCACCGGAGCGGGCGGAAGGAAGAGGGATTCGAACACGTCGGCCGCTGCGTCGCGCACCGGGAATTCGCTCGTCGTGTTGGGCGCGAGCGGTGCACCGACGCCGGCCGTGCACGGGTCGACCGAGAACACGAACGTGCCGGCGAGCATCTGCACGGGTTTGATGAGCGCGTCTTGTCCGCGCGAGAGTGCGTCGACTTCGCGCGCGCACGCTGCGAAGGCGGGTGCCGGGCAGACGCAGATAACGACGCCCGGGATGCCGAGTCCCGGGCCTGGCGGACCGAAGCCGTTGCTCACGGCGATGACCGGCGCGAGCAGCGGTCCGTAGGCGGGCATTCCGCCGGCTGCCGGCGTGAGGATGTCGCCGGCCGAGATGCAACCGCCGCCGGTCGCGGGGGTGCCGATCGAGAGGCTGCGGTAGTCGATCGAGAAGAGGGTTTGGGCTGAAGCGCTCGATGCGAAGATGCCGAGTGCTGCGGCTGAGAGGAGGAGGGGACTGCGTTGGAGGGACATGGGGAACTCCGGGGGCTGGTCCGCGATCAGGCACACACGGGCGAGATCGGTGGGGACGGTGACTGCACTGTCCCAGTGACGCGGGGAGGGCGGAGTGGAATGAAATGGGGGAGAATTAGGGGGAATTGTGTCCACCGTGACGGCGAATTCGCCGTCACCAGCCAGCAGAGGATTCTGTGCCGGTCCCAGGTTGCTCGTCATGTCCCTCGGCGTCCGCTCCGGTCAAAGCCCACAT
>JAWXBU010000009.1:0-21848 GCA_034440255.1 Planctomycetota bacterium | reverse complement strand
TAGCAGCGCATCGGGGAAAAATTGCTCTGGCTCGGTACACACACGATCAGCGGCAAGCGCGAAGCGTCGTGGTTGTCCCTGGCACAGTACGATCAGCGCGGCACGTTCACCGTCGTCAGCGCGACCGCTTCGCCCTCATTTTTGGCGCGGCCGTACATGGTCAAAAAGCGCACGGATTCAGGCGTTTTCGAGTCTTTCAACGACGACGCCCACGCCGGCGGAATCGATTGGTACGTGAGTCGCGCGATCACGAGGAGCGGCTGGTCGGTCTCTTTCACTTCGACGTCGTACGTCACGACGTCCGAGCCAGCGGTGAAGTCGTCGTCGCCTTCCACTCCGACGGGATGCGTGTCCGCAACGTGCGGACCGTCGCTCTTCCAACCGCGCGGCAGCAGACGATTGTCCTTCAGCCGACTCGCCATGCTGATCAGCGACGTCGTCGTGCGGCCTGAGCCGTCAGCCGCGATCATTTCGTACACCTGCACTTGATCGGCGCGTTCGATGCGATCGAAGTGGGGGAGCGCGAGTTCGTCAGCGACTCCCACCAGCGCACCACGCTCGTCCACCGCGCCCGATTCGAACAGCACTTCGCGGCCCGCGCGCACTTCGACGTCGAGCCACGCGCGTCGCGCCGGGTAACCACTCGGGAACTTGTGACCGGCCAGATTCTCGACCTTGACGTCGAACGAGATGCGGGCCTGTTTGCGCATCGCATTGGAAATCGTGAGACGCGCCGTTTCGTGAGCGAGCTGAGCTCGCGTAGCTGCTGCGACGCGCTTCAACGCACCCTCGGTCGCGATGACGCCGAGCTCGGCTGCGTTCGTGCGCAACAGGTCGATCAGGAACGCATTGCCGCCGACGAACGTGTGGGCTCGCACCGGATCGCGCACCTGGATGTTGAAGTCGAAGCCCGCCGGATTGCGTGCGATGCGCATGGCGCCCGCGTCGGGCATGTGGCACTCCTGACAGGTCCGCGACTCGCTGGAACGCCCGTTTTCATCGGAAAATACGCTGTTTCGCCACTCCAGGTAGACGGCTTGCTCGACGAACGGTTTCGCGCCAGTGCTCGGTTGCGTCGTCAGCGTGTGGCACGAGCCGCACAAGGCCGAGCTCGAGATGTGCGCGCCGAAGGTCGGCGTGAATCCGGTGTGCGCCTTCATCGGACCGGGCGCCGGATCCGCGAACGGACCGTAGATGCGCGCGTCGCCCTGAATGGCGAGGCGGCCTTCGAAACTGTCTGGTGTTCCGAGGCCTGCGCTCGTGGCGCGATGACACACCGTGCACGAAACGCCTTCGTTCGCGAGCGCGTCGCCGACAGTGGATTCGATCGACGGAGCCGGCGCTTCCGTGAGTCGCGCCGTGTGGCTCGCGATGGGCGCGTGACAGTTCAAGCACAACGACTCGATCTCGATTTTGCGCTCGGGAGCGCGCTCGACTTCGTGCGACATCTGCGCGCGCCAGTACGGATCGCGGAACGCATTCGCCATCGCCGTCGCTTGCCACGTGCCGTGCGGTGAGACGTCGTCGCCGGTCGCGCTCGTCAACGCGGTCGCCGACGCCGATTGGCTGTGACACTTGCCGCAGAGCTCCGCCGGCAGAAAAGGTTGCAGCTTCGATACGCCAACAGTCGTCGACGGAGCATCCAAGGTTGCGCTGGGCGTCGTCGCCGACTGTGAGTTCAATTCGGTGAAAGGCGCTGGCGGTTCAGAGCTGGAACGACACGCGATGGCGACGGTGAGGAAGAGTGCGGCTGAACCGGCAGACACGAAGGCGAGTTTCATCGCGCGAGAGCCTAACCCGTCGCGCACTCACGTCCAGTGTGCGCGGAGCCGGATCACTGCCGATTCAAGCCAGCCACGGACGGGTCACGATCGAATCGGGCGCTCCAGGCGCATAGACTGCGACACGCATGATATCTGCCGAATCAAGTTGGCCCCGCGTGCTCTTGCTCCTCGTCATGCTGTGCACCGGTGGCTGTGCTTCGCCCGTTTCGTTCGACGAATCCAAGCTGGAGCTACGCCTTCAGGCGATCGCCGACGAAATCGCACCGCGCGAATTGGCCGTGGAATTCCGCTACTTGTGGGGGACCGATCACGCGTCGGTGAACGCCGACGTCGTGATGCACGCAGCGAGCACGATGAAATTGGCGGTGCTCTTGACGCTCATGCGCGAAGACATGTCGGGTGGGTTGTCGATCGATTCGAATCTGCCGGTCGTGAACCGCTTCCGGAGCGTCGCCGACGGTTCGGAATTCAAGCTGGATCCGGCGGACGACGGGGAGACGGATCTCTACCTGCATGTCGGCACGTCGACGGCGGTTCGGGAACTCGCACGACGGATGATCACGAAGAGCAGCAACCTCGCGACGAACATCTTGATGGAGCGTCTGACGCCCGCTCTCGTACAAGGCATCGTCGCGAGCGTCGGCGCCACCGACACGAGAATCGTGCGCGGCGTCCAAGACTTGAAAGCCTTCGATGCCGGTCTCGTGAACGTCACGACGGCGCACGATCTGGCGCTCATCTTGGAGGCCATCTTCCGAGACGTCGTGTACGGCCCGGACGTCAAAGTCGCGTGGCCGATGCAGCTTCTGCGCGACCAAGAGTTCAACGACATGATCCCAGCAGGACTTCCGAGTGGAACTGCGGTTCTCCACAAGACTGGGCAGATCGCCAGGATCCATCACGACGCTGCGATCGTCATGCTGCCCACACCCAGTCTGCTCCATTTCGAGTTCCCGGCCGTGCTCGTCGTGATGACGCGCGGATTCGAGGATCCCGAGCAGAGTGCCGCACTCGGCGCACTCGTCGCGCGCACCGTGCACGAGTTCCTGCTCGCGCAATGACCTGCACGGCTCCGCGCCGATTGACGTCGCGTCCCCGCCCGAGTAACGTCTCTCGCTCACAACTCAATCGGCTGCACTTCGGGGAAGCAGGTGACAATCCTGCACGGTCCCGCCACTGTGAGCCGCATGCTGTTTTTCTCGCAGGAATCGTGCGCGATTCCGTGTCACTGAGCGCTCGAACGAGTGCTTGGGAAGGCTAGAGCGAAACGGCGAAAGCGGCGAGTCAGGATATCCGGTGCGCAGCGCGAGCTCTTCGCTTGTGGCGAAGGGCAAATTCCACCGCCGACCTCGGAGAAAGGTTCGTGCTGCACCGCTTGGACTCTCCAGTCCGACTTGCCGCCCGTGCCGCGCTCGAGTCGGCGTTCGACGAGACATCGAACGGAGATCGATTCATGCAGTGCAATTTCGTGCAGAGCAAATTCATCGCGGCGCTCGCCCTGGCGGCGTTCGCTCCCTCACTCGCTTTCGCGGACACGATCGGCGCCGGTTACGCGCACGACGCGAGCCGCCAACTCTCGGCCGGAACGACGTTCGCAGCGTACGACACGCTCTCGAACGGCAATCGGCTCGTCTACAACGGTGACACGGCGTGGATCGAGAGCGATGCGGGGATCATCCTGCAAGTTCTCAGCGCCGTCGCGCCGCAAGGCACGTTCCCGAGCTTCATCGAAGCCGACCCGACGGAGACGTTCGCCGTGCTCGGCGAGAGTACGAGCGGCGGTGTCTTCAGGATCAACCTCGCGAGCGGCACGTTGACGCCGCTCGCGACGATCAACTTCAACTTCGACATCGCGTACGAGAGCTCGACCAGCGTGCTGATCTCGGCCGCCGCCTCGCCGAGCTTCGCTTCGACCAACGTCGAGCGCCTCGACCTCGTCACCGGCATGCACACGATCATCGTGGCCGTGTCGGGCCCGAGTGGTCCGATTGCGCTATCGCCAGCCGGCGACCTCTACTACGCCACACAGACACTCGCGTTCCCGACTCCGCCCGGCTTCGTGTCGGTGATCCGCTGGACGAACGGCCAGCTCGCGAACGGTCCGTTCCCGCTGACCCAAGCGCGATCGAGCCTGTTCGCGGCGAATTTCGACGGCGCGGGGTCGATGACCTTCGATCCGGCGTTCGGGAACCTGTTCGTGTCGGTGGGCCTCTACTCCGGCAATTCCACCATCGTCGAGATCGATCGCACGGGAGCGCGCGTCGGCGTCGTGGCGACTTCGCCCGACACGATGGGCAAGGTCGAAATCGTCGACGTGCCCGGCGACGGTGACTGCGCCGCGTTCCAGCCGGCGGGGCGAGCGCTCAAGTACCGCAGGACCGACTTCTTCTCGACCAACATTTCGCGGATCGAGACGGTGTCGCCGCGTCGGCCGCAGCTCACCAGCGTGCAGAATCCGAACAACACGATGACGTGCACGCTCTCGGGCGGACATCCGAATGCGTTCGGGTACGTGCTGTCGGGCAATGTCTCGCAGTACACGTCGCCTGAGTCTTCGTTCGACCTCGTCAAGCAACTGTTCTGGACCGGGATGCCGTTGAACGGGATTCGTCGCGCGGGCATCACGTTCGCGACCGATGCGAACGGCGAGGGTTCGTTCACGTTCAGCAATCCGCCGAGTTCGCACGGACTGTTCGTGATCCAAGCGCTCGTGACCGATCCGAACGGCGTTTACCGCGGAGCTTCGACGGCGGCCTTCAACTGAGCGTCGGAGTTCTCACTCGATTCGATGGAGCACGCTTCGTTCGCGGAGCGTGCTCCGCTGGATTCACAGGAGAGTTCCTGTCTGGACTCGATCCGCGAGCCGACGCGCGAGGCACTTGATCGTCCGACGAAACCGCGGGGTAGATCGGATCGTCCGAGATCTCGCCGAACGATCGCCCGGCGCACAGCACGTTCGGTTCGCGGACGAATTCGCAACGGTGCAAGAGCCTCGAGGCCGACATCCACCTCGTCGTGGACGTCGGATCGTCGAGAGGAACTGCATCCCGGTCCTCAGCGCAAGGCCGCGCGCCAACTTCCGCGCGCCATGCCGATGCCGCAGATGAAGGCGACGCTGAAGAGGCCTAGGCCGATCCAGAGCGCGGGGCTGTCCGCGTTCACTTCGGTACGGAACCGCAGCATCTGCACGATCAGTGCGGGCAACGCGAAGATCAGCATGAGCGCAGCCAATCTGCAGCGCGTGCGGTCGTTCTCGCGCACCATGCACAAGAGCAGCGTTCCAACGAGGATCATCCACGCACAGAGCGATCGCGTGGTGAGTGGGGTCAAGGTCCACGCGAAACGCGTGATGAGCAGTTGCGGGAACGCGAAGCCGATCACGCCGATCGACGTGATCGAACCGCCACACGCAAGACACAGTGTGCGCAGCCATCTGGGCAGCGCGTTGCCGGAAGCGGCTGCTCCAACGCTCACGATTCGCTGTTGCCAGATGTACGCCGCGACGAGGATCGGTGGCGGCAGGACGTAGCTCGCGAACCAGACGGCGAACGGTCGACTGTCGACGTTGAATTTCTCCCAATGCAGGAACGTCGCGAGCAGCTGAACGGCGCAGAACAGCGCGGCCGGCAGGATCATGACGCGGATCATCTCCCACCGCCGCGCGAACAGCGGGAGCAGGAAGAGTGGCGCAGTCGTGATGTAGAAGGCTCCGAGCACCGCCGCCATGACCGTCGGGCGAATCGGCCACGCGAAATTCGTCGCGGCGTCTTGTGGCGAGACTCCGATCGCGAGAACGGCCGCTACGCCGAAGCACACCTCGACGGCCAACCACAGGCGCACCGGCCAACGAATCGGAGTTCCAGCAGTGCTCATGTGCGCGCCTGGGCCACACGACACGAGCGCTGCACGGTCAGCCAGACGGCGATCAAGCCGACGAGTCCCAACACCAAGTGAAACGGATGATCGAAGGGCTGCAGGTGCAGCATCGTCGGATCCGGCGACAGCCACCCGTAGGCGGCGAGCGTGACGTAGAACGCGCCGAAACCTGCGGCGAAAAGAGGCACTCCACGCTCGCCGCCCCACGCGAGCAACGCCACTGCGAGGAGTCCGCTCAGGATGTGCAGGATCGAATGCGCCGGCATCATGTGCGTCATCCCGAGCAGCATCGGAAAGGCCTCGTCCAAGCTCGGAATAAGACGGAAGACGAGCGTCGAAACGCCTTGGAGTAGCAGGAACAATCCTGCGAGTGCGGTGTAGATGTGAGCGGGTGAGCGTTTCACGTCGAGTGTTTCCTTCGAAGGATGGGTGTTTGCATCGCGATCGACAGCGCGGCCGCGAGGCCTAGCGATCCGAACCAAGTCCACGTGGCGACGCGCCCAGGCGCGAATACACCGCGGTGCACGATCGAGGCGATGAGCGCGCAGACGGTCAACACGGTCGTACCGCGCACGACGATGCGGGCTTCCAGCCAGGTCGAGCTTCGCGCGAGCAGCAAGCTGCACCATCCGTACGCGAAGAACGGCGCCGAGTAGATCTGTGCCAGCAGCGCACTGATCTTCCAGGGCCACGCCGCGACCATCGAGGTCGGCGCGACGAGCAGTAGCAGTGACAAGAGGACGGCGGCTGCGCCTTGCACGAACAGACAGCGCCGGGCCCAACTCGGCAGCGCCTCGTGCGTCGGGTCCGCGCGCGCCGATCCGTGGACGCAGAACGACCACAAGCCCGCTAGCGGATAAACGATGTAAGCGCCGAACCAGAACCAGACAGGCTTGTGTCGCGCATCGAATTGATCGAGATGGAACAGCGACATCACGAGCAGCGAGCCGGTCCAAAGCGTGATCAGGATGACCATGACGCGGACCTCGGCCTGGCGCCGCGCCACGAGTCCGTTCGCGAGCATCCACGCCGCGGACAAGTACACCGCGCCTAGGAATCGAGCGTGCAGCGGAGGTACGAGCCAAGGCAGAGCACGGTCCACTCGAGTCGGATCGAAAGTGCCCCACACGCCGACCCACAGCGCCAACGAGCCGACGCTCGCGCAGTACAGTCGTTGGGCGCGCGTGATCTCGCTCATGCTCGACCTCCCTCGCGCAGCGCGGCGCATGCTCCCCACGCCACGACGGCGAATCCTGCGAACAAGAGGACGATCGCGCAGAGGAAGCCGATGTGTACCGCAACGTGGGACGGCGGTCCGACGGCCGTGAGACCGCGTGCTCCGATCCACGGCCCAGCGCAGAGCACGACAGCGAAGAGGTAGCTCGCCGAGACGAGTGTCCACGTGGCGAGACGCGCGGCGCGGACCCCGAGCACGAGCAGTTGCCCCGCCGCTCCCACGGCGATGTAGAGCGTGCCGCCCGTGACGAGCGTCGTGTGCGAGGAGCGCCAGGCGAGTTGCGCCTGTTCGGTGTCTGCGGATGTGATCGCGCGCTGAAGCGGGAATCCGAGTGCCATTCCGACCAGGACGAGCAGCAGTCCGTGCACGACGAGCAGCAAGATCATGCCCCGCGTCACGGCGTGGATTCCTTCGAGCATCGAACGCACCGCATGCGCACCAGAACGATCGAAGCGATCGCGCGACCTGCGTTCGGACCCAGCGGCTGGATCCCAACGACGTTCGATCCGAAGACTAGGTACGCGATGGCCAAGCGACGAACTCCGGGGGGCTGACGACTCGAGCTCGGATCGCAAACGATGCGCGCCGAATCGGTTCATGAGACGTGTCCAGCGATCGCTCGCGGCTTTCACGCTTTCGTCGATTTGTGTGCGAGATCGACGGCCCGAGGCCCGGTACGTGACCGAGGTCACGGATTTCAGAATGGCCCCAGGTCGATGGAGCACGTGGTCCGCCGACCTCGACACGGCTTCGATCGAGGCGCAGTCCGCAGGAGTAATCGATGAAAAGCGGAGCGACTGCAGTCAGTCCGCAGCGCGAATCCCAGCGCGCGCCATGCGGATGATTCCGCTCACGCGTCGACGCAGAAGTTGGACGTTACTCGCCGGGTCGCGGAAAGTTCGCACTGAACGCCAGCGGCGTGTTGTGCACGCCGTTGAACGGATAGCGAGACGGCACCACGGCGATGCCCGAATCGGTGATTGCTGCCATTCGCGACGGCGCTACTGACGGTCGGCTGCAATCCTCGGGGGAGGGGTGGCCGTCGAAGACCCGGAAACCTAGCTTGGCAGCGTCATGGGTCTGAACGAACGTGTCAACGATCTGCACGATGCGCGAATCGCCGCTGGGAAGCCGAGTGTGCCGATGACCTTGCAGGGCGTGGGGAAGCCTCGAATATCCGAGGTGCTGCGCGTTCTCGACCTGGAGACGCAGGATCGGGTCGATGTCGTGTTCGCCCTGCTCGACAACACACTCGAATCTTGGTTCTCGAAGGCGGCCTCGACGTTGCGCTTCAGTGATGGAGCGTCCACCGCGTTTTTGGGCTGTCACGTCGGCATCTTGCAACACGGCGCGAAGAAGCTCGATCGCGAGGGTCGGGATTATTGGATCAAACCGTTGCGAGACATCGGTGCCGTCGATGCAGTTACGTTCGTGCCCGGGGCTCGCTCCTTCGTTGCCGGTCACGTGATCGCCAAGTCCTCGAACTCCGCATATCGATTGGCTCCGGAATTCATGGCCGTACTGAAGGCGCCAGCCAAGGAGTGTCGCGCCCTATTGTCGAAGTGGGCGGCGGCCGATGCGCTCAGGATGCGCCTGGAGTTCCGAGGCCAAGCAGTGGAGCGGTCCAGGAATCAAACGTCGAATCCTCACGTCGAACTCATCCGTGCCTGCTGCGAGGAGTACGCACCGCGCTTCCTGCCTGGGTTCCAAGTTCTCTTCGTCGACGACGCAGATGGGGATCGAATCACCGAAGAGGATCGTGAAAACCTCTCCGTTGCGGGTCTGTCCTTTCGCGCCGACGATCCCATGCCTGACGTGCTGTTGCACAATCGCGAGACTGACGAAATCTGGGTCATCGAAGCGGTGACGAGCGACGGCGAGGTGGACGAACAGAAGGTCCGGCGTATGTGCGATTTCGCGGCGAGGAACGGCAAGGATACGGTTTCCTTCACGACGGCCTACCCGAGCTGGAAAGTTGCTGCAGAGCGGCAGACTCGCAACAAGAACATCGCTGTGTCCACCTACGTCTGGATCCGCGAGGATGCTTCCAAGCACTACAAGGCTGAATCGTTCGACGCGAAATCAGGCGGATAAGACACGATCGAGGATCGCATCGACACGCGACTGATCGCCAAGCTCGCGAGTCAGGCCTTTGCCCATTGCGCGCAGATCCGCGAGCGATGGATAGCGCAGGCTGCGCAGGTCAGTCGCATTCACTTGCGTGTGACCGTTGAACTGGCGGAAGTAGCGATCGACCAGAGTGGAGTTCAAGAACACGGCCAGCCCGAGCGCGAGTGCTTTCGGCAAGCCAGCGCCAGCTGCGTGGAAGTAGTTCAGATGATTCTCGAACCCAACGTATGCGACAGGGCTCGGCAGGCGCGTCGGATCGAAAACCGCGGCTACGACTCGACGTCGTTCCTCTTTTGAGCTGAATCGCCGCGTCAAGACGTACACGCCGTTCGGCACCATCAGATCGCGAGTCGCCGCCACGTCGGCGAGCGCATTGGGCTTGCGACTGCGTGTTTTCGGCCATGCGACGAATCCGTCGGCGAAATGCGTCGGGTACACGAGCGGTACGGTCTTCGGACCGGGCTCGGCGCGCAGATGAGGTCGCGCGCGGAAGTCGACCACGCGGCCGGTCGAGACACTGACCCTCAAGTCTTCGAGCGTGCTAGGCAAGCGGCGCATTCGCTTCGCGAACTCGGCATCCTCGCTCGAGAGGGGCAAATGGATGACGAGGTTTTGGTCGTCCGGATCGACGATGTCCTCGTGGCGGACCACTCGCGACCTCACTTCGTCCTCAGGTCCGGCACTCACCGACAACACGACCGGTCCGCGGGCGCCACCTTTTTTGAGATGAATAATCAGATTCTCTTGCAGGACATCGTCAGCGGAGAACGCACGATCTCGACTCTCGAAGATGTGCACGCGTTGCAGGGACGATTCCCTCAGCAAGATTTCTCGGAACGCGCGGAAGTAGGGTCCATTGCAGAAACTGCGCGGAGTGATCGCCACGAGTTCGCCCCCGGGCTCCAGCAGGCGCAGTGCAAGCGCCACGAAGGCTGTGTAGAGATTGCTTGTTTCGATACCCGCGCTGCGCAGCATCTCACGCTCGAGCGAATGACTGCCTAGCTTTCGGTAGGGAGGATTGAGGACGATCGCGTCGAACCCTCGATCTTTGCGCGCGGAAGAGAATCCAGCTGCGAGGGCAGCGGACGCGGCAGCAATGAAGTCCTCGCTGCGCAGTGTCGCTTCGAACGCGACCCCGCAGGATCTCGCCGAGGATCCACATGCCCGCAATGTCTGCCTGAGCCGTTCCGCGAGCAGAGAATCAACTTCGTACGCCGTGACTTCGATCTTGGAAGGAGCATCCTTCCGCGCTGCGAAACGCTCGACGCAGGCCGCTGTGAGCGAGCCCACGCCGGCCCCCGCGTCGAGCAAGCGGATCGTGCTCCGCCGTGCTTCGAACAGCGACGCCATGAAGCGTGCGATGCCAGCCGGCGTCATGAACTGCCCGAATTCGGCGCGTCGAGTCGGATCCAGTCGTCCACCCATTTCGACGCGTACCTCGTCGACGGACGCGGAAAGTTCGAAGCTGGGATCGACGGGAAGCATGGGAGTCCGGTGCGCGGCTCAGTGTGCAGCGCGACGGGCTGCTTGTGCCAGTCGCATCACTCCGATTTCGCACCCGCCGCGAACTTCCAGACTCACTCGCCCGGTCGCGGAAAGTTCGCACTGAACGCCAGCGGCGTGACGTGCACGCCGTTGAACGGATAGCGAGACGGCACCACCACGATGCCGGAATCCGTGACAGTGAAGCGTTTCAAATCCGCGTCACGGTCGTAGCCGATCGTCGCTCCGTCCGGCACTTGCGTCCACTTGTCGAGGATCGCGCGCTTCACTTTCGCATTCTTGCCGACGGTGACGCCGCCGAGCAGGATCGAGTCCTCGACGATCGCGTGATCTTGCACGACGACGCGATTGCTCAAGATCGAGCGCCGCACTTTGGCGCCCGACACCACGACTCCCGGACACAGGAGTGAATCGACGACTTCCGCTCGCCGGCCCGCGTCGTCGAACACCGTTTTCGCCGGCGGATCTGCGTGCCAGAGCGAGTAGATCGGCCACTGACGGTCGTACAGATTGAACTTCGGCGCGACCGAGCACAGGTCCATGTTCGCTTCGAAGTACGCGTCGATCGTGCCGACGTCGCGCCAATACGGTTCGACTCCGCCGTCGCGATCGATGAAGTGGTGCGCGTACACGGGCACCTCGCGGATCATCGCCGGGATCACGTCCTTGCCGAAATCGTGGCTCGAATCGGTGCGGGCAGCATCGGCGCGCAGACGGCGGATGAGCTCCTGCGTCTCGAAGATGTAGATGCCCATCGACCCGAGGCAGTAGCCGGGCGCGCCTGGGATCTCCTTCGCATTCTTCTTCGGCTTCTCCTGGAACGAGAGCACGCGGTCCGTCGCGTCGATCTCGAAGATGCCGAAGCGGCTGGCTTCGCCCGCGTGGATTTTCACCGAGCCGATGGTGAGCTTCGCACCGCTCTGGATGTGCTGCCCCAGCATGCGCCCGTAGTCCATCTTGTAGATGTGGTCGCCCGAGAGGATGAGCACGTATTTCGGCGCATCTTCCTCCAGCAAGTCGATGTTCTGCGTGATCGCGTCGGCCGTGCCCTTGTACCACTGACCGATCGTCGCGTGATGCGGCGGCGAGACGCTGATGAATTGCTCGAGCCGGCGCGGCAGGAAGTTCCAGCCGAAGCGAATGTGCTCTTCCAAACTGCGCGCTTGGTACTGCGTCAACACGTAGATGCGCCGCAGACCGGAGTGAATGCAATTGCTGAGCGTGAAGTCGATGATCCGGTACGACCCGCCGAACGGCACCGCTGGCTTCGCGCGCTGAATCGTGAGCGGCTTCAAACGCTCGCCTTGTCCACCGGCCAAGATGAAGGTCAACGTCTCCTTGAGCTCGTGAGTCAGGTACATGGTTCCTTGGGGCGAGGCCGCGTCGTGTCGGCGTCGCGCGGGGGTCGCGTGCGCCGTCTCCGCCACAGAATGCAACTTCGCGCGCAGTCTGGATAGCCTCCGGGGACAGGTCGCGTCGAGGTTGCTATTCTTCTCGGACTCTAGAGGAACCGCCCTATGGCCAAGGAAGAGATCAGTACCCTCCCCGACGACGCCCAACGCCGCATGTTCGTCAAGCGCATGCTGGAGGACGTCCGCGCATTGGAGCGGATGATCAACGAGGGGTGGATCGAAACAGGTGTCCGGCGGATCGGCGCGGAACAGGAGATGTTCCTCGTCGACAGGTCGTTGCAGCCGGCGAACAAGGCGCTCGATCTGCTCAAGCATCTGCCGAAAGCGTCGTTCACGACGGAGCTGGCGCTCTTCAACCTCGAAGCGAATCTGCTGCCCCTCGAATTGAAGGGGGACTGCTTCTCGGCGATGGCGTTGGAGCTGACGACCCTGATCGCGCAAGCACGCAAGATCGCGGCCGAGCAGGATACGAAGATCGTCTTGTGCGGCATCTTGCCGACGCTCGACAAGCCGCATCTGGGCTTGGAATCGATGACGCCGATTCCGCGCTACCTGCAGCTCAACAACATCATGGTCGAGCAGCGCGGCGGCCATTTCAAAGCGATGATCAAGGGGCTCG
Organism: Planctomycetota bacterium; assembly: GCA_034440255.1. Lineage (GTDB taxonomy): Bacteria > Planctomycetota > UBA1135 > UBA1135 > JAEUIA01. Next base: position 9,287 of record JAWXBU010000009.1, on the reverse strand, counting down.
ACGAGCTCCAGACGTTGCACGACAACGTCATGTTGGAAGCATGCAACACGAGCTTCCAACTGCACTACCAAGTCGGCGCGGACGAGTTCGCACGCGCCTACAATCTGGCCCAAGTCGTCACCGCACCGTTGCTCGCCGCCGGTGTGAATTCACCGGTGCTTTTGCGCCATCGCTTGTGGCACGAAACGCGCGTCGCGCTGTTCCAACAGTCGCTCGACACGCGCCACGAACACAAGGTGCAACGCGGCGTGCGCCAGCGCGTCAGCTTCGGCGACGAGTGGGTCAAAGACTCGATTCTCGAGATCTACCGCGACGACATCGCGCGCTTCCGTTCGTTGATCACAGCGGCGCCGGACGAATCGCCGCTCGACATGCTCGACCGCGGCGAAGTGCCGCCGTTGAAGTCGTTGCGCATGCACAACGGCACCGTGTATCGCTGGAATCGCCCGTGCTACGGCATCAACGACAACGGTAAGGCGCACTTGCGCATCGAATGCCGCGTGTTGCCGGCGGGCCCGACGGTCGCGGACGAAGTGGCGAACGCCGCGTTCTTCTACGGGATGATGACGTCGCTCACGAAAGAGTATGGCGACGTGACCAAGCTGTTCACGTTCGACGACGCGAAGTCGAACTTCGTCGCCGCGGCGCGCTACGGATTGCACGCGCGGATGAAGTGGGTGAAGGGCAAGGCCTGGGGCGTCGACGAGCTCATCCAGAAAGAGCTTTTGAAGCACGCGCGCGAAGGCCTGAAGGCGCAGAAAATCGACTCGTCCGACATCGATCATTACCTCGGCATCGTCAGCGAGCGCGTCGCCAGTCTGCGCACCGGTTCGCAATGGGCGTTCGATTCGCTGGCGTCGATGGGCGAGCAAGGTCGCGCTGTCGATCGCTATCGCGCGCTCACCGCGACGATGGCCGCGAATCAAGAGAAGGGCGACCCCGTTCACACGTGGGAACTCGCTCACTTGCCCGACAAGGACGAGCACAAAGACAGCTTCCGCACCGTCTCGCAGATCATGACGACGGACCTGTTCACCGTGCACGAAGACGATATCGTCGACTTGGCGGCGTCGTTGATGGAGTGGGAACACCTGCGTCACGTGCCGGTCGAAGATCACCACGGTCACTTGGTCGGGCTGGTCACGCATCGCTCGTTGATGCGCAATTTGTCGCACGGAAAAGCGGGTGCCGCGCAGCCGGTGACCGTCGGCGAAGTGATGGAAAAGAAGCCGGTCACGTGCACGCCTGAAACGAGCACGCTCGACGCGATTCAGTTGATGCGCAAGCACAAGATCAGCTGTTTGCCCGTGGTGCGCGATGGCAAGTTGGCCGGGATCATCACCGAGCACGATTTCTTCTCGCTGTCCGCCACGCTTCTCGAGCGTTGGCTCAAGGCCGATTGAGGGGCAAGCCGACGTGGTGATGAGGGACATGAACGACACGGGCGGAATGACGGGCTTGGAGCGGACCTTGGGCGTGGCCGATGCGGCGCGCACCGGTGGTCCGCTGTGCATCGTCACTGCGGGAATTCACGGCAACGAACCGGCGGGCGTGATCGCGTTGCGGCGCGTTTTTGCGTCGATCGCGAAGCACAAGGTCGCGATGCAGGGACGCTTCATTGCGCTCAGCGGTAATCGTGCCGGGCTCGCGAAACCGGTGCGCTACATCGACGAAGACATGAATCGCGTGTGGTCGAAGGAGCGCATCCATGCGCTGCGTGTCGCCGACCCGCGCTCCGACAATTCAGAACAGAGTGAGCAGCGCGATCTCCTGGCTGTGATCGATCGCGAGCTCGGCGCCCAGCGTCCGCGCGTCACGCATTTGGATCTGCACTCGACGTCGGGCGTCGGTCCGCCGTTCACCGTCATCGCCGGGCCGGAGTCGAGTCACACGGCCGCGAATGAGCTCGGCGTCACGTTGTTGATCGGCCTCGAAGCGATCATCGAAGGCACGCTGATCGAGTACATGGGTTCGCTCGGTCACTCGACCGTCTTGATCGAAGGCGGTCAAAACGAGGCGCTCGTGACGATCGATCATCACGAGTCGGCCGTGTGGATGACGCTCGTGCATGCAGGTGTCGTGCGCGAAGCCGATGTCCCGAATTACGCGTTCTTGCGCAAGCGCTTGTTGTCGGGGGCCGAAGGTTTGCCGAACGAGTTGGAGATCGGCTACTGCCATCGCCTCGAGCCCGAAGAAGAGTTCCGCATGTTGCCCGGCTATTCGAATTTCGACGCCGTGGTCGAAGGTCAGTTGCTCGCGCGCAGTGGTCCGTGTCTGGCGCATGAAGTGCGAGCACCGTGGACGGGCACGTTGCTGATGCCGCGTTACCAAGGACAAGGCCTCGACGGCTTCTTCCTCGGTCGCGGGACGCAGCGGGCGAGCTGAAGTTTCAGTCGCGGTTCGATCGGCGCCGCAACTCGAAGCGGCTCCGTCCCGCGGACCTCCTTGGATGCGACCTGCGGCGCCGCGAGGGCATGCGTCTCCGCGATGCCGACCCGCGGCGATTTACCTGTTCGCGAGGTCGAGCGGACCAAAACCGCGTCACCATGCTCGAGGCGCCCTGGCTCGAGCGTGAGAGCCTCGATGCTCCCTCCCTTGAAGCCTGCGACGACCCCGCCCGTCGTCGCCGCGGTCCCGCTCGAATGCTTCGGCCACACTCACGCGATGTCGGCCCGCTTCAGACAGCCAGAACGGGGCTCGCGATGCGCGGCAGTTCGATCGAGAACACACACCCCACAGGGCTCTTGTTCCTCACGCTGATGTGACCGTGCATCGATTCCACGGCTCGCATGCTGATGACCAGGCCGAGGCCCAGTCCGGTGCGATCGTGTGAACCCTGATGGAAAGCTTTGAATAGGCCGGACATCACGTGGTCCGAGATCCCACCGCACTGGTCCTCGACTTCGATCGCGACGAGTTCGGGCGTCGCGCTGGCGCGCAGCGAAACTTGTTTGCCGGGAGGGGTGAATTTGAACGCGTTCTGCAGCAAATTCGTCACCGCCGAACCGAGCAACTGTTCGTCGCCCTGGATGCTGACTCCGTCGGCCCCAAAATCGGTGGGGAGCGCGACCTGTGCCGAATTCGCGGCGATCACTTCTGCAGGCTCCAGTCTGGCGAGGAAGCCCGCGACATCGATCGGGTGTACTTCGTGGAGGCCGACGTCCAATCGCACCTCGACCAGACTGCGTTCCACCAAACTGCGCAGTGCCAACAAACTGCGCCCCAAAACGCTCCCCGTGCTGCCGCCGATCGAGACCGTTCCGCCCCTGAGAATGTCGTATGCGAGGAGCGCACTGTTCAGTTGATTGCGCAACTCGTGGGCTAACACCCCAAGGCGCTCCGTGTTGCGATCCGCCGTCGCGCTTTCAGCCGCTCGCGCATGCTCGGTGACAGCCGCAGCGATGGCATCGTCGAGACATCCGTTCAACGTGCGGTATTCTTCCGTCGTCACCGGGGCGCCGCTCTCTATCGCGAGTCCGGTGACGACCTGACAGACATCTCCGTAGTCGTGCACGAGTTGAGATACCGAGAAGCCTGATTCGAAGCGGGTTCCCCCGTGCCGACTCGCGCGCTCGTCGATAGCAGCGTTGCTGTGCAGGCGCTCACGCAACGTCTCCACGAGTTCCCCGAGAAACCGCAGGATGCCGTTCTCGATCCCCTCGTTCGTCGCTTGCGGAGCCATGCGCGCGTCAACACGAATGCGCGTACGACGCACGATTCCGTCGTGATGAGAACGGATGAAATCGTGAAGCACCGCTACCTCCAAAGCGCAGCGTAGGAGTCTGCGCCCTCGACAAACTCGAATTCATGCATCTTCAGACTGCGTGCCGAGGCACTGATCGCCGAGCACTTGCCGCGCCCACATTGAACAAAGCACATCGGAGACCGGGATCGGGTGCCTCCCAGGGATCCGGTTCGACATTTGCAATATCAGGCTCTATGAACTTCGCGACATGTGCCTCACCGCGCCGCCTTCTGAGCGGCCCCGCGAATGGTCCCGGACTGGACTCCTCCCCTGGTCCCGTGCCTGAAGGCCCGCTGGAGCGCAAAGAGGGCGAGTTGTCCTGCTTGGCGGTCGACATCGAGCGCATCGTCGACGAACAGCGCCAGCCGTTGCGCCGTGCCGCCGACATCGCCGCCTCCGTCGCGGCCTTGGTGGTGCTCGCACCGGTGCTAGCGCTCGTGGCCCTGGCCGTGTGCCTGGATTCGCGCGGGCCGGTCTTCTACACGCAGCGTCGCATCGGCCTGAATCGACGGCGGAGAGCGGATGCCGGTGGGGCGCAGGTACGCGACCGCCGCACCGTCGTGCTCGGGGGACAACCTTTCGTCATTTGGAAGTTCCGGACCATGAGGATGAACGCAGAAGCCTCTGGCCCGCAATGGGCGCGAGTGAACGACGATCGTGTCACTCGGGTAGGCCGATTGCTGCGCCGCACACGCCTCGACGAAGTCCCTCAGTTCTTCAACGTGCTCAAAGGTGAAATGACGCTGATCGGGCCGCGCCCAGAACGCGCCTACTTCATCCGCACGTTGGAACTCGAAATCCCGCACTACTCGAAACGATTACTCGTGAAGCCGGGGATCACGGGGTTGGCCCAAGTGAACAACGGGTACGACGACTCTTTGGACAGCGTGCGCAGGAAGCTGACTTGGGATCTGCGTTACTTGCGCAATCGTGGTCTGGGCGCCGACCTCGTCATCCTGGCTCAGACTTGCCGCACCGTCTTGATGGGACATGGCGCCAAGTAATCGACTTCGAAGTACGACGGGCCAAGTGACCTTGGCTGACACCGGTTCGTCCCTGCGAGTTTCTTGAATCTACTCGGCGGGAACGAACTATGCGGCAGCCCAGGACTCTTGGCCCGTCGATCGAAATCGGAATCGGGGGCCCAACCCCGGCTGCGTGGCCAAGCTGCTGGCGCGTTACCGCGGTGCGTGGTCGCCGCTCGTGCATCACTACGAATCGTAGTCATCGGTTCCAACAACTCGCACTTCGTCGGCGCTGATCGCGACCTTCAGCTCGATACCGACCGCCTCGAACTACCGCTGACCACGCTGGCCCATCGCGCGCAGCGCTCCGTTTCTGGCGCACGAAGTGCGAGCACCGTGGACGGGCACGTCGTTGATGCCGCGTTGCCAAGGACAAGGCCTCGACAGCTTCTTCCTCGGTCGCGGGCCGCAGCGCGCGGGCTGAGTTCGACAGACTCTCGAGGTCGACTCATCGAGATAAGGTCCATCTGCGCGATTCTCACTCGCGGTTGCGAAGTGAATGGACGAGGAGATACGCATTGAGCACGAGCAGCAGAAAAGCCGGCAGCCACAAGTGGAGCGGGTCCCCGATCGACAGCCTCGTGTACAGGCCGCACAACATCAGCAGCGACAGACCTCCCGATGAAATCCAAAAGCTGAGTGGCCACCACAATCCAACGATGAGCCCCACTGCCGCGAGAATCTCCAGCCAGCCGGTGATCACGCGCAGTTGCGGCAATCCGTAGCGCAAGAACTCGCGCTCCATAGCGGGTGCTGTCAGGCAATAGATCCCGTACGAAAGAAACGCGAAGCTGGAGACGAGTGTGAGCGCAGTCCGGAGAACCACCTAGCTCACGACGCCTGAATGAACTGCGGCGACGAAGAGCGAGAGCACGAGCAGGATCAACGAGGGAACGAACTTCGGAAACGCATGTCGCACTTTGAAATGCGACCACTGCGCTCCGGCCATCAATACGGCCATGCTGATGGCAGCGACGAGCACGGGTGCCTGAAACCAGATGCCGACGATGAGCAAGGTCGCGAGCGCGATTTTCGTTGCGCCGATGAAGCTTCGAAAGAGAACCGACAAGCGGTACTCCTCGAACTCCTTCTCGATGTTCTCGAAGCGGAAGATCCACACGTAAAGGACCGCAGCCGCGATGACGATTTGAGCGATGACAGACAGATTAAGCATGAAATTGAGGACTCGTGGCAATGCGACGATCGGGATGGATGGTGCAATCCGCAAGCAACGGCGGTGCTCCGTGGTGGAAGAGGGTACGGTCTCCGTGAGCTTTCGGATGCAGTGGTCCGCGTCCGTTTTCCACGAGAACGGTTTTGCGCGCCAACCCCACGAGACTGCTGATCAAGGATGCTGTAGACGACGCCGTTCGGCACACATCGCGGGGATCGGTCCCTACACTGCTGCACCGAAAGCCGACCCGACATCGTGAACCGATCCCTCCTCACCATCGAACGCGAAGAACTCCTCCAACTCGAGCGATCCATGTCGCGCGAGTGGCTCGAGACGGACGGACGCGGGGGATACGCGTCATCGACCGTGCTCATGTGCCCGACGCGGCGCTACCACGGTTTGCTCGTCGCGCCCATCGCGGGATCGGTCAAGCGCCACGTGTTCTTGTCGCGATTCGAAGAGACGCTCGACGGCGGCGGCAAAGCGATTCCGATCTCGATGGCACGCTACCGCGGTGTGTGGTCGCCGCTCGGTCGCCAGTGCGTCGAGCGCTTCGAGCTCGCGCCGTTTCCGTCGTGGATCTACTTGTTCGGGAACGCGCGCATCGAGCGCGACGTGATGATGGTGCGCGGACAGCACACGGTGCTCGTGCGTTATCGCGTCACCGGTCAGAAGAGCGACGTGACGTTGACGGTCAAGCCGCTCATGCCGTTTCGCGAGGCCGACGCGACCACGGTCGAGAACGACGTGCTCGACAAGCGCATCGAACGCATCGAGCGCGGCATCGTCGCCAAGCCCTATCGCGAACTGCCTTCGCTCGCGATCACGACGAGCGGTGCGAGCGAGTTCGTCGATGAATCCGTGTGGTATCGCGGACTCGAGTACACGACCGACTTGGCGCGCGGATACGACGGGCACGAGGACCAGTACTCGCCGGGTTCGTTCGCGATTCCGCTCGAGGATGGTGTCGACGTCGTCATCGCCTCGACCTTGGGCACGCCGATCGCCGATCCGCGAGCGTTGTGGCAGCGCGAATCGAAGCGACGTATTGCAGAAGCGGAAGCGCGAGCTGACGGAGTGCGCGGCGTCATTTCACTCGGCGCCGACGCGTTCTTGTACCGTGCACACGACGCGCGGCTCGGCGTCGTCGCCGGCTATCCGTGGTTCCTCGAGTGGGGGCGCGACACGTTCTTGTCGTTGCCGGGGCTACTGCTCGCGCGCGATCGCATCGACGCTTGCGGTGAAGCTCTCTCCGGCGCGCTGAAGTACTTGCGCCGCGGCTTGATGCCCAACATCTTCGGATTGTCCGCCGAATCAAGTGCGTACAACTCCGTCGACGCCAGTTTGTGGTTCGCGCGTTGTGTACGGCTCTACGAACTGGCGGGAGCACCGACCGGCGAAATCATCGAACGCTTTTTGCCCGCGTTGCGCGAAATCGCCAAGGCCTATCACGACGGCACCGACCTCGGAATTCGCTGTGATTCAGGCGGTTTGATCGTCGCCGGCGATCCGCGCTTGAACGCGACGTGGATGGACGCGCGCTTGCCCGACGGCCCCGTCACTCCCCGCGACGGATGCGCTGTCGAGATCAACGCGCTGTGGTTCATGCTGCTCTCGTATCTCGAATATCTCGAGCGCGCGGCCGGCAACGCGTCAGGCTCGTTGGCGTGGGAAAAAGCGCAACGCCGTGCTGGCGAAACGTTCCTTGCGCGGTTCTGGCTCGCGAAAGAAGCGCGCCTCGCCGATGTGTGGAAAGACGGTGTCGCCGATCGCGCGGTTCGACCGAACATGGTGATCGCGGCGGCGCTCGAGTGGAGTCCGCTCTCGAACTCGCAACGCTCGGACGTCGTCACGTGCGCTCGCGCCGAACTCGTCACACCGCGCGGATTGAGGACGCTCCGCCCGCGCGATCGTGCTTATCGTGGGCGCTACGCCGGCAACACCGAAGAGCGCGATCGTGCCTACCACCAAGGCACGGTCTGGCCGTGGCTCGTCGGCTTCTACGTCGAAGCTGCGTTACGATCCGTCGCAGTTCCGCATTCCGAATTGCGCTCACTGCTCGACGGCTTCGCCGAACACATGACGAGCGCGGGCCTAGCCCACATCTCGGAAGTCTTCGACGGCGACCCGCCTCACCGCCCGGGCGGCACGATCGCTCAAGCGTGGAGCGAAGCCGAGTGGTTGCGCGCCGATCGACTGTTGCGCGAAGCGTCGGCCTGATTCGCAGCGTCCGAATCACGCCCCGAAAGTGATCGTCAGCCCCTGCGTGAGATTGAACGTCGAACTCGAGCAGAACGCGAACGCATCGCGATACCAACACTGGTAGTGACGCACGTCGCCCGCTGCGATCGGGGCTCCTCCGACGTGGATCGGATTCGGCGTCAATCCACCGGGATAAGTCGCCGAAGTGCCGCTCGGGAACACGATGCCGAGGCGCAAGATCGAACCACTCGCGCACAAGAGTCCGTCGCCGAAGCTGATTCCTGCTCCCCCTGCGACTTGACCACTCGCTTGGAAGAACAACCCTGGGCCGCCGATGTTCGACACGGTGAGTACGAGCGTGTCCGTGCCCGCCGAAGCTCCCGCATTCCCGCTCGCGCTGATGCGTGCACCCGAGGCGAATTGCGAGCTCGCGCAACCGTGCGCTGCAATTCCGTTGTTCGCGCACGGACACGCAGTCCCGGTTCCGTCGCCAAAACAAAACGGCGTGCCGATGCTCGTCGATCCGACTATCGAGAGGCGCGACGTCGTGTCATCGAGAATGTTCGGGAAGTTCGGGTCGGTGTTGCCTTGCACGCGCAGACCAATCCACGTCGCGCCGCCGTTGACGAGCGACTGCACGGCGCTCGTGACGTCGAACGAATACGTGAAACTCGACTGTAGCGGCGGATGGTAGCTGCCCGTCCCGATGAGCACGGCCGCCGTCTGATGGTCGGACAGATCCGTGTTGCCGTTGCCGGCATAGACGAGGAAATCGAAACCGCGCACGCCGACGTCGAAGGAATTGTTGACGAAAATGGTGCCGGTGATCGTCGCGCTCGCGAGCGTTCCTCCCGCGAAGGCGGCGGCATCGAATTCCTGGATCGCGCGGTCTTCGAGAGAAGCTCCCGATTTGCGAATGAGTCCTTGGAACGACGCCGTGTTGAAGCTGTCGCCGACACCGTCGACCGGCGCGTCGTGGATCGACGCACGCACGGCCGGAGCGATGTCGGTTGCGCGAACGGAAGCAACGAGAACGAGCGAACTGACGACGATTCCGAGGCAGATGCGCATGGTGATTCCGATCGGTGAATGAGGGTCAACACGATCGTACTGCCCTCGCCGTGATCGTGTGTACGGTGCC
>JAWXBU010000008.1:0-6883 GCA_034440255.1 Planctomycetota bacterium | reverse complement strand
GGCGTGGCGGCGGAGTGTGCCGAGTTGCTCGGGACGGAATTGTCAATTCCGGTGAAGCTGGGCGTGGCGGCCAAGTGTGCTGGCCCGGCGACCAAGTGCAGCAACGCAGCGACCCGCCTCAACCAGATGCGCGTTCTAGTTCTACTTCGACTTCGACACGACGACGTCTTGCTCGAACGGCGCAACCGACAGTTCGATGTGCGGATTGCGATCGGCGAAATAGTTGAGCTGCCAAGTCTCTTCGACAAGCAGGATCCGACCGCCGTCCGGGTCGATCGCCAGCGCCGAACCCGTCGGCCAAACCGTGTCCTTCGCCACAACATCCTTCTTCTCGCGCCACCAACGCGCGACTGTCCACGGCCGCGTTTCTAAACGCGATTCAGCGTTGTACTCGCTCTCCAAGCGGTATTGGAGCACTTCGAATTGCAGCTCACCGACGGCGGCCAGCAAAGGGACCTTGGCACTCGAGCCCTCGATCTCGTAACTCTGCACGACTCCCTCTTGCAGCAGTTGACGCAAGCCCTCACGGAACTGCTTGTACTTCGACGTCGCCGGATTGTGTAGCAGCGCGAATCGTTCCGGACTGAAGCGGGGGATTTCAGCGAAACGGATCGACGGATCCGTCGAGATCGTGTCGCCGATGCCGTACTCGATGCCTCCGACGATACCGATCACGTCTCCTGCGACCGCCTCTTCGATCGTCTCACGATCGCGACCGAACAACTTGTGCGCCGACGAAAGGCGCACCTTCTTCTTCGATTGCACGTGCGTGACCGGCATGTCGCGCTCGAATCGACCCGAAACGATGCGTGCGAACGCGATCCGATCGCGATGCATCGGATCCATGTTCGCTTGGATCTTGAACACGAACGCAGAGAACGTTTCGTCAGTAGGTTCGATCGTGCGGTCGCCACTCTTTCGTGCAGTAGGAGGCGACGAATAGCGCAGGAAATTGTCGAGCAGGAGCTGCACTCCGAAGTTGTTCACTCCCGAACCGAAGAACACCGGGGTCAGTTTGCCCGCGAGAACCAGCGCAGGATCGAACGCGTGCCCCGCGCCCTCGATCATCTCGATCTCGCCTTTCACACGCTCGAACAACGTGTCGCCGAGCTTTTCGCGCACGAGCGGATCGTCGATGCTCGTGGCACGTGCAGGCGTCACGAACATTCCGTTCGGCACCTTCTCGAAGAGGTGCAGTTCCGTCGTCTGTCGATCCCACACGCCACGGAATTGGGTTCCGTCGCCGAGCGGCCAATTCATCGCGCACGCACCGATGCCGAGAACGCGCTCCAACTCGTCGAGCAGTTCGAGCGGATCCCGCGCCGGCCGATCGAACTTGTTCATGAACGTGAAAATCGGTATGCCGCGGCGCGCGCACACTTCGAAGAGCTTCTGCGTCTGCGACTCGATGCCCTTGCCGCCGTCGATCACCATCACCGCAGCGTCGACCGCGGTGAGCACGCGGTAGGTGTCTTCGCTGAAGTCCTTGTGCCCCGGAGTGTCGAGCAAGTTGACGCGGTAACCGTCGTAATCGAACTGCAACAACGTCGAGCTGATCGAAATGCCGCGCTGGCGTTCGAGTTCCATCCAGTCGGACGTCGTCGCACGCTGACCCTTGCGCGCGCGGACCGACCCGGCCATCTGCAAGGCGCCACCGTAGAGCAGCAATTTCTCCGTCAGCGTCGTCTTGCCCGCGTCCGGGTGGCTGATGATCGCGAGCGTGCGACGGCGAGCGACGTCTTTTTCGAGCGAGGGCATGGCGGTACGTTCGGCGTGAGAGCTTGAAGCCGGACAGAGTACGCGACACCCGGTCGGCGTCGGAAGCGTCACGGACGCTTTGGCCTCAATTTCCGCGGGAAATAGGGCCGAAACCGCGCTCAGCCAGCCAGGTGACGAAGCGATCGGACTGGTCGCCTTGCACTTGGAGCGCGCCGTCCTCGGTGCGTGCTCCGACGCCCAGTGCCTGGGCTGCCTCGCGCGCGAGCGCAGTCAAGTCGGCGCCCAAGAGGCCTTCGCCCTCGGCGATCGTGACCGTCTTGCCGCCGTGACCCTTTTTCTCACGGCGCACGATGATGCGACCCTTCGAGACCAGAGGTGCCATCGGCGCGGTCGGGTTCGCCACTTCGCGCGCGGAGGGCTGCGCCGGCTTGCCGTCCGCTCGCAGCCTCGCGAACGGATTGTGGGTGAGACCCTTGGGCTTGCGCTTGTCGTCCTGCATCACGGGAGGGGATTGGAGTCGATGCGGGAGAAATGCGCAACGACGGAGCGAGCGATTTCACCGCTGCTGTCGCGCAGAAGTGCGCGACGACGATTCATTTCCACCCGCAGATCGAGAAGAGCCACCAGCACAGGGCGCCGACTCCCGCCGCCGCAGGGATGGTCAGGACCCACGCCCACAAGACGCGCGTCGCCACGCCCCACTTGACTGCGTGCAAGCCGCGCGTCGACCCGACACCGACGATCGCGCCCGTGATCGTGTGCGTCGTCGACGCAGGGATCCCGAAGTGCGTCGCTCCATAGAGCGTCAACGCGCCGGCAGACTCCGCCGCGAATCCGTGGACGGGTTGCAACTTGCAGATCTTCTGACCCATCGTCTTCCCGATGCGCCAGCCGCCCATCAGCGTGCCGAGCGCGATCGCGGCATGACGGGTGAGCACGACCCACACAGGCACGTCTGCGTCACTCGAGAGATTGCCCGATGCGACCAGCACTATGAAGATGATGCCCATCGTCTTCTGCGCATCGTTTCCGCCGTGTCCGAGGCTGTACGCAGCAGCGGAGACGAGCTGCAAGCGCTTGAAGATCTGGCCCACTCGCGACGGCGCATCGACAGATCCAGTACGTCGCGACCATCAAGATCCACCCGAGGATCAGGCCCCTGATCGGCGCCACGAAAATGAAAATGCCCGTCTGGATCGGGCCTTTCTGCGTTCCGACCAGCCCATACGCCGGGAACGTGCGCCCGAAAAGCGCGCACAGGCGGAGATCGAGCGCGTCAGCTCTTCTTCGAGAACCCGAACAACTTCGCGATCGGGTCGTAGAAGCGATCGACCACGCGCTCCTTGAGCGGAATGATCGCGTTGTCGGTGATCATGATGTTCTCGGGGCAGACCTTCGTGCAGCACTTGCCTATGTTGCAGAAGCCGATGCCGTCCTTCTGTTTCAAGTCGGGCAGACGATCCTCGACGTCGAGCGGATGCATCTCGAGCGCAGCCGTGTACGTCAAGAAACGCGGACCGACGAATTCATTGTGCTTGTGGTGCTCGCGCAAGACGTGACACACGTCCTGACACAAAAAGCACTCGATGCACTTCCTGAATTCCTGCACACGCTCGACGTCCTCTTGAACGATGCGCCACGTGCCGTCGGCGTTGTCAGGCTTGCGTGGTTTGAACTTCTTGATCTTCTTCTTCACGTCGTAGTTCCACGTCACGTCGGTGACGAGGTCCTTGATCGACGGGAACGCCTTCATCGGCTCGATCGTGACCGGTTCGCCCGCCGGAAGATCCGAGAGACGTGTCATGCACATCAAGCGCGGCACGCCGTTGATCTCGGCCGAGCACGAACCGCACTTGCCGGCCTTGCAGTTCCAACGCACACCTAGATCACCGGCGGATTCGGCTTGGATCTGGTGCACCGCGTCGAGCACGACCATGCCCTCGCCGATCTCGGTCGTGTAATCCTTCATCGCGCCGCCCGCTTTGGAGCCGCGCCAGATCTTGAACACCGACTTCACCATCAGCCCATCTCCTTGATGATCGCTTGCAGATCGCCGGCCAGCGGCGGCAGCGGACGAGCCGTGAGCTTCATCGAGCCGTCCTTGGCCTTTTGGATGATGTGATTGACCTTGCCGAATTCGGCACTTTTCTCTGGGAAATCGTCGCGGAATTGAGCGCCGCGACTTTCTTTGCGCTCCATCGCGCAGCGCGTGAGCGCCTCGGAGACGATCAACAGATTCTTGATGTCGAGCGCCGTGTGCCAACCCGGGTTGTACTCGCGGTTGCCCTCGACCTTGACGTTCGCGGCGCGCTTCTGGAGTGCGTGGACTTTCTCGAGCCCGCGTTCCATTTCGCTCTGCGTGCGCACGATGCCGACCAGGTCCTGCATCGAATCTTGCAGCTCGTGCTGGATCGTGTAGGGGTTTTCGCCGCTCGCGCGCTCGAACGGTTGGAGCACGCGCTTCGCGGTCTCTTCGACCGCCTTCTCGTCGATCGAGCCCGAGCGATTCTCTTTCGCGAACTTGGCCGCGTACTCGCCCGCGCGCTTGCCGAACACGATCAAGTCGGACAACGAGTTGCCGCCCAATCGATTCGCACCGTGCAAACCTGCCGCGCATTCGCCGGCTGCGAAAAGTCCGGGCACGTTCGACATCTGCGAGTCGCCGTCCACGCGTACGCCCCCCATGTGGTAGTGGGTCGTCGGACCGACTTCCATCGGCTCGGTCGTGATGTCGAGCCCCGCCAGTTGCTTGAACTGGTGGTACATGCTCGGGAGCTTCTTCTTGATGTGCTCCGCGCCGTTCGGGAGGCGCGACTTGATCCATGCGATGTCGAGGAAGACGCCGCCGTGCGGTGAGCCGCGACCGGCCTTCACTTCGCGGTTGATGCAGCGCGCGACGTGATCGCGCGTCAACAATTCCGGCGGACGGCGCGAGTTCTTGTCGCCCTGCGTGTAGCGCCAACCTTCCTCCTCGTTGTCGGCGGTCTGCTCTTTGTAGTTGTCGGGGATGTCGTCGAACATGAAGCGACGACCGTCCTTGTTCTTCAAGACGCCACCTTCGCCGCGCACACCTTCAGTGACCAGAATTCCGCGCACCGACGGCGGCCACACCATGCCGGTCGGGTGGAACTGCACGAACTCCATGTCCATCAGTTCGGCCCCGGCTTCGTACGCGAGCGCTTGACCGTCGCCGGTGTACTCCCAGCTGTTGCTCGTGATCTTGAACGCGCGTCCGATGCCGCCTGTCGCCAGCACGATCGCACGCGCTTTGAACACGCGGAAACGGCCCAATTCGCGGTCGTACGCGAACGCTCCGACGACGCGGTCGCCGTCCTTCAAGAGCTCGATCACCGTGACTTCCATGTGCACGTCGATGCCCTGATGGATGCCGTGATCTTGCAGCGTGCGGATCATCTCGAGACCCGTGCGATCGCCGACGTGCGCGAGCCGCGGGTAGCGGTGACCGCCGAAGTTGCGCTGCAGAATTTTTCCATCCTGCGTGCGGTCGAACAGCGCGCCCCACGCTTCGAGTTCACGCACGCGCGCCGGAGCTTCTTGCGCATGCAATTCGGCCATGCGCGGATTGTTCAGGTACTGGCCGCCGCGCATCGTGTCGCTGAAATGCACTTTCCAACCGTCGCGGTCGTCGACGTTCGCGAGTGCTGCGGCGACGCCGCCTTCGGCCATGACGGTGTGCGCTTTGCCGAGCAGCGATTTGCACACGAGACCGACTTTCAATCCCGAGCCCGCCGCCTCGATGGCCGCGCGCAAACCCGCACCACCGGCGCCGATGACGAGCACGTCGTGCTCGTGCGTCTTGAATTCGAAACTCATCAGAGGATCCGCCAATCGTGCCAGATGCCTTTGGCGCAGAGGCGCACGTAGACATCGGTGAATCCGACCCAGAAAAGCGACAACCACGCGAACACCATGTGCTTGCGATTGATGCAGGACACACAGGCGTACGCCTTCATGCGCGCGGGCTCGCTCGACAACGAGTCCTTGCCGCCGCCGATCAAGTGGCGCAACGAGTGACAACTGAACGTGTAGCAGCCGAGCAGAATCACGTTCACGGACATGACCAATGTGCCGACGCCGATCCCGAACACTTGCGCGCCGCCCGCCGGATTGTCGAACCAGAGCGCCTTGTACGCGTCGTAGCCGAGCAGGCCGATGAACACGATCGCCACGTACAAGAAGTAGCGGTGGACGTTCTGCAGGATCAACGGCAGCGAATTTTCGCCGCGGTACGAATCGCGTGGCTCACCGACGCTGCACGCTACCGGATCGGCCCAGAATGCTTTGTAGTAGGCGCCGCGATAGTAGTAGCAAGTGAAGCGGAAGCCGCCCGGTGCCCACAGGATCAAGAAGGCGGGTGACCAGGGTGCCCACTCGGGGATCCACGACGGTTTCGGTCCGAACCAACTGTGGGGCGAGTCGCCGAAGAGTTCGGGCGAGTAGAAGGGCGAGAGGTAGTTGGTACCGCTCAGCCAGTAGTCTTGCGCTTGGAAGGCGGCCCACGTCGAGTAGACGATGAATGCGGCGAACCCGAGGAAGACGAGCAGCGGTGAGATCCACCAGTTGTCACGTCGCGAGGTCTCGCCGAACCCGCGGCGGGTCAGGGCTTCAAGCTGGACCATGAGTCGGGGCTCCAGAGCGGAGGAGAGGAGCTTCGGCAGCGTCGCGAACGAGCGTGGACGCGCATGAGGGGGAGGGCATGTGGGCGAGGATTCAAGCGGATGCAGGGAAGCGAGTCAATCTCCGCGGGAGTTCCTCGTGGGCGGTGTCGCTGGGTCCGCAGGGATGAGGGTTGGACGCCCGCTTGGTGCTGAAGCCGTTTCTCAGGGTGAGCTGGATTCACTCCTTTTTCCGTGGAGTTCGCGACGCTGCAGTCTGCCAGCGTGCGCTGTGTCGTCGGTGGAGTTCGGAAGAACCCGTGCGAGGGGATCCAGGCCTTCCGATAAAAGGAGCGGCACTCGGCCGTCACGCGCAGCTTCGCGGCAACCGCCGCTCCCATTCCGAACAACTCAGCACACTCCGCCGCCACGCCCAGCTTCACCGGAAACGACGTTTCCATTCCGACATGAAGCCGCACTTGGCCACCGGGCCAGCACACTTGGCCGCCACGCCCCTTTTCTTCTCTTGACAGAATTCCTGGCAGGTG
>JAWXBU010000007.1:0-15860 GCA_034440255.1 Planctomycetota bacterium | reverse complement strand
GGCCGTGACGTGCGGCTTGCCCAGCTCCGCGATCCACGGCGCCAGCGCGGCCTCGGTCACGGTCAGCACGCGCTTGGCGGCAAGTGCGCTCAGGTCCTTCTGCGCCGGGGGCTTGGACTTGCCATCGCGCACATCCTCAGGCCAGTCGGTGAGCGTCGTCGGACGGTACTCGAAGCGCAGGTTCAGCTCCGTGCCCTGTTCGCTCGCCTCCTCGGCAATGAAGTCGAGGCCGCTGTCGCCGCCCGCCGCCAGGATGAACACGCGGTCCTTGCCCTCAGCGGCCTTCACATTGCCGTGCTCGCCCTCTGCCACGTCGGCCAGGCGGAAGTGCACGCGCATCAGCTTCTTGTCGTCGTCCGGTCGCAACCGAAAGGCATAGTCGCGCAGGTACTCGCTGGTCTTGATGTAGTACTGGTCCTTGTTGGCCCAGTGCAGCGTGACCTCTTCGCCCTCGTAGGGGATCGCGTAGACGCCGGCCTTGTAAACGCGCTTGCTGAGGAAGTCGCCCTCGGAATAGTAGCGGCGAAAGAAGCTGAACAGGTGGTCGTAGACCTCACTCTCCAGCGCGCCCACATCCACGGCGTCGGTCTTGAGCCTGGCGCGCAGGTTTTTGACCTTGGGCAGCGACTCGGCATCGGCGCCGAGGGCCTGCGCCTGCTCGATGGCCTTTGCCAGCTCCTTCTCGAGCTCAGCCTTGTCGGCAGTCCTGTACTGCCCGAGCGCCGTCTGCACCTGCGGCAGCAGGTCCTTGTCGAGGAACTGGCTCAACCTCGCCGCTCTTCGCGTGCATGATGCGATAGAGGCCGAAGTCGAGGTCGGGCTGATCGAGCTGGAACAGCTCCTGCAGCAGAATCTTCAGCTTCTCGTACTTCGCGCTCATCGGATGACAGAGTCCTGCACTTGCGGTGTCGTCGGCACGTTCACTCGACGCGCCAGCGAATCGTGAAGAGTGTGGCGGACTCGGTACGCTGCGCCAATCGTTTCTCGAGCTGATCAATGAGCTGGTCGCGCTTCACCATGATCTCGTCCTCGGCTGTGAAGATCTCCTGCCGCTGGCGACGTTGCTGACGCTCGAGCTTCTGGATCTTCTCTTGGACCTCGTGCTGCTCGAGCAGCGTCGTCGCCTGACGGGGGCTTGCCGACGCAGGGCCTTGATCTGTTCCTTCGTGTCGGTGAGCGCCTTCTCAGCCGAGAACACCATGTCGTCGGCCCACTTCTCGAGCTTGTCGCGCGCCTCGTTGAAGTGAGCGCTGTTCTGCTCGAGGGAACGGCTCACGGTGGCCAGTGAATGACGGTCGGCTTCGTCCCGCAGGCGCGTTGCGGTCGATTCATTCGAGCTCGCCGCCGTGATTCGACCCGAGCACGCGAACAACTTCTCCATCGTCTCCTGGTCGAGCGACGCGCCGCTGTCGTCGAACCCCGAAAAGAGCAGGTATTCGCCGCGCTCGTAGGAGTCGACGGTCAGCCGAGTGAGCGTCAAGTGGCCGGCCTTGCCACGCAGCGCTTCGATCATCGAAAGACGCGTCGCGTGCCCGGTCACGTCGAACACGATCTCGACTGCGGGGGTAGCGAGGGCCTTGGCCTCGTCCATCACGTGCTCGCCCAGTGGATGAGAGAGGCGGTACAGGAAGAGGCTCGCCTCTTCGGTCGGATTCTCGTCGACGCGAGGATGCGCCTTCGAGATCAGGTGGTAGCGGCCCTTTTGAATGTCCTCGCGCGGGGGCCGCTCGAGGTCGAACGCCAACGCGGCCGCATCGAAGCGGGCGCGATCGGCGAGCATGTGCCGAGTGAGCGACCAAAAGCGCTGTCCGACTCGGTCGAGCTGTGCCTTGGCGTCGGCGAACTGGAGGCGCAAGCGCTGGTGGACGTCGTCATCGAAGTGCTCGAACAGCTTGGTGCGCGTGTCGTCCAGGCGCGTCCGAATCTGCTCGTCCATCTCGGCTTGGAGTGCGCGGAACGCGGCGTCGATCTCCGCCGTCGTACGACATTTTTGGTAGATAGCGAGGATGCGGCGCTCGAAGTCGACGCCCGATTCGATGCTGCCCAGGACTTCGTCCGACGCGCCGAACACACCGTCGAAGAGCTTGAATTTCTCGGTCAGGAGTTCGAGAACGCGTTGGTCGGCCTCGTTGCGCTCGTTCAGGAAGTTGATGACGACGACGTCGTGCTTCTGCCCGTAGCGGTGGCAGCGACCGATGCGTTGCTCGATGCGCTGCGGGTTCCACGGCAGGTCGTAGTTCACGACGAGCGAGCAGAACTGAAGGTTCACGCCCTCGGCCGCAGCTTCTGTCGCGAGCAGGATCGTGGCTTCGTCACGGAAGTGCTCGATCAACGCCGTGCGCACGTCGACGGCGCGAGAACCAGAAGCTCTGCCGCTGCTGCGGTTTTTTTCGACCCATTGCTCGTAGATCGCGGTCGCTTCGGGGCCGCCGTTCGTGCCGTTGAAGAGCACGACACGCCCGCGGTAGCCGTGGGACTCGAGGAAGTTCTTGAGGTAGTCCTGAGTCCGGCGGGACTCGGTGAAGATCAGCGCCTTGCGCGCGGCGCCCGTCGTGGTCATCTGCTCGAAGCCGATCTCGAGGGCCTTGAGCAGCGTTTGAGTCTTCGTGTCGACGCCGATCCCGCGCGCCCAGGTCGCGAGGCGTCGCAGGATCTCGATCTCCTCGCTGAGCTTCTGGCGGTCGATCGTGACGGGGGGTGAGACGGGATCGGCACTCGGCTCGTCGTCGGTCAGGATCTCGTCGAGCAAGTCGCCGTCGATCTCCTCGGCCTCGACCAGTTGCTCGGCGAATTCGAAGTCGCTCTGCGCGCGTTCGGCACGCAGCGTCTCGAGCCGGACGCGCAAGGTGTCGAGCGTCGCCGCGATGGCCTGCGAGGACGAAGCCAGAAGCTTGCGCAGGATCAGGGCGGTCAGATGCCGTTGACGCTCGGGCAGGGCGTAGCTGCTCTCGCGTTGCAGGAATGCGGAGACCGCCTCGTACAGCGCATGCTCGTCGTCCGTCGGCCGGAACGGACGGGTGAGCGTTCGGCGCTGGGTGTAGCGGATGTACTCGGTGACTTGATTGCGGAGGGTGCGCTTGCAAAAGGTCACGAGTCGCTGGCGCAGGGACTCGAGATTGCTGCCCGCGCCGGCGTACTGTGACCGGAACGAGTTGACGTCACCGAACAAGCGCTCGTCTATCAACGTCGAGAGTCCGAAGAGTTCGAGCAGCGAGTTTTGCAGCGGCGTCGCGGTCAGCAGCAGCTTGCGGCAATCTTCCGTGGCCCAACGAATGCCTTGGCCGATGGTGTTGCTCGGACGGTACGCGTTGCGGAGCTTGTGAGCCTCGTCGATCACCACGAGGTCCCACGCGATCGTCTTCAGGTCTTCACGCAGGCTGTTCGCGTAGGTGAACGACATGACCAGGACGGCGCCCTGGGAAAGCGGGTCTTTGCCCGCGCGCTTGGCATCACGGTAGGCGGAGGCGTCGAGGACGACGGCGGGCAGGTTGAACTTCTCTTGCAGCTCCAACGCCCACTGCTTGCGAATCGACGCGGGACAGATCACCAGCAGTCGGCGTTTGCGCTCGGCCCAGAACTGGCAGAGCACGATGCCGGCTTCGATCGTCTTGCCGAGTCCGACCTCGTCGGCAAGGATCACGCCCTTCGAGAGCGGAGATTGGAGAGCGAACAGCGCAGCTTCGATCTGGTGCGGGTTCAGGTCGACCGCAGCGTCGAAGAGGGACATGGACAGGCGGTCCATGCCGGTTGTCGCTCGTCGCGTGAGGTCGTGTGCGAAGTACTTCGCGTGGTGAGGGGTGATGTTCACCGAACTTGGAGGCCGCGTCGGCAAACGCCGGTACGGCGCGAGTCAGACGGCTGGGAAGGGCCGGGAGCTTACCGCCGAGCTTGCGGTTCTTCCTGCTTCGCGACTGAGAGCGGTTGACCGCGCCCCCTCCAGCGCGGTCCTGTCCCGCTCGTCGTGAGGGCTTCGACGCGGTCGCTTCCGACCGCACGTGTCGCTCCGCCGACGGCTCGGCAACCGCCGCCGCCGGTGCCGCGACGACACATCGAGCACCACCCAGATCTGCCCGGCCGCCGAGTCGAGCGCTGCACCCAGCTTTTCCTCGGACTTGGCCGCCAGCGCTTCCTTCTTCGCCTTGAGCGCCAAGCCGCCTAACAGGGCAGACGCGGACATTCGCGGGCCTCGTGCAAGGCGCATTGATGGCAGCGTTCACGCGTCAGCACTGAGACGCCTGAACCGCCATCGCCGTAAGCCGCTCTGCCCAAGCATCTTGTGCTGGAGCGGGCGACGGGGTTCGAACCCGCGACATTCAGCTTGGGAAGCTGACTCTCTACCAACTGAGATACGCCCGCGTTGAAGACGGACAGCCTAGCGCGCGACGTTGGAGCGCGCGACCCATCGGCATACGATCCGCAGGTTATGTCGACGAAGCGGCCCCACTTGCTCGGCGAAAGGTGGCGGCGGCTCGCACCGCTCGCTCTCGCGCCGCTCATCCATTCGAACGCACTCGCCGAGCGCCGCATCGACCCGCCCAAGGTCGAATGGTCGGACGCGATCGCCATCGTCTGCGACAGCGCGACCGCCACTGCGAACGAAGCGGACATCGCTGCTTGGCGCACGGCTCTCGAAGCGGACGGTTGGGCGACTTGGCTCGTCATCGACACGTGGTTGCAATGCCAAGACGTGCGCGACCAGCTGCGGCAACTGGCGAGCGCGACTCACCCGATCCGCGGAGCGATTCTCATCGGCGACATTCCGTTGGCGCGCATCCACCGCGTCGACCATTTGCTCTCTCTGGTCGAGCGCGAATCGATGCGGCAGTCGAAGACTGGCGGCACGATCAGCGAGACGTACTACTCGGACCTCGACCTCGTGCTCGAACCGGCCACCGATGCGATCGACACGGGCGGGATGCAGGACTTCGACTTCGCACCTGAATCGCCGCAGACGATCTAGCGCGAATTGTTCGTCTCGCGCGTGCGAACGGCGGGCGACGCCGACACTCGGCGAGCTCAGCTCACGCGTTTTTGTGCCAAGGCGGCACGAGCGCACGCGGAACCTCGCGAGTTCGCGCACGGGTTGGTCGTTGAAGCTCGGCAGGAAGCCACCGCGCAGTTCGAGAGTTGGATTCGGCTGGAAAACGAGCTGTTTCCGACGCTCCGACTGCCGGGCAAGTCGCTACGCAACGTGCTGCTCGCGCGCGAGCAAGACGTGAAGAGCAGTCTCGCTCGTGCGATCCGCGAGCGACCGCTCGACCTGTGCGTCTTGCGAGGTGCGGCTCGCGACGACGACTGGTTGCCGTTCGTGAGCACGCTCGCGGGTCGGCAGCGCGTCGTCGTGTTCGACGCGAGCGCGACCGACGGCGAAGTTGCGAACGCGTTTCTCTTCGGTGGCAGCGCGACCGTGTCCGTCGCGACCGGCTTCGACGACGGATCGTGTGCCGAAGCGCGACTCGGACTGCTCGCGCTCGGCGCAAGCGTGGGGGGCGTGTACGTGTCGAATCCTGTGCTCGACGCGCGGCTCTTCGGGGATCCGACGATCGCGTTCGGCACGGGAGGACTCGGGCGCGCGCGCACGGACTTCGTAGGACGGGAAGGCGTCGACGCGGACACGCTCGCGCAATGGATGTCGGAGAGCGCTCCACCGGCATTGCGAGCGCGAGCTGTCGACTTGATTGGGCGCACATCGACGAATGCACCTGCGAATGCCGCAGAATCGTCCACTTCCGCGCCGGAAGCGACTCGATCCGCCGACTCGGCGACAGCACGCGCTGAAGCGCTCGCGCAGCTGGTGCGACTTGCGAAATCCGATCCGGCTTCGATCGTGCGACTGGCAGCATTCGAAGGGCTCGCGCGCACGCGCTCGAACGCGGCTCTCGCATCCGTCTTCGAGACGACCATCGTCGATCCGGCCGACGAAGTGCGTGCCGTCACCGCGCGCATGATGGGAGAGCTTGCCCGGCGCGAAGACTTGCCGCGCTTGTTGCGCGTGATCGTTCGCGACGGATCGCCGCGGGTCGTCGCACGCGCCAAGAACGCGCTCTTCGCGTACGAGCCCACGCTCGTCGGCAACGCCATCGACGACCTCGTCGCCCCTTCGACGCTCGTCGCGCAGGATCCGTATGTGTTGGACGAACTCAACGCGGCGTTCGGCAGCGTGCGCCGTGACTTCGAAGCGATCGTGCAGATCCCGACTGCAGTCGAAAGCGATGCACGTCGCTGGAACGACTCGCTCTTCCTCGGCGCTCGTCCGATACACGCCATCGATCCGCTCCTCGAAGTTGCTTCGAGCGAAAAGCACGGGCCATTCCCACGAGCGGCCGCGATCGAGGCTTTGGGCTGGTTTCAGTTCGCGCCGAATCGCGCGGAAATGGCTGCGAAACTGCACGAAATCGCCGGAGCCGCATCCACGCCTGAACGAGTTCGCAAGGCAGCGCAGCAGAGCGCGCGACGTCTCGCCGACGGACCGAACGTGCCGCTCGCGCCTTGATCGTCGTGACTGGATCGCCGCTCACTCGCCCCATGTCACGAGCAAGGCCGACGTCGTGTTGATCAACGAGTTCGTGCAGTACGGCATGGCATCGCGGTAGAGCGCTTGGTACGCGCGGACGGCGCCGACTAGATTCACTCCACCCGCCGAATGCAACGCTTGCGGCGACGTCGCATTCGGAATCGTCGCGGACGCTGTGACCGGCATGACGACACCGAGCAGCACGGTCGAGCTCGACACGCACAACAAGCCGTCACCGAACGCATATCCGGTCAGGCCGGATGCCGGCGCACCTTGCACGAACAGGACGGGTCCGGACACACCGCTCGCCGTGAGTGTGAGCGTGTCGTGGGCAGTCGCAACACTCGCGAGCCCGCTGGCCTCGAGTCGTGCACCGCTCGCGAAAGTGCTGTTCGCACAACCTGAATTCGACGCGCCGCTGTTTCTGCGCGGACACGCCGCACCCTGACCGTCGCCGACACAGAACACACTGGGACTGGTGTGACTCGCGATCACGAACTCGTACGCGGCTCCCGAATCGACGCGCGATTCGTCGCTCTGAGGGCCGTTCACGCCGCGCGAGCCCCCGTCCTCGAACGGGGATCCGACAGCCAAATTTCCGAGCGAAATGGAGATCGAGCTACCGAATCCGTCCCCGACGCCTGGGTTCGTCGCCTTCACGTAGGTGGCCGCAACGAAGCCCGCACCCAACTTCGCGAACACGTACGCGGCGCCTGAGTCAGGCAGCGCATCGTCGAGGACGTCGCCGCCGACGACGTGCGAACTTCCGTCCTCGCCGGGTGCACCGACGGCGATCACATCGCCGAATTCCGTGATCGACACGGCTGAGCCGAAATGATCGCCGACGTCGGCATGATTCGCTTTCAAGTACGCACGTTGATGCCAAGTCGTCGAGTTGCGCACGAACACGTACGCCGCACCCGCAGCGATCGTCGCGTCGCTCGACTCGTCGCCGTTCACTCCCGAGGCCGAACTGCACTCGCGTGGCGCACCGACCACGACGACGTCGGGTGCGCTCGCCCACGATCCAGGATGTCCGGCGGAACCGCCCGCGGGCCCGGGCGCACCTTGCACTCCGCCGTCGGGCGTCGTCGCGTCCGTTCCGCTCGGTGTCGAGCTCGTCGCCGGAACGTGCGCGATCGCGACTGCGGCGCCGAATGCGTCGAACGCGTCCGTGTTCGATGCTTTCAAGAACGCTTGTTGCGTCCACGCCAGTCCCGCCTTCGCGTACACGTAGGCAGCACCGGAATCGAGCGCCTGATCCAGCGTTTGCACACCGTTCACACCGAGCGTCGTACTGTCCTCGCCGGGAGCACCGACCACGATCGAATGACCCGCGAGCGCCACGCATTGGCCGAAACGATCTCCGCTCCCGGTGTTCGAAGCTTTGAAGTACGCGGTTTCGTTCCACGTCGAACCGCTGCGCGAGAGAACGTACGCAGCTCCTGCGTCGGGTGCGGAGTTGCTGGCCTCGTCGCCGTTGATCCCGGTCGCGGCACTGGCTTCTCCCGGCGCTCCGATGACGATCGTGTCCGTGCAAACGGCGACGCTGGTGCCGAACGCGTCGAACGCGTCCGAGTTGGACGCCTTCACGTACGTCGTCTGCGTCCACGTGAAGCCTTGTCGCGTGAAGACGTACGCGGCACCGGCGTTGTGCGCGCTGTTGTCGATCTCGTCCCCGTTCGTGTAATGCGCATGACTGTCTTCGCCGGGCGCACCGACGACGATCGTGTCGCGCGAGATCGCGACGCTCGCGCCGAACGCGTCGCCGATCTCGGGTGTCGACGCCTTCAAGTACGCCTGCTGCGTCCAAATCGTGCCGTTCCGGAAGAACACGTACGCAGCCCCCGCGCCCGGCGAGCCGTCGTCGTTCGCGTCGTGCGAGCCGCTCGCTTCGGAGGGCGCACCGATGACGACGGTGTTGCCGGAAACAGCGATCGCGCATCCGAACAGGTCGCCGGCATCTGCGTTCGAGGCCTTGAAATAGGCCTGTTGAGCGAGCGGATCGATCGTCAGCGGATACTGCGCGTCGCGATCGTCGACGACGAAGTGCAAGCGACCGTCGCTGCATTCGAAGCGCGCTGCGAGCTCGCGGTCGAGCGCGTCGATCACGATCAGGTCCGTGTAGCGCGCTCGGATCGAACCACGCTCGTCCACGAAACTCACCGATCGTGCACCGTCTTCGACGACGGCTTGGAGATCACCGAGCACGTCGAATGCGAGGCGCAACATGGACTCGCTCTCGCGTTCGATCGGTGCGCGAAGGGTGAGCCCGTGTTCCAGACCGCGCGCATCGTTGCACCACCATTCGACGATGTTCGATCCACGTTCGAGTGCGACCGAGTTGCCCGAGGCTTGCAGATTCGTCGCGGTTGCGCCGTGGAGCGCGAGGCCGAACGACCACGAGCCCTGTGTCGGGCGAACCACGAAGCCTCGAGCATCGATGCGCGCGATCCAGGCGTGCGCCGGATTACGGGCTTCGCACACGTCGGCGCGGACAGCGACTGCGTAGCGCGCAACCTGGATCGCGGATCGGTCGGCCGCGCTGAGCTCGTCGTAGGCTGCGGCGAAACCAGCGGAAAACGTGCTGAACACGATGATGGGCAGAGCGGAGCGGAGCGACATGGATCCTCCTCGTTGGACTCGAAGTTCGCGCCCTCTATCGCGTTCTCCCTGCGCGACCCTTACCGGCGAACGCGCATTTACCGATCTGCGCAGGTCGAAATTGCTGCACGCGCCGCAAGTCCGCGGCAAGCCGGATGTTCAGCGTCGCGCGTCGGCGGCGCGAACGTCGGCGAGCAATTCGTCGAGAGCGCGCAGAACCGCAATCGGATGCGAGAACACAGCTTGATGACCCGCGCCCTCGATTCGCACGAGCTTCGATCCCGCGACGGCTTCGTGCAGGCGAAAGCTGTGGAACGTCGCGTACGTCACGTCGTCGCCGAGGCCCGCGACGATCTCGAACGGAACAGAGATCTTCACGTAGTGCTGGCTCTGCGCACGCAACGCCGACTTCAACGTGCGCATCTCGATCGCATTGGCGAGCAGACTTTGCGGTCGCAACTCGAGGTCGAGGCTCGAGCGCGCGTAGCTCGGCGAGACCGCGGCTGGTTGAAAAGCATGCTCGGAGCCGCCGACTCGAGCGAAATGCGCGAACGGCATCCCGATCGTGTGAGCGAACACGGGTCCGATGAGAGGCAGGCTGAGCAACGCATCCGAACTCGCGGAGATCGATTCCCACTCGTACAAGGCGCCGTTGACCGTCATTACGCCCATCGTTTCCTGCGGGAATTGCAGCGCATACGACGCGGCCATGGCACCCGACCACGAGAACCCGACGATCACGGCGCGCTCGATTCCGAGGCGCGCGAGCACAGCGTGGACGAAGCGCGCCTGTCCGGACGGTGTACGAATCTCTTCGCCGTCGCGATCCGTGTAGCCGTGGCCTGGGCGATCGATCGCTATCGCTCGACCACGCTGCGCGACCGCGTCGAAGATCGAAGCGCGCCAATCTTCGACGCCGCCGTATGCGCCGTGCATGAGGACGATCGGAGTGCCCGTTCCGCGCTCGACGTAGTGCACGCGGGTTCCGTTCACTTCGACGAACGCTCCGCTCGGCGGAAAATCGTGTTCGACACGTGCGACGAGGATGCGCGTCCAGAGGAACGAGGCGACGCTGGCGAAAAGAGCAATGCTGAGCGCACGATGTGCGCCGACGAGGCGTCGCAGGCTGCTCATCGCAGCCGTCGAGCCGAACCGCGCGTACGCCAGGATCGTGCAGCAGTGCTCATGTGCGACGGGCCTCGAGGCTCACGCTCGGGGCGATGATACATGCGAACGAACAACTCTCGATCTCTAGTCAGCCGCGAGAGGCTTGATCCACATGTTCTTGAACCAGGCGTACGCATCTCCATGAATCCCATCGGGCGCATGTCGTTGGAGGCCGATGAAGCCTGATTTCGAGCGCTTTTCGAAGGGGTTTTGTCCTTCGGGCACCGTGACTGTGCGCGTGTCGACGTCGTACAGCAGGGCACCGTTCAAGCGCGTCGCGATCTGCGAACCGCGGTACTCGACCGCGTAGGTGTTCCATTCGCCGAGCGGCTTCAGCGCCTTCTTTGCCGGCGCCACCGAACCGTACAGCGAACCGCAGAACTGCCACGGCTTCAACGTGGATTGCGTGCGCTCCTCCCAGTGGAAATCATCGAGGATCTGCACCTCGCAACCGGTCCACGCGGGATCGCCGCCGACGCGCGCGCCGCGCAGGAAGAGGCCGCTGTTCGTCATCTCTGCGATTTTGAAATCGACGCGCAGCGCGAAATGGTCGTAGTCGGTCGTCGTGCGCAGATAGCCGCTGTCGCCTTGCGTGAGCAGCGTGATCGCGCCGTCTTTCACCGCGTAACCGCTCGTACCGTCGGCTGCTTCCCAACCGGCGAGCGACTTGCCGTCGAACAAACTCTTCCAACCACACGCGACACCCCACGGCGTGAGCGCGAGCTCCCCGCTTGCATTCGCAGTGAACTCATCTGTGTCCGTCGGTGACAGCTCGACGATGCGGATGTTCTTGAAACGACACGCATGCGCCGCCGGATCATCGCGTTCGCCGTGCACTTGTAGACCGATCAAACCCGTCGGCGCGTAACCGACGGAATCTTTCGGCAAGACGTAGTCGACGAGCGGACTTCCATTGAGCTTCACCTGGATGTGCATGTCGACGCCGGTGCAGCGCACTTCCATCGAGTTCCAATCGTTCGGCTTCCACAGCTTGATGCCGACTTCGTTGTGCTGCAGGAATCCATCCGAATAGATCGCGCCGATCTCGCCACCGTCGCGGTAATCGAGCGTCACTTGCGCACCCTTTCCGTTGGGCGCCATGCGCAGGAAGATGCCTGAATCGAAGGGGTGATCGAGCTTGCACTCGAGCGTCAGCACGAATTCGGTGTACGGCCGCGCGGTGTAGATCAAGCCGCCTTCGCGCTTTGCATTCTGTCGCCCGACGAGCGCACCGTCCTCGACCGTCCACTCGGCGCGTCCGTCGTAGTGACCACCGCGCGTCACCCAACCAGCGAGCGTCTTTCCGTCGAAAATCGGCTTGGATTCGAGCGGATTCGTGTCGATCGATCGAGTCGCGAGGAGAGCGAAGAGTACGTGCGTCCACATGGCCGGTAGGATACTCGGCCCGCATGTCTCTGCACTCGAAACCCTCGAACCGTCTGGGCGTGTGCTCGTGGTCGCTGCAGCCGCATTCGATCGCAGAACTCGTCGAGCGAGTGAGCGCTTGCGGGGTCCGACACGTGCAGTTGGCGCTCGCGCCGCTGCGCACGCGCGAGTTCGATTCAGAGCGTACGGCTGCGGCCCTCAGTGCTGCCGGCATCGCGATCGCTTCGGGGATGAGCTCGATGCGCGGCGAGGATTATTCGACGCTCGAAACCATCCGGCATACAGGCGGCGTACGCCTTGACGAGCATTGGAAGGACAACTTGGCTGCTGTGAAATCAGACGCAGCGAATGCGCACTCGCTCGGCATTTCGCTCGTCACGTTTCACGCCGGATTCCTGCCGCACGAACGCAACGATCCCGAGCGCGTGAAACTCACGGAGAGACTGCGCACGATCGTCGACGTGTTCGCGGATCACGGCGTGCGCGTCGGTTTCGAAACCGGCCAAGAGACGGCCGACACGCTGCTCGAATTCCTCTCCGATCTGGATCGCGCGAGCAGCGGCGTGAACTTCGATCCGGCCAACATGATCCTGTACGGCATGGGCGATCCGGTCGCGGCGCTCGAAAAGCTCGTGCATCGCGTCCACCAAGTTCACGTCAAGGATGCACGCGCCAGGAAGGCGACCGGTGAGTGGGGGACCGAAGTCGTCGTCGGCACCGGCGACGTGAATTGGGCTCGTTTCTGTGCTGTTTTGGTCGCCCAAGCGCCGTTGATCGATTGGATGATCGAGCGTGAAGCCGGGTCGAATCGCGTCGCGGACATCGTCGCTGCGCGCACGTTCGTGGAAGCGCAGACGACGGTGCGCGCGTGAAACCGATCGGCGTCGGCGTCGTCGGACTCGGCTTGATGGGGCGCGTGCACATCGAGTCCTACGCGGCTGCGAACCTAGCAGGAGAATGGTGTCGCTTGATCGCCGTGAGCGACCGCAACTCATCGCGCTTCGATGGACGCGCGCGCTCGGGCGGCAACATGCAAGCAGACGTCGGGGGCCAGCTGCTCTTCGATCCGAGCGTCGTCGCGACGAGCACCGACCCGCACGACGTGTTCGCGAACAGCGCCGTGGATCTCGTGTCGATCTGCACGCCGACCGACACACACGTCGATCTCGCGATCCGAGCTTTGCGCGCCGGAAAACACGTGCTCGTGGAAAAACCCGTGTCTCTCGATCCGAACGAGATCCGCCGGCTCGCCATCGTCGCACGCGAGACGAAGCGTCTGTGCATGCCGGCGATGTGCATGCGTTTTTGGCCGGGTTGGTCATGGCTCTTCGATGCCGTGCGCGACGGTCGATACGGCGCGATCGTCAGCGCGTCTTTCCAAAGGCTCGGCGCGCGCCCGACCTGGGGCGAGGGTTTCTATTCCGATCCGCGCCGATCCGGCGGTGCGCTCTTCGACCTGCACATCCACGATGTCGATTTCGTGCGCGCGTTGTTCGGTGAGCCGAACGCAGTCACGGCGACCGGTTCCGTGGATCACGTCACGACGCTCTATCACTTCGCTGACCGTCCAGCGCACGTCACGACCGAGGGCGGATGGGATCCGTCACCCGATTTCGCATTTCGCATGCGCTACATCGTGAAGTTCGAGCGCGCGAGTGCCGCATTCGATTCCAGGCGTGATTTACCGCTCGAAATCACGCCTCGAACTGCGTCTTCGCCCGTCGACAGAATCGAAGGGACCGGGTACGATTTCGAAATTCGACACGTGCTGAAAAGCGTTCGCGAAGGGATGTCGTCGACTGAGACGACCCTGAACGACGCCGAGCGCGTGACGCACATCCTGATCGCCGAGAGAGAGTCCCTGGAACAAAGAGTCGAGAGGTCCGTGTTGTGAGCGACATCGTCATCATCGGTGGCTGCGGCCACGTAGGTCTGCCGTTGGGTCTGGCTTTCGCCGAAGCCGGCAAGAACGTCATTGCGCTCGATCGCGATGCGAAGAAAGTCGCCGAGACGAACGCGGGCCGCATGCCGTTCATCGACAAGGGTGCGGACGAACTGCTCTTGAAGGTGCTGAAGAAGAAGACCTTCTCGTGCACCACCGATCCCGACGTCGTGTCGGGCGCCGACACGGTCGTGACCGTCATCGGCACGCCGCTCGACGAGCATCTCAATCCGCGGCTCGACGTGTTCCGCACGCTCGTGGGCGAGTTCGGCACGTTGATGCGCGACGGACAATTGCTCGTTTTGCGCAGCACAGTTTATCCAGGAACGACAGAGCTCGTCGCGCGCCACTTGAAAGAAGCGGGCTTGAACATCGACGTCGCGTTCTGCCCCGAGCGGGTCGCAGAGGGAGTGGCGCTCGAGGAAATCCACTCGCTGCCGCAGCTCGTTTCGGGCGTGACGCCGCGCGCTCAACAACGCGCTGATGCGCTCTTCAAACTGCTGACGAAGGAAACGATTCCGCTCGAACCGGTCGCCGCCGAATTGGCCAAGCTGTATTCGAACGCGTGGCGCTACATCCAATTCGCCGCAGCGAATCAGTTTTATCAGATGGCCAACGACTACGGCGTGGACTTCTACAAGATCCACCACGCGATGACGCACGACTACCCGCGCACCAAAGCGTTCCCGAAGGCCGGTTTCGCTGCGGGTCCGTGCTTGTTCAAAGACACGATGCAGTTGAGTGCGTTCAATCGGAACACGTTCTTCCTCGGTCACGCCGCGATGCTCGTCAACGAAGGTCTGCCGAGCTACGTCGTGCGTCGCGCCGCCGATCGCTGGAAGTTGCAAGACATGACGTGCGCGATCCTCGGCATGGCGTTCAAGGGCGACTCGGACGATCCGCGTGATTCGCTCTCGTACAAACTCAAGAAGGGTCTCGAAGTCGAGTGCAAAAAGGTCTTGTGCTCGGACCCGTTCATCAACTCCCCCGGATTCGTCTCGACGGATGAAGCGGTCAAGCAAGCCGACCTCATCTTCATCGGGACGCCTCACACTGCTTACAAGACTTACGACTTCAAGAAGAAGCCCGTGGTCGACATCTGGCGTGCCACGAAGGAAGGCATCAGCGTTTTATGAAGACTCTCGTCACTGGTTCGAACGGCTTCATCGCCGGTTATCTCGTCGCGGAGCTGCTCGAGCACGGACACGAAGTCGTCGGTATCGACAACTTCAGCAAGTACGGTCGCGTCGCCAAGTCCTACGACACGCATCCCAAGTACAAGCTCGTCGAAGGGGACGTGAAAGACTTCGAGCTCCTCAAGAAGCTCAGCAGCGATTGCGATCACTTCGTCGCGTGCGCGGCGATGATCGGCGGCATCAGCTACTTCCACAAGTACGCCTACGACCTGATCGCCGAGAACGAGCGCATCACGGCGGCTTCGTTCGACGCAGCCATCTGGGCGCACAAGAACGGCAAGCTCAAGAAGGTCACGGTGCTGAGCTCGTCGATGGTGTACGAGTCGACGACGATCTACCCCTCGCCGGAAGGCGCCGAGTTGAAGAGTCCGCCGCCGCTCTCGACGTACGGATTTCAGAAGCTCGCGACCGAGTACTTCGCGCGCGGCGCTCATATGCAGTACGGCTTGCCGTACACGATCGTGCGCCCCTTCAACTGCGTCGGCATCGGCGAGGGCCGCGCGCTCGGTGAGGCGGAAGTCTTCTCCGGCAACGTCAAGCTCGCGATGAGCCACGTCGTGCCCGATCTCGTGCAGAAGATCGTCAAGGGACAAGATCCGCTGCGCATCTTGGGCGACGGCAAGCAAGTGCGTCACTACACGTACGGTGGTGACTTGGCGCGCGGCATTCGCGTGTGTATCGAGCATCCGAAGACGATCAACGAAGACTTCAACATTTCGACCGCGCGTTCGACGACTGTGCTCGAGTTGGCCGAGATGATCTGGAAGAAGATCCACGGCCCGAAGAAGCCCTTCAAGTGGACCTCTGACGACCCGTTCGAGCACGACGTGCAGAAGCGAGTGCCGGACGTGACGAAGTCGAAGCGCGTCTTGAATTTCGAAGCGACGACGCCGCTCGAGTCGATTCTCGACGAAGTGGTGCCGTGGGTTCAGAAGCAAGTCGAGTTGGGCAAGATCTGACGGCTGGAGTCAGGCGATCGTCGATGCGTCGAGCGTCAGACGAGTGGACGCGAAGGAGACCGATGTGGTCTCCTTCGTGCATTCTAGGGGGG
>JAWXBU010000006.1:0-25658 GCA_034440255.1 Planctomycetota bacterium | reverse complement strand
GAGGCGGCGAATTCGCCGCCTCCCGCAACGGAGAAACCTGCGTGACGATCGCACTTGTCCTGCTCGCCGTCGGTTTGCTCTTGATCGTGCTCGAGCTGATCTTCCCGTCGCTCGGAGCGCTCGGCATCGCCGCAGCTTTGTGTCTGATCGGCTCGATCAGTTCCGCATTCGCCGAAGATCGCAACACGGGCATCTGGTTCCTCGCTGCAACGGCCGTGCTCGTCCCGGCGGCGATCATCCTGGGCTTCAAGATCTTGCCGCGTTCGCCGCTCGGCAGACTGCTCGTGAACAAAGGCACTTCGTTCAGCGACGTCGCGGCCGTCGACACGCGTGATCGCACGCTCGTCGGCAAGCTCGGCGTCGCCGAGAACCTCCTGCGTCCGGCAGGCACCATCCACATCGAAGGCCGCCGCGTCGACGTCGTCACGCGCGGAGAACCGATCGAAGCGGGCGCGAGCGTCCGCGTCCTCGAAGTCGAAGGCAATCGCGTGGTCGTCGTGCGCGCCGATTCGGGCGTGACGAACACCTAGATACATTTCTTGTCGAAGAGAGAACACTCATGAACATGCATTCGCTCGCACTCGCACTCCTGCAAACCCGTCCTGCCGCAGGAGGCGGCAGCTTGGAAGTGATGACCGTACTGAAGTGGGTCGGCCTCGGCCTGCTCGCGATCTTCCTGCTCCTCTTCCTCGTGCTGCTGCTCAAGTTCGCGAACTTGTACGTGCGCTCGGTCACGACGAACGCCGGCATCGGCTTGTTCGACATGTTCGCGATGCACCTGCGGAAAGTGAATCCGGCGACGATCCTCGATGCGAAGATCATGCTCGTGCAATCGCGGATCGAAGCCGTGTCCACGCGCGATCTCGAAGCCCACTTGCTCGCCGGAGGACGCGTTCAGAAAGTCGTGACCGCGTTGATCAGCGCCAACCGCGCCGGCATCGACCTCGACTTCAGAACGGCGGCAGGCATCGATCTCGCCGGACGCGACGTGCTCGAAGCCGTCAAGACGAGCGTCACACCCAAGGTCATCGACTGCCCCAATCCCGCGTCGGGCAAGAGCGAAGTCGCTGCCGTCGCGAAGAACGGCATCCAAGTGCTCGCCAAGGCGCGCGTCACCGTGCGCACGAACATCAAGCGTCTCGTCGGCGGCGCCGGCGAAGAGACGATCATCGCGCGCGTCGGCGAAGGCATCGTGTCGACGATCGGTTCGAAGGACTCGCACAAGGACGTGCTCGAGAACCCCGACTCGATCAGCAAGACGGTGCTCGCGCGCGGACTCGACGCCGGCACCGCGTTCGAGATCGTCTCGATCGACATCGCGGACGTCGACATCGGTGTGAACATCGGTGCGCGTCTGCAAGCCGACCAAGCCGAAGCCGACAAGCGCGTCGCGCAAGCGAACGCCGAGAAGCGTCGCGCGATGGCCGTCGCGGCCGAACAGGAATTCCGCGCGATGGTGCAAGAGAACCGCGCCAAAGTCGTGCTCGCCGAAGCTGAGATTCCGCTCGCGATCGCAGCGGCTCTGCGCAGTGGGAACTTGGGCGTGATGGATCTCTACCGCCTCAAGAACCTCGAGTCCGACACCAAGATGCGCTCGACGCTCGCGGGTGCCGATCCGACGGCGGGCGGCGAAGCGGCTGGCTGATCAGGCGTTTTCATGCTGTTTTTCGGCCTCATGAACTTCGAAGAGATGGTCCAGTGGGTTCTGAACAACCTGGGGCCCATCTTCATCGTCGTCGTGTTCTTCCTCCTGCCGATCTTGCGCGGGATCAAAGAACAGTCAGCCAAGAAGAAGCAACTCGAGGCGCGCGGAGCCGAGGCGCCGCCCGTGGAAGAGGATGCTTCGGCGGATCGCCAAGCGTGGGAAGCGCTGATGCGCGGCGAAGCGCCGGCGACTCCTGCCCCTGCGCCGCCGCCCATTCCGCAGTACGCGCCTCCGCCGATCGTGCGGCCGGTCGAGGGCAGCGAGAAGCAGACTACTCTGACGGGACGGCTCTCGGACTTCGACAGCACGTCCAAGGCGGACGAAGACGCGGCCGAGAGCTCCTTCGACGAGGAGAGTCTCGCGCGCGAGATGAACGACCGCTTGCTGCGCGAAGAGAGGCAGCGTCGCTCCGCGTTCTTGGCGCAAGAAAAAGAGATGGCCGCGCGCAAGACAGTCGCGCCGGAAGGGCTCTCCACGATCGAGGCGAGCGAGAGCGTAGCCGTGCGCGCAGTCGATCGCTCGGCCCTCGCTGCGTTGTTCGCGAACGACAAAGATCGTCGAGCGAGCTTGAGGCGGGCGATCATCGCACGCGAAGTCCTGGGTCCGCCGCTCGCCCTGCGCACCGATCGTGACGCGCTCGGCCCGACGGCGATCTCGAACTGATGGGCGCCTCGAGGACTGCGCCGCGTCGCGTGTGGCTCCTGAAGACCGAGCCCGAGAGTTTCTCGTTCGACGACCTTCTGTCCGCGCCGAAGAAGCGCGCGCGCTGGGACGGCGTGCGCAATTACCAGGCGCGCAACTTCCTGCGCGACGACGTCGCGATCGGCGATCTCGCTCTCGTCTACCATTCGAGCGCCGATCCGACCGGCGTGGTCGGTTTGGCGCGCGTCGTCAAGGCGGCCGAGCCGGACCCGACGCAGTTCGATCCAGACGACGATCACTTCGACGGCAAGTCGCAGCGCGAGGAACCGAGGTGGGTTCAGATCGAGATCGAAGCTCTGGCGCGTCTGCCGCAGATCGTCACGTTGGCCATGCTCAAAGCGGATCCGCGGCTCGCTCGGATGTTGGTCGTGCAGCGCGGGCAAAGGCTCTCCGTGCAGCCCGTCCAAGCGGGGGAAGCCCGTGCCGTGCTCGAACTGGCCGGATTGGACCCGGCGAAATTCCTGAGTTGATCCAGGCGCCCGTGGCGGGCAGAATTGGACGCAGGTAAACGCTCCTAAAGTGATGCCTAGAATGGAGTTAGGTTCGAAGCTTGCCCCGGAGTCGGGGCCCTGGTTCCGAACTCACCGGCCCAAGCAGGCGCGCAGGGAAGCATGCTCAGGCTTGATCCAATCGGGGCTTCCGGCCAAATAGGGGCCTCACGGAGGGCCTCTCCGCGACGCTGAGAGGCCGTTTCCAAGTCAATCAATCAACCCCGGACGACTTCGTCCGAGCCCAGGAAGCGAAGAGAATGAGCCAGAATTACGATCGCCTGGTCAGCGCAGTCGGCGCCGCGCGCGAGGATGTCGAAAAGGCGGACGGCGGCAACAAGGCAGCTACGTCCCGCGTCCGCAAGGCGATGATGGACATCAAGAACATCGCCCAGGACATCCGCAAGGAGATGCTCGAGAAGCGTGACGCTGGCAAGGACGCCGGGAAGGGCTGAGGCCGCACAGGGCGCGAGTCGTGGCGACGCGGTGCATGTGCGAGCCTGTGGTGTCGCCAGCCGCTAGCGTCGTCAGACCCTGACTTTCGCGCTCCGTTGTCGCCTCGATCCTGGCGGACGCTGATTTTTCCTACTCGCGAGCGCTCGCCGGTCGATCCGCGCGGGCGCTGCGCTTTTTTTTGGAGATCACGATGCAGGTATCGCACCCCCTGAAATTCGCGGCCGTGGGATTGGCCTTGTGGGCCCTGGTCGCCTTGGCTCTCTCGGCACACTCGCGCGCGGGAGCGGGGGTCCCCGAAGCGCCGCCGCGTCCGACGACGCTCGTACTCGTGCGCCACGGTGAGAAAGATCCCGCAGGCGACGCGCGCGATCCGGGCCTTTCGAAGGCAGGCGCAGCACGCGCAGAACGCCTGGCTCAGCTGCTCGAAGCTGCGGGGGTGACCCATCTGTTCGCGACGGAGTACCACCGCACGCAAGACACTTTGGCGCCGCTCGCTGCTCGCGTAAGTAAGCAGGTCGAGATCGTGCCGGGTGCGAAGACCGAGGATCTGTTGCGCGCGCTGGACGCATTGCCCGCCGGATCGATCGCCGTGGTCGCAGGTCACTCCAACACGGTGCCGAAGATCGCCGAGCACTTCGGTGTGCTCCTCGGCGGGACGGAAAAATCGGTCCAGGGTCCAGTGCTGCCCGAGACCGCCTTCGATCGTGTCTATGCGATCACGCTGCCCTCGCGCGGTTCGAGCGGAGCTTGGTCGCTGCTCGAATTGCGCTACTGACGGACCTCGAGCGCGGGAGTTTCACGGGGCATGAATCCCGCGCTGCGCGCACGAGCTTCGAAGGCGAAGAGCGCGCGCTCGCCGACTGTGCCCAGGTCGCGCGTCTCGTTGTTGACGTACAGATCGACGTGAGCGCGGATCACGTCGTCGTCGAGCTCGCGCGCGTGAGATCGCATCGCGATCAGGGTCTCGTCCGGATGCGCGCGTGCATGATCGATCGAGCGCTGAATCGCGTCGTCGAGAGCGCGCATCACTTCGGGCGTGAGCGTGCGGCGCGCCAGGATTCCGCCGAGCGGCAGCGGTGAGCGTGTGTGCGTCTCCCACGTCTGACCTAGATCTTCGACGAGCGTGAGTCCGTGGCGCTCGTACGTGAAGCGTCCTTCGTGGATGCACACACCGTAGTCGGCGGTGCCGCGCTCGAGTTCGGGCATGATCGCGCTGAAGACCGTGTGTTCGATGCGCCGGACTTCCTGATGGAACGTGCGCAAGAGGAAGTGCGCCGTCGTGCGCTCACCCGGACAGAGGACGCGCGCCTCTTCGAGCGGCGGTGCGTTCCGGCGCGCGAGCAGCAACGGTCCGACGCCGAATCCGAGCGCCGAGCCGGCGCGCAGGACGACGCACTCGCGCGTCATCCCGAGTGCGGCGAAGAAACTTACCTTCGAAGCGTCCCATTCGCCGCGCGCAAAGCGTCGGTTGAGCTCCTCGACGTCGTGGATTGCGAAAACGAGCTGGATTCCAGGCATTTTCACGGCCCCCGACATCAGCCCGTGGAACGCGAACACGTCGTTCGGGCAGGGCGAGATGCCGATCTGCAGAGCGCGGTCTCTCATCGGCCGCGTTCGAACGAGCGCAGCGTCTCGAGCGCGCACAACCGTGCCGCGCTCAGTGCCGACGGAATCCGCCAGTGCGCGGGGTCGCGATCCCCGACGACGTTGGACACGCCGCGCACGATCGACACCGGCGTCGCGGCGAGCGTGCACGCGAAAGCGACGGCGAAACCTTCCATGTCTTCGGCGAGCGCTTCGGGAAAGCGCTCGCGCCGCAAGAGCGCCTGTTCTTTCGACGCCGACGCGGCGCACGTCGAGAGGAGGAGCGCACTCTTCGAAGGATCGCGGAGCAGAGAGGGATCGCTCGGCGTCGAGCGTCCGGCGAGCACGATGCGATCGTGGATCGGCTGAGCGTCGCCGGGTTCGCCGCCCGGCCACTGCGGGAAACCCATCGCGGTCGGGCCGACGAGCGTCGCACCTTCGCCCGCGCCGATGCCCTCGATTGCAGCGGCGTCGAATTCGATGGCGCTCCCGATGGGCAGCCGTTCGGCGTCGAACGTGCCGCAGATCCCGACGAGGAGCACGCGCGCCGGCTTGAACTGCGCGATCAGAGCGGCCGTGCGCGATGCGGCTGCGATCGGGCCGAAACCGCACAAAGACACGAGAACGGAGGCCGAATCGAAGCCTCCTTGATCCGCGATGCGCCTCCGCTCGACCTCCGTCGGGACGAGTACGAGCGTGGGGGAGCCGAGTCGTGTGGACATGGGATGCAGTGTTCAGCGCCGGCGCGAGTGCGTCAACCCGCCGCGCCAACTTGATTCGGCAGACATTCGACTCCTCCGGTATCTTCGTCGGCCATGGCCTCCTCACATCGAGTCGGATTCACGCGCGCGCTACCCTTCGCCGTTTGCCTTTTCGCAGTGGCTTGTCGAGTCGACACGGCGCACAAGAGCCAGCCGCCCGTACTCGCGTTCATCCAGACCAAGCCGGCGATGGAGCGTTTGGTCGAGCTCTCCGCGAGCGACAATCGCGTCGTCGAGACGACGCGCGAACTCGCGAAGACGCATCCCAAGCGCTTGACCGGTTCGAAGGGCTACGACGCGGCGGCAGCGTGGGCCGTCGAGAAGTTCCGCGCGTACGGTCTCGACGCGCGCCTCGAAACGTGGGGTGAATTCCCGGTGCGTTTCGATCGCGGTGTACAGAGTGGTCGCATCGTCTCACCGACGGTGAAGTCCCTTGAGTTCGCGACGATGGCGTGGACGGCGGGCACAGACGGACCGAAGCGCGGGCGAGCCGTGCTCGAGCCGCGCACCCAGACCGAGTTCGAGGCACTCGATGCAGAGACGGCGTTCCGTGGAGCTTGGATCGTGCGCACCGATGCGAAATCCGATGCGAAGCTCGGCCGCACGCTGCGCGAGGCGTACGCCGCAGCGGGTGTGCTCGGGATCGTTCGCGCCGGTTCCAAGAACGGGCGCCTCACGATGGGCGGCAATCACCACGTCGATCCGAATGCGCTTCCGAAGAACGTCGACATCAAACTCGCGTTCGACGCACACGCGGATCTCGTCGCGCGTCTCACCCAGGCTGAAGCGATCGAGCTCGAGTTCGACGTCGACAATCGCTTCGAAAACGGCCCGGTCGCATGCACGAACGTCGTGGCCGACATCGTCGGCGCTCGTTTTCCCGATGAGTTCGTGATCGTGCAAGGACATCTCGACGCGTGGGACGGCGCCGAGGGTGCACAGGACAATGCCACCGGCGTCGCCACGGCGCTCGAAGCTGCGCGGCTCGTCAAAGCTCTAGGCGTCAGACCCGAGCGGACGATTCGATTCGTGCTCTACGGCGGTGAAGAACAAGGTCTGCTCGGCTCGCTCGGCTACGTGAAAGCGCACAAGGAGGAGCTCGCGAAGACGAGCGTCGTCATGACGCACGACGCCGGCGCGACGTTTCTCGCCGGGATCGACGCGACGTACGCGATGCTCGCCGACGTACAGGCGGTCGCGGCGCCGCTCACGAACTTGGACGGGCGTTTTCCATTCCAGGTGCACGAGGTCGACGGCGTCGAAAATTCAGGCGACTCGGATCACGCGCCGTTCATCAAAGCCGGCGTGCCGTCGTTCTTCTGGCACCAGAGCGAGGACGGTTACGAGCACGTACACCACACGCAGCACGACTCGTTCGAGACGATTCCAGTCGAGGAATTGCGGCATTCGGCACGCGTCGTCGCCGTGTGCGCGTTCGGTTTCGCGAACTTGGATCACCTGCTCGATCGCACGGATTCGAAACCGATCGAACGTCGCAGATTGGGCGTGCAGATGGATGCTGACGCGACGTTTGCGCGTGTGACCGAAAGTGGTCGTGCCTCGAGTGCGGGGTGGCAGAACGGAGACCGCATCGTCGCCGTCGACGGAGTGCCCGTCACGACTCAGAAAGAAGTGCTCGCGAAGTTGTGGAGTGGCGGCAGCGTGAAAGTGTTCCGTCTCGCGCGCGATGGCGAGATCTTCGAATCGACGCTCGACTACTCCGACGAGCCGGCCGAGAAAGAGCGCGCAGCGCGCGCTGAACGTCGCGCAGCGTTCCTCGCGAAACAGCGCTGACGCATACGATTTCGTCTTGCGCTCGAATCGCGATGCGAGCCCATGACGCACGGAGACGCGTACGGGGGACTGCCTCCTATGCCGCACAAGGGGGGAAGAGGAGCACACCGGCCCGGCACATGTTTTCTGGGCGTGCTGATTTTGCGACGCGGCTTCAGTTCCGCACGCCACTCGGGCCTCCAAGCTGTATCTTGAACAGCCGGTTCGCGTCGACTGTCTTCCGAACTCTCTCTCTCTCTATCGGAAAGCTGCGATGAAATTCTCTCTCCAACTGTGTACTTGCGCATCCCTGTTCGTCGGTGTCGCTCGCGCTCAGGACGTGCTCGTCGTCACCGATTCGACGAATGATCGCATCGTCACCTGCGTCGACACGAACGCCGACGGCGACCTGAACGACGCAGGCGAAATCGTCGTCTTGTACGACGATGTGAACGGCTCCTTCGGCCTCACGAACAACGTCGGTATCACGATCGGTCCGGGCAACGTCGTGTTCGTGTCCGACACGACCGAGGACATCGTGCTCAGCCTGAACGACGCGAACGCCGACGGCGACGCGCTCGACGCGGGTGAAGCGACCATCTACTTCGACGGTCGCCCCGGTGGCAACGCCCAAGGTGTGGTCATGGGGAGCGCGAACTCGCTCTACTACGACGCCGCGACCGGCAAGCTGTGGATCGCCACCGCTTCGGTCACGGGCGCGTTCGATGAAATCCTGGTCGTGCAAGACTCGAACAGCGATGGTGACGCCAACGACTTGCTGGAGAGCCGCAGCTATTGGACTGCCCCCGCCACGACTTATCTGCCGCAGGCCGTCAGCGTCGATGCGGCCGGAAGTGTCTTCTACACGGAGAACGGCACCAGCGTTGCGAAGGGCGTCTACCAACTGAAGGACCTGAACAGCGATGGCGACGCGCAGGACGCAGGGGAGCAGCTTCCGTACTTCATCCTGCCCGTCACGACACCCACACCGTTCATCTGGTCGCTCGAGATCGATGCGCAGGGCTGGTTCTACGTGGCCGACACCGGCGGCGACTTCACCTACCGCTTCAAAGATTTGGATCTCGACGGCGACGCGAACGACTCCGGCGAATGGACCACGTTCTTCACGCCGGTCGGCACGAGCACGATCTGGGATGTCGCCGCGACGCTGTGCGGAACGATCTATGCGAGCGACGGACTCAACCCCGATCGCATCTATCGTTGGGACGACGCGAACGGTGACGGCGTCATCGGAGCCGGTGAATTCGCCGAGATCTACAACGAAACCGGCGGCAATCCGGTTGCGATCGGCAACGGTCGCGGCATCGCTGTGCGCTCTGCGCCGTGCGGAACTCCGAGCACGGCCTTCTGCTTCGGCGACGGCAGCGGAACGGCGTGCCCATGTGCGAACAGCGGTGCGCTCGGGAGCGGTTGTGCGAACTCGACCTTCTCCGCAGGCGCAACGTTGACCGCGAGCGGTATCGCCGGCGCTTCGATCGCGACCGACACACTCGTGTTGACGGCGTCGAACGTGCCCGGACCGGGGCTCTTTTTCCAAGGCACCGCGCCTTTTGCCGGCGGACTCGGGATCACGTTCGGTGACGGGCTCTTGTGCACCGGCACCATGATCACGCGCTTGGGCGTGGTTTTTCCGAGCGGATCGAGCGCGAGCTACCCGGGTGGTCTGACGCCGAATCCGATCCACATTGCCGGGGCCACGGCCGTCGGGGACGTGCGCCAATACCAGTGTTGGTACCGCGATGCAGCGGTCTTCTGCGCCACGCAGACGTTCAACCTGACCCACGGGTTGGAGCTCACCTGGACGAACTGATCCGACGCGTCACTTGACGTGAGGCCCAGCTTGGCTTGATCCTTCGCTGACGTCGGAGGATCACGCTGAGCCCCGCGATGGGACGGAGCGCGATTCACTCGCCCTCCGTCTCTCGTTTTTCGGTCGACTCTCAGTCAGAAACGGATCCCCATCGTCATGCGCATCACCACGTCTCTCTTGGCTCTCGCTTGTGTGAGCCTCATACCGCAACTCGTGCACGCTCAAGACAGCGTGTCGAAGTTGAACACGATCCCCGGCGATGCGATCGATCCGCACGATCCGGCCGAACAGATCAACGACTACGTGCTCGACCTGACGTCGTTCCGCTCGAGCTGGAACACGACCTTCGCGGTCGGTCCGGTCGCGAAGTCCAGCCAGCAACGCAACACGTCGCCGCAGTTCTTCACCGGTCAACTCGACGCGCAGACGATCTCGCGCAAGATCGCGTCGAACGTCGCGTTCGCGCGCTCGCAGTACTCGCGTTGGACGGCCGCCGGTTTCGGCGTGAACGACATCGCGACGCGCAACGATCCGGGCACGCCGGTTCTGACGACGGGCTTCGTCGGCGGTCAATTCACGTTCGGCTTCTCCGAGTTCGCGAACGGCGACGGCGCGGGTCCGATCGCGCGCCTCATCAGCACGGTGGGCGGGATCGTGAACTTCCAAACCCAGAATCCCTCGCGCCTCTACGTCAGTCGCATCATGGCCGCGGAGAACGGCACGAACGACGGCTGCTCGATCGCGGCCTTCGGGATGGGCGCGATCGACGAGCTTGGCAACCTGCACTTCCGAGCGGATGCGGGCAACACGATCCTCGGGTGTCCGACGGCCATGAACCTCGCCGGCAACAACTTGTTCCGCGTGAACATCGCGCAACGCACCGCGATTCAGAACGTGATCTCGGGCGGGTATCCGCTCGGCGCCGATACGACCGCGACGACGTGGCTCTTGGCGGGCTCGAGCGTCGTGCACACGGTTCCCAACATCATCCCGAGTTCGGTCGCGGGTCGACCGATCCTGATCGGGCCCAACTTCACCGCGCAGTACGTGTACGAGGATCCGGCGGGCACGCTCACCACCGCGGCAGCGGCCGCGCACCTCGCCGGCCCGGTGGACCATCGCGGCGCGGTGGCGTACTCACTCGCCAACTACGGAGCGCTCTTCCCCGGCACGGTGAGCGGAACGGCCGCGATTATCGCGGGACCGTCTGCGACCGGATCGCTGCGCAACAACGTGTCGATCTTCGGACTCGACGCAGTCGGAAACTTCGTCGCGCCGCTGACGCGCACGATTCCGGCGGCGGCGCCGGGCCTCGACCCCGATCAACCGACGTGGGCGCCGAGCGGCGATCAGGAGTACTACCACTACTTCAGCCAGACCGCGTTCGTGGGCGGAACGTCGCAGATCGCGCTCGGTCGCGATCAAGCGGGCAAGCTGCTCGCGGCGGGCGTCGTGCACTACGGCTTCACGGCCGTGCCGACCCAGAACCCCGGGTTCTTGAACGAGAACAACTACATCCTCGTCGCCAAGATCGATCCCGCGACCGGCGCGACGACGCACAGCGCGGCAGCATGGACGAACACGGCCGGCGGCAAGGACATCTACCAGAACGGCACGACCGTGATCGGGCGCCTACGCCCGTTCGGCGCAGCGCCGCTCGGCACGACGATGTCGGGTCCGATGATCGATTCGGTGGGCAACGTGTGGTTCATCGGCGTGTTCGAGCGCAATTCCGCTCCGGGCGCGGTCTCCGTCGGTCTCTTCCGCGCGGTCCTGAATCCGGCGAACTTCTCCTACCGCCTCGAGCTCGTTCTGGCTCAAGGCGACACGTTCGCGGGACGCAACTCGGCCCGCAACTACCGCGTGCGCTTCCTCGCGATCAACGACAGCAACTCGGTCGCCTCGGGCACGGCATGGTCCTCGAACATCAGTGAGGTCGGCTACCTCGATCAACCGGTCGGTGCGCTCTCGACGAGTGACGCGCGCACGCTCGGCGGCCTCGTGATCCAAGCCGGCCTCGTCTACGACAACGACCAAGACGGACAGTTCAACGTGAACCTCGCCGTCGGTCCGACGCCGCCCGCGGGCACGCACATCGGTCCGGACGAGGACTACAACGTGCTGCTCTACGTCACTAGCGCCGTGGACTGCAACGCGAACGGCATCCCGGACGACACCGAGATCGCCGACGGGTTGGGCAGCGACGTGAACGGGAACAACGTCATCGACGCGTGCGAAGGCATCGTCGGAACGCCCTTCTGCTCAGGGGACGTCGTCGGCACGACGTGCGTCGCTTGTGGCAACAACGGCGGAGCGGTGCGCGGCTGCGGCAACTCGTCCTTCGCGATCGGCGCGCGCTTGCTCGGCGGCGGCACGCCGTCGGTCACGAGCGACTCGCTGACCTTGAACACGAGCGAAATGAGCGGCCCGGGCTTGTTCTTCCAAGCCAACGGCCTCGCCGGAAGTCCGATTCCCTTCGGTGACGGCATGCTGTGCGCGGCAGCCGGCATCCTGCGGCTCGGCGTCGTGTTCCCGGTCGCGGGCGCGGCGACTTACCCGGGCGGACTGACGCCGAATCCGATCACGGTCGGCGGCGGCCCGATCAACGCTGCTGACGTGAAGCACTACCAGTGCTGGTATCGCGATGCGATCGCCTTCTGCACGGTGAGCACGTTCAACACGTCGAACGGGGTTTCGGTGACGTGGGCCCCGTGATGCAGTGAACCCCGTCGACCCGCAGTCGACGAGGTTCTTCGGTGAGATTCGCGGCCTCGGGACGAGCATCACGCTCGGCCCGGGGCCTT
Organism: Planctomycetota bacterium; assembly: GCA_034440255.1. Lineage (GTDB taxonomy): Bacteria > Planctomycetota > UBA1135 > UBA1135 > JAEUIA01. Next base: position 13,554 of record JAWXBU010000006.1, on the reverse strand, counting down.
TCTCATGCCGAATCCGGAAGTCCCAAAATGCGCCGCGCGTTGCCGGCGAAGATCGCCTCTTCGGCTGCGACACTCGTCCCGAGCGTGCGCAACGCCGCGTGTTGTTCTTCGAAGCGATCTCTGCGCCAACCGGCGGGGAACGTGTTCGAATCCGTGCCGAACAAAATGCGCTCGTGACCGAACACCTCGAGCGTGCGCGCGAACACTTCGCTCAGGGTGGGCTTCGGCCACTGCGTGGCGCGCCAACCGTTCGACGAACTCGTATCGACGAAGACGTTCGCAGCGGACACACCGGTCATGAGCGTTTCGCGAAAGAACCCGGCGCCGAAATGGGGGATCACGAACGACACGCGCGGGTGCGCACTCGCCGCCGGAACGATGGCGAGCGGATCGGCGTAAGCGAGGTCTTGCGGCCGAGGCAATTTCAGGAGGTCGCGCAACTTCACGACGAGCACACCGCAGTGCACGAAGCACACGCCCGCGTGTTCGTCGAGTGCATCGAGCAAGGGCTTGGCTGCACTGCCGCCGATCGCGTAGTGGTGCATCGCCGGAAACAGGAGCACGCCGCGGATGGCGCGCTTTTCGAGCAGCGTGCGGACCTTCGCCGCAGCGCCATCGACGCGCGGATCGACGATCGCGAACGCCGACAAGCGCCCGTTCGATTCGCGTGCCGCTTCGACGACGGCCGGAACTTCTTCGGGCACGCTCGCGAACGTGCACATGTGGTCGACTTGGTTGCGATCGAGTTCAGAGATCCAACGACGCGCGTGTTCGGCGTTGTTCGCCGAGGGCAGTTGGAGGCCTGTGCGCTCGACGAGGCGCGAGAGCTTCGATTCGACATCGCCTTCGAGCGGTGATTGCGCGGCGAGCGTCTCGAAGAAAACGCGGCCGAAGTAGTGGGCGTGGAAATCGATCACTCGCATGGCGACATCAACCCTCACGCAACGATCTGGCCAGCGCGCGCACTCGACCGCCGATGCCGCCTACGTGGAAAGGTACACCGCGCGTCGCGTACAGATCGAGGCCGCCTTTGATCGGGTCGCGTCTCGTCACTTGCCGTTGCACGCGCGCGGCCGACATCGGGTAGGGAGCCGCGGTCGCTTTGCCGAACGTGAAGCCCAGACCCGCGAGGTACTCGAGCATCTGCTCGCCTTTCGCTCCGCGCAAAGCGTACGGCCAGTACTCGAGCAGCAACGTGCATCGTGTGCTGCGCTCGAGGATTTGCTTCATGCCCAAGAGCGCGTGCCACTCGGATCCTTGCGTGTCGATCTTGATCACGCGGAACGGACCGGAGAGCAGATCGTCGACGCGCTCGACACGGATCGGCATCACCGCGCCGACGCCCATGTCGGACGGACGCGGTCGGAACGGGTCGAGCACGCGGTTGTCGCCGTAGTTGCGCGTCGCGATGGCGATCTCGGCCGTACCGCGTTCGGAACCGGCCGCACAAGGATGCAACGTCGCGCGACCGCGACCGGCGCGCAGTGCTCGATCCAGGTTGCGCTGACAGACTTCTGCGATCGCGGGCACCGGCTCGAAACACGTGACGTCCGCGCCGGCCATGACGGCCTGGACGCCGAACCAACCCACGTTCGCGCCGAGGTCGATGACGCGATCGCCGGGGTGCAGATGCGCCCGGAATAGTCGCGTTTCGTGCTCTTCCCACATGCCGCGTTCGATCGCAGGCCCGATGACGGCATCGTCGGCGAGCACTTCGAAATCGAGATCCAAGCTCGGCACGTGCACGATCTTCGTCTTGGTCATCATGTTCGAATCTAGCAACGCTGACTGACGCGTGGAAACGAAACGCGCCGCGCATCCCATCTCTGGACGCACAGCGCGGTAGCCCCTCTCGAACGGCCGCTGCTTCAGCCGCCGATGTTCGCAGTGGACGTCATCGACGCACCGCCGCCGGTCACGTACGCGAACTCGGTGCCCCAGTTGCGCGACGCGCACTGGAAGTAGCCCGTGTTCTTGAGCGCCATGTCGGCCGTCTCGAACGCGCGCAGGCCGAGCACGTAGAACTTCGAGTCGCCCTTACAGCCGCCCGTGCCCTTGTCGTACAGGTAGTAGCGGTACTGGTACGTCTCGTCGTTGATCGGGTCTTTCGGGATGGCTTGCAGATAGCCTTCCGAGAGCAGTACCGGGATGAAGTCACCGTCTTGCGAGACATCCCAGCCGCCGTACGCCGCGTTCTGACGAGCCGCCGGGTAGTAACCCTTGTCGATGTAGTACTGGTCGACGGCGTTCTTCACGGCGCGGATGTCGTTGAGGCGTCGCGCGTCACGCGATTGGGCCATGCGATTCGTCACGCGCGGAATGAGTGCTCCGGCGAGGATCGCCAAGATCGAGATGACGACGACCAACTCGATCAGCGTGAAGCCGGCGCGTCTTTGGACTTGACTCATGAGTTTACCTGGATGTGTGGAGACGTTCGATGGGGGGCGTTGCCGTGAAGCAGGAGTCGCATGCAGGTCATCGATCCTGGAACCGGCCCCTGAACTATCGGCAGGCAGCTGCGCGCCCTGTAGCGATGGCCCAGGCCCTCAAGGCCATCGGGGGTCGAACCGAAGAAGAACTGTCCGGCTCGAGCCGCCATAGCGCCGTCGTTTTCCGATCAGGTCCGCGACGACCTGTGAAAAGGCTTCGCCGCGAACTTCGCCACGCATGAACCTGAAACGCCCGCAGCCGCTGGGAAGCGCCGTACTCGCAGTCGACCGCGAGTGCGTGGAGTGGCTCTTCGTCGACAAGGACGGAAAAAACAATCACGCGGTCAAGCCCGTGGCCGGAGCAGGAATCCAGGCGCTGGCGGATGCAGCGTCGGCCGTAGTCCGCGAAGCGGGAACGACGCCGGGGCGCTGCGTACTCGCGCTCGGTCAGGGGCTCGTCCGGCAAAAGCTCATCACGTTGCCCGTGATGTCGCGCCGTGAGACACGCACGGCTTTGCGACGCAAAGCAGCCGGCATGTGCGAATGCGACGTGGAACAAGTCGCTTTCACGGCGACGTGTTTCGAAGAGGTCGCACCCGCAGCCGGCGAGCTGAAAGCGTCACGAGTGGACAAGCGTTGGCTGGTGACGGCCGTACTGCGCGAAGAGACGCGCGACTTGCGTGCCGCGCTCGCCAAAGTCGGCTTCAAGATCGCGCGCACGGTCTCGAGTCAGATCTCGACATTGGCACGAGGACAGGCGCTGCGCGCTGACAAGACGCAAGCCTGCATCGTCGTTTCGGCGCTGCGCAAGTCGGCGTCGGTCGGTTTGATCCACGGCGACACGCTCGTCAACGAAAATGTGCTCGAAGGGGACATGCGCGCGCAGCCGACGCTGGCGATGAGCCTCGTGCAAGAGATCAAGAGCTTCGACGCTGCGTGGCGCAAAGCGAATCGCGGTGGCGCTGTGGGGCAAGTCGTCTTGATCGGATTGCCGCGCGATCGTGCGCCTCTCTTCAAGGCTGCCGTGAACACGGCGCTGCCCAACGCTCTCGTGCTGCTGTCGAACGCGGACACGGACGAAGCCCCCGGTCTCGATCACGGTCGCATCGAAGCGCTCGATGCTTGCCGCGAGAGCGGCGGACTGCAATCGGACTTGACGCTGCCGATCCCGCTGCAGCCGAAGTTCGTGTCGTTCGTGCTCATCGCGATCTTCGCGTCGCTCTGCACCGTCGCGACCATCGCCTATCGACCGGCTCGCAAGGCGGAGCTCTTGGAACTCGAAGCGGTTCTGGCGGCGAATGCTCGCACGTTCGGCCTCGACGAGCTGCGTCTCGAGAATGCCGCAGCGGCTGCAGCGCTGGTCGAGCTCGATCGGATCACCGCTCGCAACGCCGACGTGTTGGCGCACGGTTGGAAGTTCCGGACGGTCGTGACCGACATTTTGGGCGCGCTCGGCAGTGATGCGGCGTTGATCGGGCTCGAACTCGGTCCGCTGACCAAGGCCGAATTCGAAGTCTCCGGGGTCGCCTCTCCCGACCCGGCGACGGCGATGCTCGGGGTCGACCGAGTCGTGAAAAACATCGAAGAAAGCCCGCGTTTCGAAGCCGTCGTGTCCTCACCGACCGGAACGATTCCAACGGGAGTGCAGCCGATCGCCTTCAAGATCCAGGCGCGACTCGAGGGTCAGCGATGAGTCGAATCGACAATCTCCAAGCCGGACGCGGTGCACGGGCGACGACCGTGATCGTGCCGGCCGTGCTCCTGATCCTCGGCACGTCGGGTGTCGTCGCCAAGCCCACCCTCGGTCTCGACGCAGCGCGTCGTCAGCGTGTCCAAGCCGAACAGCGCGAGCACGAGTTCGGGCTCGAACGCGAACGAGCGCTGGAGTTCGAACGCATGGGCGGCATCCGCCGCATCGAAGAAGCGCGCGCCGCCGTCGTGGCGACGGTCCCGGCGCGCTTGTCCGCGCTCGACTTGCAGAACATCGTCGTGCTCGTCGCACGGAGCACTCACATCGACTTGCAGACGATCGAGATCGGGAATCCGCTCGAGACGACTTTCGCGACAACACTGGATCGCGTCGTCGCCAACGAAGCGAGTCTGCGCGGTGGCGGAACGCTTTCCGACATCGTCGCCTTCGTCGAAGGTGTTCAAGGCCTCGGCCTCGCCGTGTCCGTCGTCGAATCGAAGTTCTCGCGCATGACGGCCTCCGACCCGCGATTCGAATTCCAGATAACTCTCTCCTTCCATCACCGCGACGCACTCCTGCCCGCAGTGGACGAAGAACTCGCAGGTGAAAATTGACTCCCAAGCTGAAGAAGATCCTCGCGCTGATGCTCGTCGTCGGCGTCGGCATCGTGTGGATCCCGCAGATCCTCGCGGCGGCGACGAAGAGCTCCACGCCGCCGCGCCGAGAAGCTTCCGCGCTGGGTGGTGCAGCGTCCACGATCACGGATGTGAATGCGCCAACGACTGCGCCGCACGCCGCGTCGCCGGTCGATGCTTCGTCCACGCCAGTGGGGGGGCCGTCCAGCGAAGGTGGAGATCGCGACGATCTAGCGCGCTCGCTCGAAGCCTCGATCGCCAAGGCGAAGTTGATCTTGCCCGAGAAAACAGGCCTGGATCTGACCCGATTGGCTTCGGCTTGGGCCGCACCGATCGACGTGACCCAGAGTTCCGCGGCGGCACAGCCCGCGCCGCAACTCGCGTTCGATCCGACGCCGAGCCCGATGACGAGTACGCCGATCGTGGATCTCGCGCCGGTCCGGGATCCCATCGACGACTTTCTCTCGACACACCCGCTCCAGGGCACCCTCGTCGGAAAGAGCCGACGCATGGCGTGCCTCGGACCGTTGCTGCTCTCAGTCGGCGACGAGCCCGTAGCGGGCTTGACCGTCGCGACGATCGAAACGAATCACGTGACATTCTCGCGCTCCGGTCGGAGCGTGCGCGTCGGATTGATGCCTTTCCAAGCACGCGCGCCGATCACGCAGACCACGAACACGAATCCGACCGCGAACTCCAGTCAGCCTCAGACCGGCGCGACGCAGCCTGGGACGACGAGCACGTCCGCGGCGATCGGTGAACTCGACAAGTTGCTCCCTCTCTTGAAGGAAGCTGCGGCGAGTGCGGCCGGCGTGAACACCGCCGCTCAAAAGGCGGGGGATCACGAGGCGAACAAGAAGGCGAGCTCGGACAAAGTCGACTCGAAGCAGAACGGCAGCGGATCATGAGTCACACGCAATCCACTTGGTCACGCGTCGTCGTCGCAGTCGGGGCGAGCGCGCTCTCGGCGTGCCAGGCTTTCGAGCCCACGGTGAAGTCCTTGCAGGATCCGCCGCGCGAGCCGCGCGACAAGCTGCGGCCGACGCTGTCGCTGCCTCCGCCCACGCGAATCGCAGACGAGCCCGAGTTCGCACGACGCAACGTCCGTGTCGCGGCACATCTGCCCACGCGGTCGAATGCGGAGCCGACCCACCTCGAGTTGCGCGGCAAGCCGCTCGCCGAGGCGATCCACACCATCTGCGCAGCTGCCGGAGTGAATGTGTATTTGGACGCCGCACTCGACACCAAAGTCGACGCGACGTTCGTCGACGTGAGTTTGGATACCGCGCTCCAGACGATCCTCGCGCGCAACGAATTGATGCTCGTGGAGGATCCTCCGGGCATCTACTGGGTCACGCGCGACGACGCGAACCAACCGGACGAACGCCGTTTCAAGCTGAAGTCGGCCAGGGCCGCGGAGATCGAGCCCAAGTTGAAAGCGCTGCTCCCGACGGGCGCACAGCTCGTGGTCGACGCCGAACAGAACTTCGTCATGGTGCGCGGCCGACGCTCGGACGTGGACATCGTGGCGCAATACATCGAAGCAGCGGATCGGATCCAGGAACAAGTGCTGATCGAAATGCGGATCGTCGAGATCACGCTCGGGGAGCAGTTCGAGTTGGGTGTGTCGCACAACTTCAACGGCATCGACGTCGGTGACGACTCGTTGACGATCCTGCAGCAGTTCGCGACCACGAGCGACGATTTCTCACTCAACTTCCGTTCGGCGAACGGCGTCGTCGATTCGACGTTGCAGGCACTCGGACGCTACGTGGGCGTGGAGCTGTTGAGTTCTCCGCGCGTCGTCGCGGTGAACAACACGCAGGCTTCGATCGACATCACGCGTGAAGTGCCCTACATCCAGAGCACGACTAACGTGACCAGCGGAACGACCGGCGGTGTCGGTTCGAGCTCGACCCAAGAAGTCGCGTTCAAGCCCGTCGGTGTGAAGATGCAGGTGACGCCGTCGATCCGCGCGAACGGGGTGATCGAATTCTCCGTCACGCAAGACCTGTCCGAGGTCGCCGAATTCTTGAACGGGGTGCCGGCTGTCGATCGACGCACGCTCACTTCGCGTTTCCAAGTGCGCGACGGCGAAACGCTCGTCGTCGGCGGCTTGATGCAAGACAAGAAGAGCAAGACCGACCGCGGCATTCCGCTGTTGATGGACTTGCCCGTGCTCGGCGCGTTGTTCAAGAGCAAGGAAGATCGCGTGGACAAGCGCGAGATGCTCGTGTTCATTTCGCCGCGCATCATCGCACTCGATGCAGCCGGGGGCGTGACCGATTCCTGGCGTCAAGTGTTCGACTCGCGCCGGCGCGAATTGGGCCTCGACGAAAGTGTGGCGAACGAGCGACGCGCTGCGGGTGAAGCGAAGCGATGACCGTCACCGTCAAGGGTCGGCTCGGCGACCGGCTCCTCTCGAAGGGTCTGGTCTCGAAAGAGCAACTCGATGTCGCGCTGAAGGAACAGCAACGCGCGCATCGACCGCTGGGTGAGATCTTGATCTCGCTCGCATTCGTTTCGCAGGAGAGCATCACGCGCCTCGTCGCCGAGGATCTCGGATGCGCGTTCTTGTCGGCTTTCGAAGTCGATCCCGACCCGCTGCTCGTGTCCGCGCTCGACCCGGCTTTTGTGCGCGAAACGCTGTCTTTCCCCGTGAAAATGCAGGGCGGGTCGCTGCTCGTTCTGATGGCAGACCCCGACGACACACAAAAGGTCAGTCAGGTCCGCGCGCGCTTCCCGTATCCGCTCGAGATCGCGCTGACGACCGAGAGCGACGTCTTGGCGTTGCTCGGGCAGCACGTGCGCGGTCAGACTGCGCGCACTGCCCAAGTGTTCGCGGATCTCGCCCAAGACGGCGGTCGCGAGCTGCCGGTCGAGAAGGTCACCCAAGCGGTGTTGCTCGACGGCATCTACCGAGGCGCGACCGACATCCACATCGAGCCCGACGAGCGCGTGACGCGCGTGCGCTACCGCATCGACGGCATCCTGCAACCCGGCGAGAACTTGCCGAGTCACGCGACTTCAGCCGTCGTATCGCGCATCAAAATCCTGTCCGGACTCGACATCTCGGAACGCCGTCGCCCGCAAGACGGCCGCATTCGTTTCGCATTCGACGAGCGGCACGTCGACTTGCGCGTGTCGATCATGCCCACGACCGACGGCGAAAACGTCGTCATCCGCATCCTCGACAAGAGCGGAACGGGCGGAAAGCTCGCGGCGCTCGGCATCATCGGCCCTCAAGTGCGCGCGATGCAGACGATCGCGACACGCAGTCACGGATTGTTCCTCGTCACGGGTCCGACGGGTTCTGGAAAGACGACGACGTTGTACTCCCTGCTCGGAGAAGTCGACGCGATGGGACGCAACGTCGCGACGATCGAGGACCCGGTCGAGTATCGGCTGCCGCTCCTCCGTCAGAGTCAGGTCGATCCGGCGATCGGCTTCGGATTCCAAGAAGGATTGCGCGCCCTCCTGCGGCAAGACCCCGACGTGATCCTCATCGGTGAAATTCGTGACGCCGAGACGGCACAGATGGCGATCAAGGCGTCGATGACGGGGCACCTCGTGTTCTCCACCTTGCACACCAACACCGCGCTCGGAGCGATTCCTCGATTGGTCGACATCGGCATCGACTCGTATCTGATCGAGGACTCGCTGATCGGCGTGCTCGCCCAACGACTCGTGCGCCGCGTATGCAAGTTCTGCGCGAAGCCGGTAGAGCCGACCGAACACGATGTGCGCTGGCTGGACGGCGACGTCGGTGGTCCGATGGCCGGAGCGGGTTGCGAACGCTGCAGAAACAGCGGCTTTTCTGGCCGAACCGTGATCTCCGAAATCTTTCTGCCCGACGACGCTTCCGCCGAAGCGATCCGGTCGAAGGCCGACATGTCGCTCTTGAGGCGGCTCGCACTCGAGGGCGGCATGAGAACGATGACCGACGACGGCAAGGCCAAGGTGCGTGCGGGGATCACGACGCGCTCCGAAGTCGAACGCGTCAATCGCAGTCACCGCCTCGACGACGAGGAGCGCGAAGGCACGCACGGGAAGAGTGCGAAGTGAAGACATTCGAGTACATCGCGGTGACGTCGACGGGTGAGCGCTGCCAAGCTCACGCGCGTGCCGAATCCGAGGTGGACTTGGACCGCGATCTCGAAGCCCGTGGTCTTGCGCTCGCCTCGGCGAGAGTCGTCACGAGCGAGACGAAGAACCGGATGCACCGCCTCGATCGCTCGTCCCTGCTCTCGTTCACGACTCAGCTCGCGACCGTAACGGGTGCCGGAGTGCCGATCGTCGAAGGCATGCGCAGCATCGGTTCACGTCTCGAGACTCAGGAAGCGCGCGATCTCGTTTCCGAAATGGTCGCAGGCTTGCAGGCCGGTGAGTCGCTCTCCGACGTGATGGCGCGCCATCCCCAGGCCTTTCCGCCGGTGTACCGCGCCTCCGTCGTGGCCGGTGAAGCCGCTGGTTCTCTCGATACCGTGCTCGAGCGTCTCGCCAAGTATCTCGAGTGGTCGCAGGGCATGCGCGCGACCGCGATGCAGGCGCTGATCTATCCCTGCATCCTGATGACGGCCATTTTCGGTCTCGTCCTCGTGCTGCTCTACTTCGTTTTGCCGCGCATTCTGGGCATGTTTCCCGGAGGTCGCGACAGTCTGCCGATCCAGACGCGGATCGTTCTCGGTGCGTCCGACTTCTTGCGCGAGAACGTGGTCGTATTGACGCTCGGTGTCGTGTTCGCCGTGGTTGCTTGGACACGTTGGACTCGCACACCTGCCGGACGAGCGCGCTTTCACGGTGCCTTGCTCAAAATCCCGCGCCTCGGGAAAGTGCAACGTCAACTCGCGACGTCGCGCTTCGCCAGTACGGCGAGCATCCTGCAAGGGGCGGGCTGCGACGTGTTCACCGTGATGGGCGTCGCTGGCAGTTCATGCGGTAACAAGGCCATGGAGGACGCATTCGCGCGTGCTGCCGATTCTGTCCGTCGCGGCTCGACGATCACCGAAGGCCTGGATCGCGAACCCGAGATCGACCCGCTCTTGCGACAGATGGTCGGTGTCGGCGAAAAGAGCGGTGAGCTCGACGGCTGTCTCGATCGACTCGTGCGCTACTACGACGACGAGATCCCGCGCAGCGTGAAGCGCTTCTTGACGGTGCTCGAGCCGGCCTTGCTCGTGTTCGCGGCGTGCGTCGTCGCGTTCATCCTGCTGGCGGCGCTCATGCCGATCTTCGAACTCTACGAGAAGATGTGAAGGAACCCATGCGCACCAGGCCTCAGTCGACTTGCACGCGTACCCGCGGTTTTTCGCTGCTCGAGATCATCGTCGTCGTCGCCATCTTGTCGATTCTCAGCGGTGTCGCCGTGCCCGTCGTGCAGAAGGCGATCGCGACCGCAGCGCGCAAGGCGACGCGTGAGGAGTTGAACGTTCTCGCCGGCGCGGCGCTCGAATACTGCCGCGACACGAACAACGTCCCGCGCACGATCTCGGACTTGGAGAGAGATCCGCGACGCGCGGACTCGGCCGGTTGGGCGGGACCCTATGTCGCCGGCGCCATCGCTGCGTCAGCTACGAAGACGGGCTACGTGGTCGACGGTTGGTCGCGCGACTACCGTGTGACGCGCGGTACGACGCTCACGCTGACGAGCGCCGGTGACGACGGAGCTTTCGGTGACGCGAACGACATTGCGATCGTCGTCAATTTCACGGGCGTGCGACGCGAGAAGACGCTCGAGAAGCTGAAAATCGTCAATCAGGCGATCGTGGCCTACAACGCCGCGTACCAGACCTCGTCTCCACTGCCGGCCAATTATTCGACGGCGCTGAACCGGCTGGTTGCGACCGGTTTCTTGCCGGATCGAGCGACTTACTTGAAGGATGCGTGGAACGCGAACTTCACCGGAGCTCCATCCGGCGTCGCGCCGATGGTGAAGGCGCGCTCGAGTTCGATTCCTTCGACGCCTTGACGCGGAGACGTCACGCACGGCGTTCGCTCGCTATCCTGTGCGCCCCGCCGACTAGGAGCGGACACGCATGGAACGTTGGTCGATCGAGCTCGACAAAGAGTATTTCAAGTTCTCAGCCGCGCACTTCTTGATCTTCCCCGACGGTTCGGCGGAGCGTCTGCACGGACACAACTATCGCGTGTTCGTCGAGATCGACGCAGCGTTGACGCGTTTCGGACTCGTGATCGACTTCAAGATGGTCAAGCCCGTCGTGCGCGAGATCTGCGACGAATTGGACGAGCACTGGCTCGTTCCCGGCCTGCATCCGGTCTTGCAACACGGCTTGCGCGCGGACGGAATTGTCGAGGTGCGCTACTTGGAGCGCTATTACGCGGCGCCGAAAGAGGACGTGATCGTCATGCCGATCAACAACACGAGCTCCGAGAATCTCGCGACGTGGTTCGGTCACGAGCTCCAAGCTCGTCTGGCTCGCAGGTTCCCTGACGTCCTCGTGTCGCGTCTGCGCGTCGCGGTGGAGGAGACGTCGGGCCAGAAGGGCGTGTACTCGTTCACGGCCGACGTACCCGGTTGAGTGGCTGACCGCGGCACGGCTCTACTCGGGCTGGAGTACGAACGCCGGTAGAAAAAAAACACGCGGAGCATCCCTTCGATGCCCCCGCGTGTTCTCGACGCCCCAAACTTCGGCGTTCGTTTCAGAATTCGAGCCCTCAGCTTCCGGCCCCCAGAGACCCGTCCGCGATCCGATCACCGCCCAAGTACGAGCCCGTGCGCTCTGCGTCGACGGATCCGTCCGCGTTCCAAAATTTCCACTCGCCCTCCATGCGACCGTCGTCGTAGCGGCCCTCCGCCTCCTTGGTCCCGTTCGCGAAGTAGCGCTGCGCCGCGCCGTCGCGTCGACCCTCGGCGTACTCGACCCGCGACTCCAGCTGACCCGAAGCGAAATACGTCTCCTGCGCGGCGGTGTCCCGTGCGTCGGTACGAGTCTGAGCCAACAGGAGGGTCGCACCCAAACCCAGGGTGCCGATCACGGCGAGAACAGCGGGGAGTTTCATGGCGCTTTGGTCGACGCCGTGGGTGCGCCGATCCTTCCCGTGATTTGCCCCGAATGACGGGGTTCTTGGACGAGCGCGCCGTCCCCGATCAGCGACCCGCGAACTCGGGCCGGTCGGCCGCGATGGCGGCCAGGACTTCGTTCTCGAAAACCGCCAGCGACGAGATCGCCAACCCGCGCGTCTTCGGCCCACGCACCGCGACGAAGGCCTCGAGCGTCATGAGCTCGTCGTACAGATCGCGCTCCAGCCCCAGCGATCGCAGGTAGTGCGCGATCGTCGAGGCCAGAAATTCGGGGTGCGCGCGCACCAGCTCCTCGATCTCGCGCGGTCCGAATTCGGCCTCGATCGCGGCGCGCAACGACGCCCGGTCGAGTCCGAGTCCGGCGGCCTCGAGCAAGCGTTCGGCCGGCACTTGCGTCAGGCCCTGCGCATTCGCTTGAACGCAGAGATCGTGCAGGCCCTCGATGCCTACGCGGTCCGCGATGCGCTCCACGACGAGAAAAGCGATGCCGTAGAAGGCTTTCTTTTGCGCGGGGCTCAAGTCGCTCGACGACAGGCCGGCTTCCAGATCGAAGACGCGCAACGGATCGACGACGATGCGCGGTTCACCTTCGAGCCGCAGACGTGCAGACCAGCACACGTCGTGTTCGCCCGGCCGATCGAGCGCAGGTTCTGCGAGTTCGATTTCGAGGGCGAGCCCGCCGGTGGCGAACGCGGCGCTCGAGAGGCGTCCGGCCGCGAGTCGCCCTGCGGATTCCGGGCACAGGCGCGTCGACACGTAGTCGCACAAGCCCTCTTCGAGTGTCCCGGGCAGGCTGCGCCACGATTCACCCAAGGACGCGTGCACCAATTCGTGGGCGAGTGTGCGCTCGATGTGATCGGAGCCTTCACGCAGGTGGATCCGGCGCGCTCCTTCCGCGTAGAAACCGTCGGCGTCGCTGTAGGCGCTCGCTTGGAATTCGTAGAGAGCGGGCACATCCTGCACCCAGACTTCGAGGTCCACGCGGCGCGTATCGGGCAGGAAGGCTTGGACTTGCGGCGTGAGTGCGTCCAGAGCTTTGGCCACGCGAGCCGCCCGGGCATAGGTCGACGCACGCACGACACCCTCACGGGCGACGGTGTGCTCGACCGGCGGTGCAACCATGCAACCGGTGGTGAGCAGCGCGGCTGCCGCGATCGCCACGAATCGAGCGTGCGCGATCGGGCTCGCGGAGACGGGCGACTTCATCGTCAGGGGACCTCGATGAAGAGTAGCCCGCGATTCCGACCCAGGTCGGAACCGCGGGCCTACACCGCGCGGGAAGCTCGATGATTCAGAGGCGGGCGTCGAGTGCGTGCGCTTCGCCGTGCGTGCGGGAGTAGCCGCGCAGGTTCAGCGGTAGCTCCGGGAGCGCGTTTTCCGCAGCTGCGGCGCTGAAGTGGGTCGTCGAAGATTCGACCGACAGCGTCCAGCCCGAGGCTCCGTCTGCCGGAACGACGACGAGCTGGAATTCCTGCGTGCCCGCGAGCCAGAAGGAGCCTTTCTCGTCGCCGTAGGGGAAGTCGAAAGCGGCCACGAATTGGTCGAGTGCCGGATCGAAGAGCCAGACGTCGAGGTCGGTCCACGGATCGTCGACGAAGAGCGTGAAGTCGATGCGCGAGGCACCGACACAGGTGAAAGCGAGCCCGTCCTGCGGATCCGAGCCGTCGTCGGTGGCGAAACCTTGCACGTAGATTTGCTCACCGGGGTAGAGCGATCCGAACCAGGGTGCGAGCCAAGCGGTGTCATTCGGTTCCCCTT
>JAWXBU010000005.1:0-2941 GCA_034440255.1 Planctomycetota bacterium | reverse complement strand
CACTCGCACGCTTGGTCGCCGGCTCTGGGGGCGTCACGGGGGCGAGGGCGGTGGCGGACCGGATTCCTCGAGGATCCGGCCACTCGCGCGGCCCTGCGACGTGCCCGGCCGACGGTCGCCTCCCTCCAGGATTCCTTCTTTCAGCCACCCGCGAGGCACGAAGGGCCTTCCATGCTTCCACTAAACCTGCCGGAGAGCCGAGTTTCTGGCCAGACACAAGAGCTGGGTTGAACATCTCCTCCAGACGCGAGAGCCGGAGGAGATTGTCCTTCTCCATCAGCTTCCGAGCGGCCATCCGCAGCGCCCAGTTGTGCCGTGACGTGTACGCGATGGAGAAGAGCGGCCCGGCTGGAAGGGAGAGCTTCGAATAGCCGGTCGGGAGCTGCTGCTTGTGCGTCCTGCACGTCGTGCATTGTCCGGGCGAGCACATCGACGAACGCATCGCACAAGTAGGCATCCAAGGCACCGACCGCGAAGACAACGCTCGACCTTGCGAGGTCGGAAGCCAGATCGGCGTCTGACGGCGCTTCTCGTTGGCCAAGAAGCAGCACTGCGCGGGCGCGCTTCATGTCTTCGCCGAAGTGCTTGCGGGCTGTAGTAGGCATCGAGATCCTGGTGGCTTTGGGCGCGAACGACGACTAGCGCTATCCCTGATCGAGATCGGCGAAGGACTTGAACGCCATGCGGAAGCGGTGCCGTTCCAGCTCTGCCTTGATGGCGTCGGCGGTTGCGACCGTGAGCATTCTCGCTCGGATGCAGATCAGGAGAATGGCCGGTGTCGTCAAGAGGCGCTTCGCGCCGAGCTGCTCGACGATCATGCGTCGCGTCCGCCGTCCTTCGTCCGTGGCAATGAGCCATCCCCGATGCTCGGCTACCGCGAACGCAACCGCCTCGCCTCGATCCATGTGCCGACGCAGCTCGACGGCCTTCGTGATCTCCGCGAGGTCGGATGACACGACGAGTTCGAGACCGCCGTCCGCCAGCGCGGCATCGACGTAGACACGTTGTCCAGGCTCGGTCAGCTCGTCGAGCACCTGTTCGGGAACGACGAAGCGGTAGTCAGGATGCTCGACGAGCAGGTCGAGTCGCGCGATCCGCGCGAAGTTCACGAGAATGCACGTGTCGCAGACAACTCGTGCGCGGCTATCGGCGGCCTGCTCCAACGCGGATCACTCCGACACCCGCGCAGGGACCGGATCATCGTCAAGCCCTGCATCGGTGAGGACTTCATCGACCGTGGACTCTTCGATCCCGGCGTCCTTCGCAAGCTCGATCAGCTTGCGGCGCGAGATGATTTCGCGGCGGTACGCCTCCAAGCCGAGCGACAAAACTTGGGATGAGAGCTTCCAGTGGAAGTCCTCGTCGAGCGCATTGCCCCGCATCGCCCGCGCTAGTCGCCGCGCGTGATCGTCTTGAACCTGGAGCGCCTCGAACTGGTCGCGCGTCAGCACTTTCAAGTTGAGCAGGTGGAACAGCGCGGCGGAGTAGCTCACGCCGAACACGTGTGCGAGGTGCACGATGTCGTGGATCTGCACCGCCTGACTCGCGGTCGGCAATCGCTTCGAGGCGAAGACCGCGTCCGCACTGCCCGTACTCGCGGAGTCGGGCACGACCTGTAGCTGTCGTCCCGTCGATCCTTTGCCGAGCGATGCAAGGAACGCGAAGACTCCGACCTCGGGCATCAAGAAGTGCGCGGCAAAGGCGTTGGCCCGCACTTCCATCAAGTCGTCCTTGTCCGATCTTCGGCTGACCGTCGCGTTGCGGGCTCGGTCTAGGAGCGCGTGAGCGTACTCGTGCGCGTACGAGAAGAGCCGACGCACTCGGTGCTCGTTCTCGTTCACGATGATCAGCGGGCCGAGGTCCTTCCCATAGAGGAACGCGCCGGAGACGCCGTCGGGGAGAGCCTCCTCGGTGACGCGAACACCCTGCGCTTGGAGAATCTCCGGTAGCTCCCACACCGGCGACGCACCCAGGTCGAGCCGATTGCGTTCGAGCGCCGCCACGTCCTGGCCCTGTCGGATCGCCTCCCACTTCGTGGTGGGTGAAGCGATTGAGTACGCGAAGAGCGCAGACGCCCTGCGCGGTATCCCGAGTTTGCGTTCGAGGTGTTCAACCTCGTCGCAGAGTCGCCAGTAGCCACGCACCTTGCTCTCCAGTGCGTGGTCCTGTGCGATCTCTTGGGACGCCCGGAGCAAGGTGGACACCGGGTCGGGAGCCATCGGGGCGGGTTCGAGAAGCTCGGCTGCCGAACGGCCGTAGAGCCGGGCGAGTCGGTCCAGTTCCAACCCGGTGACGCTCCTCCGTCCGGCCTCGAACTCCGCCACTGCCGAGCGCGGCACCTCGAGGTGCTCGGAGACAACCGCCTGGGTGAGGCCAGCGGCATCCCGTGCCTCCTGGAGGCGCTTTCCGAGGTCCTGAGGGGTCTGAGTCATGGGCACCTGCTTCTCCGCCGCCGACCGGCAGGCGGAAACCGAGGATTCTGGATCGAACCTAGCCAACATCGACTACATAGTCAACGTCATAAATGTCGGACGCCGAGCACATGCGCCTGAACCCCCTCCGGCCGGTAATCGGTCCCCAATCCCCGCACCCAGGGCGGCGTCCCGTCCCTGGAGCTTCGCGCCTCGGTCCGTCGTGGGGTGCACCGTCGGCGGCGCGCACATCAGCGTTGTGCGCCGCGTGGCAAGCGCGGCGAGCCGAGGCACGGGAGGGCGCATGAGCACGATCACAAAGATGACCACTTGGAGTCGCTTCCGCCAGTTCGGGTCGAACTTGATGCTGGCGGAGGACCAGCGCGCAGACGGTAGGACGAAGCACAGCGGCGTCCATTCCTGCCTCAACTGTAAGCGTCCGGTGCGCAATGTGATCGCGTCATAGAACCAGCTCAGCGCGCGGCTCACCGTGTGTCCATGACGCACACGCCCCCTGAGTCACGTCCGCT
>JAWXBU010000004.1:0-3026 GCA_034440255.1 Planctomycetota bacterium | reverse complement strand
GCGGGTCGACCCGCTGCGCTACGACCTACTGTTCGAGCGCTTCCTGAACAGCTCGCGCGTTTCGATGCCCGACATCGACATCGACTTCTGCATGGACGGAAGGCCGCGAGTTCTCGAGTACACGCGCCGACGCTACGGCGACGAGAACGTGGCGCAAATCGTCACCTTCGGCACGATGGCGTCGCGCACGGTCGTCCGCGACGTCGGTCGCGCGCTCGACATCCCACTGGGCGAAGTCGACAAGATCTCGAAGAAGATCCCGGCCGGCCCGAACGCACCGAGCTTGAAGGAAGCGCTCGAGACCGAAGCCGACTTACGCCAAGTGCAAGTCGATCGACCCGACATCCAAGAGATGTTCCGTCTGTCGGTGCCGCTCGAAGGTCTGGCGCGACACATTTCGACGCACGCCGCCGGCGTCGTCATCGCCGACAAGCCGATCGTCGAGTACGTGCCGCTCGCGAAGAACGGCGACGACATATGCACGCAGTGGCCGGCGCCGCAGCTCGAAGAGTTGGGCTTGCTCAAGATGGATTATCTGGGTCTGCGCACCCTGACGATCCTCGAGAAAGCGCTCTGCAACATCACCAAGTTGGGCGGCACGCCGCCGGATTTGGACACGCTGCCTGAAGGCGACAGACCTACTTACAAACTGCTGATGGCCGGGGACACGTTAGGTGTGTTCCAACTCGAATCCGAGGGGATGAAGAAGCTGCTCGCGCGCATCAAGCCCGACTGCTTCGAGGACATCATCGCCATCCTCGCGCTCTTCCGACCGGGCCCCCTCGAATCGGGCATGGTCGAGATGTTCACGCGCCGGAAGCACGGACAAGAGCCGATTCAGTACCCGCATCCGTCGCTCGAGCCCATCTTGCGCGACACGTACGGGTGCATCGTCTACCAAGAACAGGTCATGCTCATCTCGAGCGTGCTCGGTGGTTTCGCGCTGAACGAAGCCGACAATCTGCGCAAGGCCATGGGCAAGAAGAAGCCCGAGATCATGGCCAAGTTCTCGGAGCAATTCGTGACGGGCGCCGTGAAGAATGGTTGCGCCGAGAACGTTGCCAAAGAGGTTTGGGACAACATCCTCAAATTCGGTGGCTACGGCTTCAACAAGTCGCACTCGACCGCTTATGCGGTCATCACGTATCAGACCGCTTTTCTCAAAGCCAATTTCCGACACGCGTTCCTGGCGGCGAACATGTCCTGTGAAATGAGCACGTCGGCGAAGGTGAAGGACTTTCTCGACGACGCCAAGCGCTCGAACGTCGAAATCCGCCCGCCCAGCATCGATCATTCGCAGTGGGAATTCGTGCCCGAAGACGGCGCGATTCGTTACGGCTTCGGCGCGATCAAAGGCACGGGGCCGAAGGCGATCGAAGCGTTGATCGCAGCGCGAACGCGCCTGCGCGCCAAACAGACACGAGCCGCGTTGCACGAGTTGTGCAGCGAACTCGACACCACCGAAGTCGGCAAAGTGACCTGGGAAGCGCTCATCAAGAGTGGCTGCTTCGACGCACGAGGCCACAACCGCGGGGCAATCCTCGCGGCGCTCGATCGCGCTCAGGCCGAGGGCGCGCGTCTCGCTGCGGATCGCAAAAGCGGCCAAGGCAGCTTGTTCGGAGGTCCTGCGCCGGCCGCAGTCGCCGCCAAGACCGCGAACGACGGCATCGATCCCGCCAAAGCGTTCACGCGTGCTGAAACACTGAAGGCCGAGTTCGAAGCGCTGGGCTTCTACCTGTCCGGCCATCCGCTCGAGGAACGCGGCGGACTGCTCGCGCTGCTCTCGACCGTGAGAGTCGACGAACTGCACGGCATCCCTGGTGGAACTGAAGTCACAGTGTCGGGGCTGATCCTTTCGAAGTCTGAAACGATCGTGAAGTCGGGCTCACTCGCAGGTCGGCGCATGTGTCGCTTCCGCCTCGAGGATTTGAAGGGCAGTGTCAGCGTCACCGTCTTCCCCCGCACGTTCGAAGAGAACAAGCATCGGATCGAGGAAGGTCAGATCGTCGTCGCGCGTGCGAAGCTCGAAGAGGGCGCGGAAGAGCCGGCACTCTTGCTCGAAGAGATTCTGACGATCGAAGAAGCGCTCGCGCGATTCCAAGGCGGCGTGCTCGTGAGTCTGCTGCCCGAAGACGAAGGTCAGCTGGATGCGTTGCTGGCGTTGCTGGCGAAGCACAAAGGCAAGAATCCCTTCTACCTTCAGGTCACAGGGCACGACGGCAAGCTGCGGCGTGTGCGCGCGGGCAACGCGTGCCGCGTCGCGATCAGCGAAACGTTCGCGAAAGACATCGACACGCTGCTGGGGCGCGGGCGCGTGAAGCTCGCGCGGGTGTGAGACTCCGGCTCCGCATGGCGACAGGTCGAATCGAGGGCTTGCGCGGGTGAGGTGCCGGCCTCCCGCACTCGCGGCGGAGTGGGAACGGCAGACTCTGCAGCGGGCGCAAGTCGATCAGCGGCCGCACCGGAGACCCGTCCTCGAGACTCGCGCCGTGTGCGCACCGCCGTTCCGGGCGCCGCGAACTGCGAGCGACTCGTGGACGTCCAGGAGAAGGGTGCCGAACTCCCAATGCCGTCAGCCGAGTTGCGACTGTCTCCTGCGAGCTTGCATCACTTCGCAGCACTGTGAAACCGTGATCCATCACCGGAACGGAGGCTCCCAGTCCGAGCAACTCGGCACACTCCGCCGCTACGCCCAGCTGCACCGGAACTGACGTTTCCATCCCGAGCAACTCGAGCCCACTCGGCCGCCGCGCGCAGCTTCACCAGAACTGCCGCACCCAGCCCGAGCAACTCGGCACACTCCGCCGCCACGCCCAGCTGCACAGGAACTGACGTTTCCATCTCGAGCAACTCGAGCCCAATCGGCCGCCGCGCGCAGCTTCACCAGAACTGCCGCACCCAGTCCGAGCAACTCGGCACACTCCGCCGCCACGCCCAGCTGCACCGGAACTGACGTTTCCATCCCGGCATGGAGCCGCACTTGGCCGCCGGGCCAGCACACTTGGCCGCCACGCCCCTTTTCTTCT
>JAWXBU010000003.1:0-14820 GCA_034440255.1 Planctomycetota bacterium | reverse complement strand
GCCAAGACCTGGCCGGCGACTGCCGGGTCGTGCTCGGGCGCAGGGGCGAACGCTACGAAAACGTAACAGCCTGGAACGCCGCGGGGGGCCAGAGAAGGTCGGCGCCACAGCCTGCGGGCGTGGTGAGCGGGTCCTAAAGAGCTTTGCAGCATAGCTTTAGATCTGTGTCTGCTTTTTGTTCCAAGTCCGGCACAGAGAGTGACTTGGCGGCGCGCCATGCTGCTCCACCCCGCCGCTTCATCTGCCGTCCGTCTGCCGCTCAACGCCCCGATCCTGCGCCGGTTGAAGAAGCGCAAGGTGCGCCTGGAGCTGGAATCCGGCGGCGACCCCGAGCTTTTCGAGGCCCAGCTCGAGACCGAATTGATGACCCTCTTCCGCGACGAGGGCGACGAGGGCGCCTTCCAAGCGCTCTACGACTACAGCCGCGGCCGCATGCTGATCTGGATCGCGGGCTTGCTCGGGTCGCGTCGATCGGGACCCGACCCGCTCGAGATCCTTCAAGACGCGTACGTCAACATCTACCGCTACGCGCGCTCGTTCCGGAACGAGGATCACAGGAGCTTCCGCGTCTGGTCGCGCACGATCGTCGGCAACCTGGTGCGCCGCGCTATGAAACCGAACGCGGCGCGTTCGTTCGACGACCTGCCCGAGGGTCGTTCCGAGCCGGTCGATCGACGCGTTTCGCCCGCGGAAGCGTTGGTTCACGAAGAGGACGCACGCTCGACGGGACGCGCGTGGATGATCGTGCTCCTGCAGTACGCCGCCGCCTTCGAGCGCCTGTCCGAGCGCGATCGGTGCGCGCTCTCGATGATCGAAGTCGAAGGGTTGTCCTACGCCGAAGCGGGCGCGCGACTGCACGTCGGGATCTCGAACATGAAGATGATCATGTTTCGTTCGCGCCGGCGCATCCGCTCGATGATCTCCGCGCGGTTCGACACTTCGGTCGCCGAGCGCGTCTCGGCCTGATCACGTGACTCGCTGCGGCGTGCGCCACAAGTGCCACACGAGCGCCGCCGGCCCGACCAAGAAGAGCGCGAACATGGGCGGTGCCATCGTGAGCGGATTCGACGACGCCAGCACGTCGAAATCGGCGAGGAGGCGGATGACGCATTCGGCGGCTGCGACCGCAATGACGATCAGAACTTGCTGCATGCGCCCTTTCACGACCGTTTTCGGATCCGTGATCATGAAGAACATGAAGAGCTGATACATGGGCCCCGTGACGGGAGCGACTTCTGTTGCGAAGCGTCCGTCGGGCAGCACGAGGGCTCGGATCCAGGCGAAGAAAACGAAGGCTGCGAGCCACGCGAGCGTGAGGTGCCAGACGCGCGCGCGCCACACGGTGAACGATCCGATGGCCCACAAGACCGCCACAGTGCCGAGCGCGTTGCCCCATTGGTGGCTCAACATCGAGACGCGCGAGGCTGCGAGTGCGAGGAGCATGCACACGCCGAAGTTGGTGGGGTTCCACAGATGTCGGCCGCGCCACGTGAGCACGTACTTCGACAGGATCGAGATGGCCGCGCATACGGCGAACGGCCACAGCAAATCACCTTGAGGCTTGAGCAGGATCGCGACGCTGTTGCCGCTGATGTAAGCCGACAACAAGTTGGGCCAGCCCGGCTTCACGAGCTTCCACGCGACGATCTCGGTCAGGATCGCCACGCTGAGCGCGATGAACCACGGCAAGTAACTGTCGCCGAGGATCTGGTAGCGCCATTGACCGACCACGAGGATGGTCGTCAGCAGGGACGAGCTGTACCAGCGCGGATCGATGCGCGAAAAAGCCGAGCCTTCGCGGGGACCGACGGGCTGTCCGACGGCGAGGGGAAGGCTGGCGCTCATCGAAGTGCCTCCCGAACCGTGTTGCGCTGATCGACGCGGAGATCGCTCACGACCTGCTCTACGCCGGACGGCCAGCGCACGACGCAGCGATCCACCTGTTTTGCGTCACCGAGGCCGAAATGCAGCACGAAATCGTTCTGCGCGCAGTAGCCGCTGCCAGCTTGGACGACCGCAGCGCACTGGTTCTCCCCGAAAGTGAGCGTGGCACTCGCTCCGATCGCGTTCGTGTTGAGACCCGCGCCGACGAGCGCGAGCTGGATCCAGTGCCGCGCGGGATCGACCTCGTTTTGGTAGACGAGGAGCGGGCCCTTTTGATTGGCGACGATGACGTCGAGCACGCCGCGGTGGAACAAGTCCGCCGTCGCCACCGCGCGACCATCGAGCTCGTCGATCACGCCGACCACCGTAGCGACGTCGACGAACTTCGAACGACCTTTGTTGACGAGCACGCACGAACGCTCGTACCCCGACAAACTGCGATCGTCCATCGGCGCCCAGTTCGCAGCGTCTTCGGCGAGTCCGCCCGCAGCGCCACCGATCTTGGCCATGTCGAACCAATAGTCGCGCGCGCGGCTCGCCGAAACGAATCCGTTCGCGACGAACAAGTCCATGCGTCCGTCGTTGTTCAGGTCGCCGAACTGCGCGCCCCACGCCCAACCGCAATCGAGCACGGCGTCCTGCGCGACGTTCTCGAGCTTGCCGCGCCGCGAGAGACCGTTGATGCGCAGGTTGTTGCCTTGGAAGAGGAAACCGTCCTTGCTGATGTTCGTCACGAACACGCCCAAGCGACCGTCGCCGAGCACGTCGCCGATCGAAACCGACATGCCGCTCTTCGTGCTCTCCTCGAGTCCGATGCCCTGCGCGAGTTCGAAACGCTCGCCGCCCTTGTTCAAGAACAACTCTTCGGGACCGTAGTCGTTGGCGAGGTAGAGGTCCTGCCAACCGTCGCCGTTCATGTCGGCGGCAGCGACGGCGAGCGTCCAACGCGTGCTGTCGCAGCCGGTGCGCGCAGTGACGTCCTCGAACGCGAAGTTCCCCAAGTTGCGATAGAGGTAGTTGTGTCCGCCGTTGTTCGCGAACTCGAAGCTCTCCTGCATCATCCGCGTCGTCGTCAAGTGCTCGAGGTCGACGTCGTCGCGGAAATAGCCGGCCATGTACAAGTCGAGCATCCCGTCGCGATCGAAATCGAACCAGACGGCAGCGCCGCAATTCATCCAACGCTCGAGGCCTGAATTCTTCGTCACGTCGGTGAAATGCAGATCGCCATCGTTCCGGAACAGCATGCCGCGACCCCATTTGTAGAGGTACACGTCCTGGTCGCCGTCGCCGTCGGCGTCTGCCCACACGGATCCCATCGAAGCTCCGTTCCCCGGAGTGTTCACGTCGGCGAGTCCGGCTGACCGCGCGCGATCCTCGAACGTGCCGTCGCCGCGATTCACGTAGAGCGCGTTGTGCGCGCCGGTCGCGCTCGTCGTCGTGTAGAGGTCCGCCCAGCCGTCACCGTTCGCATCGACGACCGACACGGACGCACCGCTTTGCCCGTCGATCTGCGGCAGGATGTTCGCGAGCTTCGCGTCGATCGCCGGCGGTCGATGAACGAAGTCGATGCCGATCGATTTCGACACTTCCGTGAACGCGAATCCGTAGACGTCCGAGGCCGCGGACTGTTGCGCCCATCCACGCCATGCCGTGAATGCGAGCAAGCCCACGAAGACAACGTGGAGGAGCGCGTTACGGCCGGACTTCTGCGACATCGAAGGAGAGAAGATACCCGAGCGCCCGACGGCACAGATCGTTCAGCGTGCGCTTTTCAGCAGTCAGCGACGACAGTCTCGATTCGGCAGACATTCCGGCGCGACGAGGGACTCCATTCTTTCGTGAGTCGGCCTGCGGACTGCTAGATTGAGCACGTCGCATGACGAACGCGCTCTCACCGGTCGATCTCCTGGTCGTGAACGCGCGTCAGCTCGTGACGAGCCGCGGGAAGAGTGCTCGCGGTGGAAGTGCGCTCGGCGACGTCGTCATCCACGACGGCGGTTCGCTCGCGGTGAAGGGCGAGCACATCGTCGACGTAGGCCTTGAAAACGAGCTGAAAACGCGCTGGAAACCTGTGCACACGCTCGACGCCGACGGCGGCACGATCGTGCCCGGTTTCGTCGACGCGCACACGCACCCCGTGTTCTTCGGCACGCGCGAAGACGAGTTCGAAATGCGCACGCGCGGCGCGACCTACGTCGAAATCGGGCTCGCGGGCGGCGGCATCCTGTCGTCGGTGCGTGGCGTGCGCACGGCCTCGAAGGAACAACTGCTCGCGCTGCTCTTGAAGCGCTTGGATCGCTTCCTCGAACTCGGCACGACTACGATCGAAGCCAAGACAGGCTACGGATTGTCGACAGCAGACGAGATGAAGTGTCTCGCGGTCATCGCACAGGCGCAGAAGATGCACCCGGTCGAGATCGTGCCGACGTTCCTGGGTGCGCACGATTACCCGCTCGAATTCCGCGACCGGAAATCCGCGTACGTCGACTTGCTCGTGAACGAGATGCTGCCGGCGGTCGCCGCTCTGCGCATCGCCGAGTACTGCGACGTGTTCACGGAAGGGCACGTGTTCGATTTGGCCGATTCACGGCGCATCTTGTTGCGCGCGATCGAGGTCGGTCTTCGTCCGCGCCTGCACGCCGACCAACTGTCGCTGCTCGGTGGAGCACGACTCGCTGCCGAACTGCGCGCCGCGAGCGCCGATCATCTGGAGTTCGTCGACGATGCGGGCATCGACGCGTTGCTCGCCGCTGGCGTCGTGCCCATCTTGTGTCCCGTCGTCCCGCTCTACCTGCGCATCGATCGCGAAGCTCCCGGTCGCCGCATGATCGATCGCGGTTTGCCCGTCGCCGTTTCGACCGATTTCAATCCAGGCAGTTCGTACCTGCAGAGCATGCCGACCGCGATGGCATGGGCGGCGCTGCGCTATCGCATGAGTGCAGGGGAGGCGCTCACCGCCGGGACCCTGAACGCGGCTGCCTCGCTGGACCGCGCGCACCGAATCGGCACGCTGGAAGCCGGAAAAGACGCTGATTTCTTGGTTCTCGACGTGCCCGACTACCGTCACCTCGTCTACGAGCACGGCCGCAATGCCGTTCGCACGGTCGTCAAGCGCGGCACGATCGTGTGGCGTCGTTCGTGACTTGGCGCGGCACTTCGCACAGTGTCCAATGGGCGTATGAGTCTCGTCGAATGCGTTCCCAATTTCAGCGAAGGTCGTGACAAACACAAGGTCGAGCAGATCCTCGACGCCGTTCGCGCAGTTCCAGGCGTAAAGCTGATCGACTGGAGCATGGACGCATCGCACAACCGCGCCGTCGTCACCTTCGTCGGTTCGCCGCGCGACGCAGCAGATGCGGCTTTCCGCGCCATCGCGAAAGCAAAAGAGCTGATCGATCTGACGAAACATCAGGGCGAACATCCGCGTATCGGCGCCACTGACGTCGTGCCGTTCGTACCGCTCGAAGGCTCGTCGATGAAGGAGTGCGTCGAAACGGCTCACGCCTTGGGACGCCGAGTCGGAAAAGAGCTCGAAATCCCGGTGTATTTCTACGAGGCCGCCGCGCGCAGCTCGGCACGCAAGAACTTGCCCGACGTGCGCAACATCGGCTTCGAAAAGTTGCGCGACGCAGTCGCCGCAGACGCGACGCGCGAGCCGGATGAAGGTCCCAAGAAAGCGCTGCATCCGACCGCAGGCGCGACCGTGATCGGCGCACGCACTTTCTTGATCGCCTACAACGTCAATCTGGAGACGACGGACGTCGCTGTCGCGAAAGCGATCGCGAAGAAGATCCGCGAGAAGGATGGCGGCTTGAAAGGCATCAAGGCGATGGGGTTCTTCCTCGACGACCTGAAATGCGCTCAAGTCAGCATGAATGTCTGTGATTTCGAGAGCACCGGCATCCGACGCGTGTACGACGAGATCGCGAAACTGGCCCTCGAACGCGGTGTCGCCATCAAAGAGAGCGAATTGGTCGGCCTTGCACCGCGCGCTTCGCTGCCGAGCGGCACGCCAAGCCATGTGAAGCTGCGCGGGTTCGATCCGAAGAAGCAGATCGTCGAGGAGCTGCTGTGAGTTCGCCCGCGAGTCGATCGTGGGGCGTGCTCGCTCTGCTGCTCGCTCTCGGCACGTTCGCGTTCGTTCTCCAGAGTGTCGGCGCAGCGCAAGACAAGCCCGCTCCTGAAGCTCCGTCCTGCAAATTCTGCCAGTCGACGGGTCGTCAACCCTGCACCGAACATCCGAAGACGGAGTGTGAGAGCGAGGACGAAGTCCTCTACTGCAGCATGATCGTCGACTGCGCCGTGTGCGCTGGCACGGGGTTCATGGTCTGCGAAGAGTGCAAGAGCGATATCGCGCGCTCTGCGCTCGAAAAGAAGAAAGGCGAGATCGCCAAGTACCGCATCAAGAACGAAGGTCTCGACAAGAAGATGAATCGGGCGCTCCCGAAGGTCGAGACCAAGCACTTCATCCTCGTGTTCGACCTCGAACGCATCAAAGTCGACAAGAAGTTCATCAACCAGCACGAGGGATTGCACCTCTATGCCAAACGCCTCGAACAGCTTTACGATGACTATGTGGCCAGGCAAATGCTCGGCGACAAGGACTTCCGCGAGAAGTTCAAGGTGTTCATCTGGTGGCTCCCGAAGGATCACGAAGAAGGCGCATTGGCCTTTTGCGGACAGAACGCCAAGGGCGGCGTGAAGTTGATGGGCGGGACGCCAGCTTATTCGGTGTGTGGAAACAAGCAGAATTTCCAAGACGACGAGAAGCTGCACCGCAACATCGTTCACTCGGTCACGCACTTGATGCTCTCGGCCCAACAGTCGCCGGCTTGGATCGGAAACATCAAAGGTGGTTGGCTCGACGAGGGGCTCGCGCACTGGTTCGAAGACCGTTATTGGGGCATTTGCGACAATTACTGTTATCAGGAGCAGAACAGCAACGTCGATTTCAAGAGCGGTAAGTATCGCCTCGCCATTCGTAAGTTAGTCGAGGCCGACAAAGTGCCTTCGGCCGCACAGATATTCGAGCGGAACACGGACACGCTGACACTTCCCGAGCACGCAGCCGCCTTCAGCTACGTCGATTACTTCCTCAGCCGCGACGGCGAGAAGTTCAAACAGCTCGTGGCCAAGATGAAGAAGAAAGTGCCGACGCGCGACGCGATGAAGGAGATCTACGGCTTCGGGCCGATCGAATTCGAAGGCCTGTGGAAAGCGTGGGTCCTCCAGACCTACCCGACGAAGTGAAAATTTCGTTCGCTCGTCTGTTCCTGCCGCTGATCCTCGCGCTCGCATTCGTCGTGCGCTATGAGCCCACGCGCACACTGCGCCTGGCGGCTGACGAACAGCGCGATCTGGGCGGTGCGAAATGGTTGATCGACGATCCCGCGACGTGTCACGAACTGCGCCGCATCGAACTCGCGATCGCTGGCGCACGCGTGCCGTCGCACGATCGCTTCGTGAACCACCCCGACGGCGGTGAGATTCCGGCGCTCTCGTTCTTCGACGGGTGCATCGCGGGCATCGCGCAGCGCGTGCTGCGTTCGCCGAGCGGCGAGGTGGCGCTCGGCTACGTCGACGAGCGCGAACTCGAGGACTTCGTGATCGGGCTCGCGCCGATCTTGGGCTTGTTGGCCGTGCTGGCGACGTATTGGGCGGCACGCACGATCGTCGAACGCGAGCGCAGCGACGTCGCGGTCCTCGTCGCCACCGCGTGCGTCGCGTTCCATCCGGCCTCGATTGCGGCCACTTCCGCCGGCGTGCTCGATTCAGCGGCCTTGACGACGATCGTGTGCGCGCTTCTCGTGCGCTCGGTCGTGAGATCGATCCGTGCCACGAGCATGTCCACGTCGTTGATCGACGCACTCGTCGCCGGGGCGCTCGCCGGAATTCTCCTCGCGAGCACAGTCGCCGGATTCGTCGTGTTCCTCGCCGCGTGGATCGCGTTGTTCGTCCACGTCCTGCGCTCGAGCGGTGAAGCGCGTGCCAACGCTTTGCGCGCGGGCGTTTTCTTCACGGTCATCACGGCGTTCATCGCACGTCTCTCCTTCACGGAAGGACAGCTCGACGAAAGAGCGTTCGTGGGCGGTTTTTCAGCGGGAATTTCGCTGCTCGCCTTCTTTGCAGCCGTCCCGTACCTGATGATCCTTCTGTTCGATCGCGACAAGAAGCCGAGCATGTTCCGGGTCGCGTGTTTCGTGGTCGCGCTCGGACTCTTGGTCACGCAGGTCGTGACTGTCGGCAAGTCTCTCGCGCACCCGGTGCTGTGGTTCACTACGAATCACGCAGAGATAGCGCGAGTCGCTCCGGAGTTCACGGCGCAGGCGCTCGACGGCGGCACGACAGCACTCTGGATCGCGAGCCTCGCTACGGCCGTGTGGGCTTGGCGGAAGCGAGCCGACACCGTGACCTTGGGACTCGGGATCTTCACGACGACGCTCGCAGTTGCATCGCTCGCCACTGCGCTGGCAGTTCCACTGTGGGTCGTCGCAGTCGCTTGCGCCCTCGCGCGAGCCATCGATCAGGAGGTCAGCTCACGTCGCATCGCGATCGCAGCCGGCGCCGCGTGCGCCGTGTCGCTCGCTCTCGCACTGAAGTCGAACCTGGTTGGACCTGACGCACAGGCACGGCAAGAACGCCTCGATTTCGTCGCTGGATTGCGTTGGTTGCGCACGAACAGCGAGAGCGGCGGTCCGTGGAATTCACCGGGCACGCCGAACTCCTGGGGGGTGCTCTCGAACACAGCCGATGGACCGCTCGTTCTCTATCACGCGCGTCGACCGGCTCTCGCGTCACCGTGGGGAATGCTCTCGGGGCCCGAACCTCTGCGAGAAACGGCGCAGCGTTTCCATGGCGACGATCTCGCCGTGCTCGAGCGGTGGATGCACGGGCAGGGCGCGCAGTACGTGGTCACGGCTGGACGCGCATCGCGACGAAATCGCGACATGTCGGCACGGACGGAATCCGTCCAGTCCAATGGCGTCGCCGATCGACTGCTCGATGCTGCGACCGAGCCGGCTCGACCGATCGGTGGTTTTTCGCTCGAATTCGTGTCGAAAAGGCGCGTCGACGCCGACGGTAAGACCGTGCTCGACGGCGCCCTGGGCCGACCTGTGATCGCGATCTGGCGGCTCGCACGCGAGGACCCGACGACGCCGCGTGCCGAGATGCGCTCGCGCTGAGTGCCAATCGTCTCCGACGTCGCTCCCATCCAGACCAAGCGCTTTCGTACCGCTGAAGTGCTGCGCGGCAGAGCGTATCCTTGCGCTCGATGGCACTCATCGAACCGCGCACGCTCAAAGGATTCCGAGACTATCTCCCGCAAGCGGCTGTACCGCGCGAGCATCTCGTCGACACCGCGAAGCGCGTGTACAAGAGTTACGGGTTCATGCCGATCGACACGCCGGCGCTGGAGTACGAGGAGATCCTGACCGGCAAGGGCGGCGACGAATCCGACAAACAGCTGTACCGCTTCGAAGATTCGGGCGGGCGCAAAGTGGCGCTGCGTTTCGACCTGACCGTGCCGCTCGCGCGCTTCGTCGCGCAACACTCGAACGAATTGGGCCTGCCGTTCAAGCGCTACCACATCGCGACGGTGTGGCGTGGCGAGAATACGCAGCGCGGACGCTATCGCGAGTTCATGCAGTGCGATTTCGACACGATCGGATCGGAGAGCATCGCGTGCGATATCGAAGCAGCGCTCGTGATCCACGATCTCTTGCTTGCGATCGGCTTCGACGAGTTCACGATTCACGTCAACAATCGCAAGCTCTTGACGGGCTTGCTCGAACGCCTGGATCTCGTGTCGAAATCGGCAGCCGTGCTGCGCGCGCTCGACAAACTGCCCAAAATCGGCCCAGAAAAGGTCGCAGCGGAGATGGCGACGACGGCCGGCGTGACACCGGATCAAGCGCGCGAGATCTTCACGCTCGCTGCGGTCAGCGGCACGAACGACGAGATGATCGCGCAACTCGAGCCTCTCGTTTCGAGCAGCGAACGTGGTCGAGAAGGCCTCGGCAAATTGGCGACGTTGTTGCGCGCCGCGCGCGCGGCTGGAATTCCAGAACGCCGGCTACAACTCGACGTGTCGATCGCGCGCGGACTCGACTACTACACGGGCACGGTATTCGAGACGTTCCTGGGTGCGCTGCCGGGCATCGGCAGCGTGTGTTCGGGCGGTCGCTACGACGACCTCGCATCGCTGTACACGAAGGAGCGCCTGCCCGGCATCGGCGCCTCGCTCGGGCTCGATCGGTTGCTCGCGGCGATGGAGGAACTGAAGCTGCTGCCGGAGAAACCCGTAGTTGCGCCGGTGTTTCTGCCCTTTTTCGCCGAAGCGCGCCTAGCCGACTACTTCAAGATCGCAGCGCTTTTGAGACGCTCCGGACTCGGGGTCGAGTTTTATCCGGACGCGAAGAAACTGGGCAACCAACTCAAGTACGCGGACCGGCGCGGTTT
Source organism: Planctomycetota bacterium (assembly GCA_034440255.1). GTDB lineage: Bacteria > Planctomycetota > UBA1135 > UBA1135 > JAEUIA01. The sequence continues at coordinate 4,476 of JAWXBU010000003.1, read as the reverse complement.
TCGTTTCGCGCTCGTCGTCGGTGACTCCGAGTTCGAAGCGAACCAAGCTCAAGTCAAGAACTTGGCGAACGGCGAATCGAAATCCGTGCGGCTGTTCGACGGCGATGCGCTCAGCGCCGAGCTCGTTGCTGCGTTCCAGTAGCGCGCGTCGAGCCTCGGATGCAGCGCAAGCGAGTTGACAGCTCGTAGGCGTACTCGCGAGACTGCCCGAGAGACACATGGGCGTGAAGTTCCAAGACTACTACTCGACGTTGGGCGTGGCGCGCACCGCGACCGCCGACGAGATCCGGCGCGCTTATCGTGCGTTGGCGCGCAAGACGCATCCGGACATCGACAAGACGAGCGGCGCCGGCGAACGCTTCAAAGCGATCACCGAAGCCTACGAGGTGCTCAAGGATCCGAAGACGCGCGAGCGCTACGACGCGCTCGGTGCGAATTGGCGTGAGGGGCAGGAGTTCACGCCTCCGCCCGATTTCGACGGCATGTCTCACCGCGGCGCACGACCCCGACGACGCAGAGCCAGCGGGGCAGACATGCCGAGCGACGGCTTCAGCTCGTTCTTCGAATCCTTGTTCGGCGATCGCTTCCAGAGCAGCGCCTTCGACTCGACGCCGATGCGCGGCGTTTCGATCGAAGCCGAGATCGAGCTCACACTCGAGGAACTCGTGAGCGGTGGAAAGCGAACGCTGCGACTCGCGTCGGACGATCCGGCAGCTCCGGCGCGCACACTCGAAGTCACCCTTCCGAAGGGTCTGCGTGCGGGCGGGACGATGCGACTCGCTGGACAGGGACATAGCGGCCAAGAAGGACCGGGCGACTTGTTGCTCACGATTCGGGTCGCCCCGCATCCGCGCTTCACTGCGGTCGGAGACGATCTCTCGCTGAAGCTCGCGATCAAGCCGCACGAAGCCGTTCTCGGAGCGCGCGTTCCGCTCACTCTGCTCGACGGGGGAGAGGTTACGTTGAACGTTCCGGCCGGCACCTCGAGTGGAAAGACTCTGCGTTTGCGCGGACTCGGGCTCGAGCGTCGCGACGCGTCGCGCGGTGATCTCTTGGTGGAGATCGCCATCACCGTGCCGCCCGTGCTCGACGACGAGGAACGCAAACTCTGGAACGAGATCGCCGAGCGTTCGAAGCGCGTGTGAGCGCTGACCAGTGACGCTGCCGCTCGATCCACGCAGCGCCGCGAGTGAGCGTGTTCACCGCGTGCGCAGCGGTCGTCCGGCGCGAAGTTCGACCAGATCCGCCTCACAACGCGAGATCGCAATCGCATCGCCCTCCGTGTGCGCGAGCTCGACGGCGCGGATCGCGGCTTTCACTGCATCCTCGAAGCGCCCGGCTTCGGCGTAAGCCGCGGCGAGCGTACCGAGAATGCGGTGCCCGGTTGGTCCAGCGACATCGCGGGCTCGTTCCGCACAGCGCACGGCTTCAGCGCCATTGCGCACGCGTCCATCCGGATGCATCGCGAGCAACCGCGCGAGTTCGACGAGCGTGTCGACATCGCTCGAGTCGATCGCGAGCACGGCTCGGTGGGTCGCGATCTCGTCATCGACTTCGCCGCGCGCGCGCTGCACCCTCGCGATGGAACGCCGCGAATCCAAATCGTTCGGATCGATCTCGATCGCGCGGCGCCAATGTTCCAGCGCCTCGTCGAAGCGCGTGCCATTGGCGAGCACCATGCCGAGCCGCATGTGCGCCACCGCGTTCTTCTCGTCGCGCGCGAGCACGCGTTCGAACACCGGAATCGCCTCCGCATCCTGGCCAGCGTCACTCAGAGCCCAAGCCAGGTTGAATTCGTTCTCGAGCGACGGATCGGCCGCGAGTGCGCTGCGGAAGTGCTCCGCAGCGCTCTCGAAACGGCCCGCTTTCGCGAGCGCGCACCCGAGGTTCTTGGAGGCGTCGCGCAGGTCCGGCGACAGACTCAGAGCCTCCTCGAAGCGCACGATCGCGCCCTCGTCGTCGCCCTCTTCGAGCAGCATGTCTCCGTACACCTTCAGTGCGACCGGATTGTCCTGCGTGACGCGCAAGGTGTGATCGAAGAGCGTGCGCGTGTCCCGCCACCGACTCGTCTGCGCACGCGTGGTCGCGACGAGCGCGAACAGCACAGCACCGAATGCGACGACGGCCGGGATGCGCCACGCGCGACGAGTGGTCACGAAGTCGGCGCCTTCGAACACGAGCGCGATCGCGAGGCCGATGCTCGGCAAATACGTGTAGCGGTCGGCGTGCGACTGGCTGCCGACTTGCACGAGTCCGATCACCGGAACCAGCATGCCCAGGAACCATGCCCAGCCGACGAAAAGATGCGGGCGCGTCGTGCGGACACGCACACAGACGACGGTGACGATCGCGAGCCCGCTCAGCGAAAACAGCACGGAAAGCAGGCTGATCTCGCGGTCGTACGGGTAGATCGGCGCGAGCCCCGTAGGCCAGAACGTCGCTCTCAGGTAGTGCACGTACGCAGTCGCGGCGGTCGACAGGCGCTCTGCGATCGTGACGTCCGCGATCGCAGCCGTCGCGCCGCCGGCGGACTGCGAGATGAGCGTGACGACGACGAATAGCGCCGACAGCGCGAACAACGGCCACTTTTCGCGCACGAGTTCCGGCCACGTGCGCGTTCGAGTACGTGCCAACGGCCAGGCATCCAAGAGCAACAGGACGAAAGGCGCGGTGACGAGCATCGACTTCGACATCAGGCCGAGAAGCAAGAGGAGCGCCGTAGTGACGAGTCGTTTCACATGCGGCCGGTCGACGAAGGCTCTGAAAGCCCACAATGTCGCGACGAAGAACGCGCCGGACAGCACGTCCTTGCGCTCTGCGATCCACGCGACGGATTCGACGCGCAGAGGATGCAGTGCGAACACAGCTGCGACGCACAGACTGGGCCAAAATCGTCGCGTGTAGAGGAACAACACGTGCGCTACGAGCACTGCGGTGAGCGTGTGCAACGCCACGTTCACGGCGTGCGGACCGCGCATCGACGTGCCGAACAACTCGACATCGAGCATGTGCGACCACGACGTCAGCGGATGCCAGTTGCCGACGTGGACGGTGCGCAGAAACCACGTGAATCCTTCCCACGTGAAGCCGGCCATGACGTGCGGATTGCGCGTCACGTATTCGTGGTCGTCGAACAGAATCCACCCGTTGTCGAGCGCACCTGCGAACGCGCACCAGACGACGAGTGCGAACAGCGCTAGCGCTGCGATCCTCGTCGGACGCGAAGGCTCGTCGTTCGTCGCGTTGCTCTTCGTCATGCACTCGACAATCTACTGTCAGCACGCGCTCGGCGTGTTCACGCGAGCCCACTACGTCTGCCGTTGCCGGAGAGCGCTCGAATCCGTGCTGCACCGGCGGACTGGCCGTGGCACTTGCCGGCGAAGCTTTGTGAAAAAGAGATCGGGCGGTGCTGCACGATGCAGCACCGCCCGATGGAGGTCTCAACCGTCGCGAGTCACCTCGCGACGGCGGAGCTAGGTGTCGATCACGGGATCCAGATCACCGACAGACCGTTCGAGAGGTTCGAGTTCGAACCGCACGGGAGCGGCGTGTCGCGGTGCCACGCTTGGTAGTACCGCACACCACCGGTGAGCGGGACGGAACCACGCGCGCTGACCGAAGGATCACCGACGCCAGGGTAGGCGCCGACGCTGCCCGTGTACGGGCGGATCGCCATGCGGATGATCGAACCACCCACGCAGAGCTTGCCGTCTTGGAACGGGATGTTGGCCGTCGCCGTGCCCTGGAAGTACAGGATGAAGCTCGAGCCGACCGGCGGCGGGGGCAGGTTCGACAGCGACAACACGAGGTTGTCGTTGCTGATCTGCGTCAGACCCGCGCCGATGAGGCGCGTGCCGAGACCGCTGGAGTTGACGCAACCTTGTTGCGAGCCGCCGACAGAGTTGTTGGCGCACGGGCAAGCCGAGTAGCCGAAGCAGTACGGCGTTCCGCCGTTCACTTCGCACTCGTCCGGGATGCCGTTCGTGTTGGCGTCTTGGCTCGTGAGAGCCGCGAGGTCGCACGCGTCCGGGATGCCGTTCAGGTTGCAGTCCGGAGCACCGAGGGCGATGGCGCAGGTGTCGCCGATGCCGTCGTTGTCGCAGTCTGCTTGCGTCGGGTTGGCGATCGTGACGCAGTTGTCGCAGGCATTGCCCACGCCGTCGTTGTCACCGTCCGCTTGGCTGACGTTTGCGATCGTGTCGCAATTGTCGTTGCAGTCGGCGATCGTGTCGCCGTCCGTGTCGGTGTCCGCGACACCGCAACCACAGGCACCCGGCGCGATCTTCAACGGATCGAGCGGGCAGAGGTCGTTGCAGTTCGGCGTACCGTCGCCGTCCGTGTCGGTGTCAGCCACACCGCAACCACAGACACCCGGCACGATCTTCAACGGATCGAGCGGGCAGAGGTCGTTGCAGTTCGGCGTACCGTCACCATCCGTGTCGGTGTCAGCCACACCGCAACCACAGATACCCGGCG
>JAWXBU010000002.1:0-10271 GCA_034440255.1 Planctomycetota bacterium | reverse complement strand
GGCAGTTGGCAGTTGGCAGTTGGCAGTTGGCCGTTGGCCGTTGGCCGTTGGCGGACCCGTATAAGTGCTTTGGTTAACTGAACTTACCACTGAGCAAAAATCCAAGATCTCGGCGGCCTTACGGTGATCTTCGCCGATTGAATTCGCAGCGGGGGCCGTCTGCGTTTTGAACTCGAGCTGACTCCCGGCAGGATGAGATCGATGCACAAGGTCCAAATCACCCACGCCACCGCCAGGTCCTTCTCGAGGGTAAGGCGCAACCACAGACCATTCTGCTTCCGAGGAGCTACCCTCGTCGACGCAACCCGCCCCGAGACCTAGTAGTTGCGCTCGGCGTGAGCGACTTTGTCCCGCGAAAACGCACGAGACCGAGCCTCGGCGGCCCGGTCTCGTGCACAGAGTCCCGCGGAAGTCCGCCTCTGCGACTATTCGAGGATGAAGTAGCCGAAGTACTGGCGCGACCAGCGATTCCCGATGCGGACTTGGATGAGAGACAGACCGAGCGGCACACCTGCCGGAATCTGGACCTTCATACGATTGCCGCTGATCAGCGTGAGAGCCGTGCCCGAAGCGTCGACCGGCGGATTGCTCCCGACGCGGAAGCGAACGGCGGTCGCGCCGGTGAGTCCCGCGCCGTGGAGTTCGATCTTGGCTGTACGCTTGGCGCCGACTCTGGGGTAGGCCCGCGTGATGTGACCGTAGATGTCGATCGGACGATTGTTCTTCCACAGCGAGACGTTGCCGAAGAAGGAGTCGATCGCGAGGTCGATGTCCCCGTCGGCGTCGAGATCGACGGCTTGGATGTCGTTCCCGTCGTTCGAAGGAGCGGCCAACGGGATCGTTGCGTCGGTGATGTCCTCGAACTTGCCGACCTCGGAGGGCAGCGGATCAGCTGCGTTGATGATGTTGTCGAGGTTCGTGTCACTGCCCTTGTTGCGCAAAATGCGCGGCACGTTGCCGCCCACTGCACACATCATGTCGAGATCGCCGTCCCCGTCGATGTCACCTAATTCGATGGCCCACGTTTCGTCCGCGACCGCGCCGTTGTAGAGCACGTTGCCGGAGAAATCCTTGGCGGTCTTGCTGTGAACTCGAGCGATCGAGAATCCAGCCATGTTGACGCGGCTTTCGTACTCCTCCGTGAACCGAGCGAACGCCGGCTCGTTGAGACGATTGACGTACAAGGAAGGCAGCGCGGTGCGATCGTTGTTGTTTCCCACGTGCGTGACGATCACGTCCGCGTCACCGTCGTTGTCGATGTCGCCTTGGGTGACGAAGAACGACCCGGCCGAATCCTCTCTCGTGTCGGTGAATCCACCGGTGACGCTGTCGTCGATCAGTTCGCGCACCAGAGGCGGAAGGACCGTGAATCCCGAAGGTAGAACGTTCGCGCCCGATTCCTTGAGGACGCCCGGGACCGACGGAGCGTGTTTGTTGATGAACAGAAGATCGCGTAACTGTTCGGCGCTCTCCACGACCCACGTGGGCGAGCCGCTGGCACCGCTGTTCGCGTTCACCGACCGGGCATACGTCGTGTAGTAATCGAGGCGGCCGTCGTTGTCGAAATCACCGACGGTGCACGCACCCTGTCCCCGGTTCCAATGCTTGCTGTACTGACCGGTGCTGTCCTGCATGTTCGTCGCAGTTATGTCCTTGAAGTTGGGCGCGGAACCTGACGGACCGCCCATGTTCTTCAAGTAGCTCCAGCCGGTCATGAAGTTGGCGATGGTCGTGGTGGGAACGAACTCGGGCGCCTCCAGAGTCAACAACTTGTCGCCGTCCGCAATACCCTGATAAAGGGCCAAGACATCAAGCAAGCCGTCGTTGTCCATGTCCGCGATGTCGACGCGGTCGCCGATGGAAGTGTGTCTGGCCTCGAGCCGGCCGTTGGGGTCGATCTTCTTGTCGACGAAAATCTTCGCCGTGGTGCCGAACAAAGTGTGTTGCAGGACCTCGTGTTTGAAACCGGGAATGGGTGAGCCTGTGTTCTCCAGCACACAGACAGTCGCGGATCCACGCAGGCTTTCGGGATAGCGTCGCGGAGTCGATGACGAAGCGCCGTCTTGGCCGACCACGACGGCATGAACGCGATCGGGAACCGAATTCGCATCCTCTGTCGCGCTCGGCAGGGTGCTCGCAAATTTCTCGAAGCGAATGTCTTCTTGCCCGCGCGGGTTCTTCTTTCCACGAGCGTTGGTGATCATCTGCCACAGTGGATTGGAAGCGGTGATATCGAAGTGCCACGCGCCACTGGCACTCGGGTGACCGAAGTTGTGCACGCCGATGTCCCGCACCAGGAAGTCGTAGCCGCGAGCGGTCTGCCCGGCGTCCATCACACCGTTCTCGTCGAAGTCGGCGAAGTCGAATCCGTAACCGTGTTCGGTCCCGGGCAAGAGGTCGTAGGACTCGTCGAAGGAAACGGTCGGATCCAACGAGACGACCGTCGCCAGCTTCCCGCTGAAGCGATTACCCGTACCGTTGAAGAGCTGAACTTCCTGCGAGGGCAGCTGCATGAAGTTCTCCAACGCGACCGTCTGCCCCCAAAGCGTGGCGTACGCCGTTCCGTACGTGATCGGCGGATTGGTGGAGGTGCCGTGGTTGCGCAGGATGTGGACGTTGCTCGCGACGGCCTTGTCCGATTGCAGGATGTCGCGGTGATTGACGATCACGATGTCGTTCCATCCGTCCGGCGATGTGCTCGCAGTTCCGCCGCCGATCAAGTCCGCCACGAGCACTTGAACGGTCCAAGGTTTGGTGACGGTCGGTTCGAGGCCGACAGTGAGCCAGGTGGAGGCGACGTCGGTGTACGTCGTGCCGTTGGTCGTGCGAAAGATCTGCATGGGATGGTCTTCGCCCGGCAATGCTGCGAGCGCGTTGCTGAATCCGTCGGCCCCAGCGTTCCCGATGACGATCTCGGGATACGCATCGTGGTCGAGGTCGCCGATCGCCACGCTCCGCGAATCGCTGAGCACCGTGGCTCCCAACGGGATCACGCTGAAGTTGCCGATTCCGTCATTGATGAGCGCGAAGTCCGCCATTTCTCCGATCGGAGCACCCGAGCGCAGTTTTCGGCCGACGGAGACGATGTCGATCTTGCCGTCGTTGTTGAGATCGGCCGCGGCGACCTCATTCGTCGCATTCGAGGGAAGGTTCGGGATGCGCGTGGTGGTTTGGTCCGAGAACTGTCCCGTCCCAGGCAGATAAACGAGCAAACGGTCCTTCGCTCCCGCGTAATTGTCGCCCTGCATGCCCACATACAAATCCATGTGCCCGTCGCCCGTGAAATCAGCGAACGCCACACCAGAACTGTTACCCAGTTTGGCGCTGTCGGGGATGCGGCTGGTCTCGTCTTGCCAGTAGCCCGCTGCATCGCGCATGAGAAGTCGGTCGCGACACGCCTCGGCTGCGAGAATCGTGTCACTCATTTCCGTGATGGCGTAGCCGATGCCGGCGGTGACGTAGACCGCGTTGACTTGACCCGCCACGACCGAGCTCCAGGTCGGGGTCGCTCCACCCGGATGGATTTGAGGCGCTTGGGTATGTGGACTGAGTTGAACGCCCACGACACCGAAAGCCGCGCGTGTGGCCGAAATGGTGTGAACGTTGAAACCTCGCGGCGCTACCGGCGGCGTGGTCTGCATGTTCTGTGTGCCCGCTTCCAATTCGATGAAGAACGTCGGCGGGTTGTACCGCGTCGGCCCACCCGCTCCGGTCGCGGCAGTGTGGTCGACGATGGCGTTGCTGTAGTTGACGTAGAGCTGGAGCCCTTTGCTCTGGATCGACGAGTAGGAAAGCAACCTCGGCCCAACAGACGGCTCACCCTCGGGCGGGTCGAATTGCGCGAAGTTGCACAAGAGCACTTCGGGGTATACGCCGGTCTGCTGCGGGCCGAAGGTGCCCGGCGGATGCTCGACTTGAGGCAAGGTGACGAGATCCATGGCGATCGCGAAAACCGTGTTCGCATTCGTCTCGACATAACGATGCTCCTTCCACACCAGCTCTCCGTTGTTCTGGAAAACCCACGGTTTGAGTAGAGGCGCTTGCGCCTGCGCTCGGGTAGAGAGCGTCGCGCACGCGAGAGCTGCGTACACGCCGCCGAACAGGATGGCACCCGGTGAAGTGTGTGAATGATTCATGGAAGCAACGCCTCGAACGGCGGACGAAGAGAGGGGCTCGGATCGACGCGCTTGCGCCGGTCCCGCAGCGTTCACGTCGCTCGTGATGCGCTTGGTTCTCCGAATTCGAACGCGGGCGTGAAGCGCAGACGGTTGCGTCGTTCGGATGACACGTTCCCGTTCTTTTGAGAATTCGAGAACCACGGAGCACGCCGACGACGACAAGCACCGATGCGCAGGTGGTTCGATGTGGCTCGTCTTGGCTCCCGCTCCGAGTGCTACGATGGCCGGCACGAGCGCGGGCCGTTCTGGGCTGGCGCCCGAAGCCGATTGGATCCCGCCCAGCGCATTCCGCCCCAACGCGGCCCTCGGGAGCAAGTCGGGTCCGATCCGTCGACAGGCATTCTTCACCAGCGCGACCAAGAGCTCGTTCGAGCCGTTCTGTCGCGCGATGTGGGCACCTTCGAGTGCTTGATCGAGCGCATGTCCTGTCTCCCGCGCATTCTCGATGGTCTCAACACGCGCCAGGGACGCCCCCTCGCCGATCACGATTTGGCGGACGTCATGCAGGACACGCTCGTCGTCACGTGGCGCAAGCTCGAGACGTTCGACGGGAGCGCATCGCTCGAAACATGGGTGTTCGGCATCGCCCGGTTCGAGTTCATGAACGCCGTTCGCAAGCGGCGTCGGCGGCACACGTCCGAGTTGCCCGAACCCGATCTGCGTGCGGCGCCCGAGGAGGAATCTCTAGACCGGCTCGACCACGAGATCCTGCGGCAAGAACTCGCCGCGCTCGATCGAATGGAGTCCGAAGTCATCCGCTCGAAGCACTTCGACGACTTGACGTTCGACGAGATCGGCCGGCGGCTGGGTGTGTCGATCAACACGGTCAAGACGCGCTACTACAGAGGCATCTCCCACCTCTTGGAGCGATTGAGCGCCGGTTTCGGCACGAAAGAAAGCTCATGACTGCGGTTCATGACGATCGGCACGAAGCGCGTTTGCAGGCACTCCTCGTCGGCGACGTAACGCGCGCGAACGGCGAGGTGTCGCGCATGCTCGCCGAATGCGAGCGTTGTCGTGCGCGCCTCGCGGAATTGGAGCGTATGGCCGGTGAAGTGGATTCGTCGGCCGAATTGCAGCGTGCGGTCCTCGCAACCCCGCGCAATGCTCGGCAGATCACGTTGGAACAGCTGGTGCGGCCGACCCTCGAGCGCCTGCGAGACGAATCCGGGTCATCGAGCACGCGGGCGACAGAACGTCCGCAACGATCTCGACGATGGATCTGGTTGGCGGCGGCTCTCGTTGTCGCTGGGTTCTTCGTCTCTCGGCAGATCGCGAGAAAAGTTCGGCCGACCGACAAGATGCTCGGCACTTCGATCTTGCTCGTGTCTCCCGGATCCGTGTTGGGAATGATGGACGTCTTCGAATGTCGTTTCGAGGGATCCGCGGGCACCTTCTACGAATTCCACGTCGAGGATCGCGCCGGAAAAACTATTCTGGTCGAGGAAAGCGACGGACCACTTTGGAAGCCGACGGCCGAGGACAGAGCGCGCATCCCCCGCGAATTCCAATGGTGGGTTCGTGTGGTCGACGCAGCCGGAACCCTACCCTCCGTCGACTCGCCGGTGCGTTCGTCCTCGCGTTTGGACTGATCGATTTCGCGAGCGGACAAACCGCGCCCCGCGACCGTTCCGCGATCCTCGATCTGAGAACGGCAATCGACGGCGGCATGAGTGTCGACGACGAGCGGATCGATGCGCTCTTGAAGTCGGCGCGCGAGGAGGTCGCGAGCGTTGATCCCTGGGCGCGGCCGAGGGCGAAAGCCGACGTCGACCGACTCGAGGCGGTCCTGCTCTTCAACCGACACAACTGGGAACTCGCGCGGAGGGCTTACGAAACGGCGATCGACTCGTCGATCGCGGCGGGCGCGGAGAACTTTGCGCTCGTCACCGACTTGGCGCAGCTCGAATTGCTCCTCGAACGCCCGGCAACGGCACTCGCGCATCTGCGGCGCACGATCGACAACGGCTACGAACTCGAAGCGAGCGGATGGGACGCGATCGTTTGGAGCGGCATCGCGATCGACGTGTACGCGGCGTGCGGACTCTACGACCTGGCGTTCGCACACTTGAAGGCGCTCGAGAAGCGCACTGCCAGCGGCTCTCTCGAAGATCACGTCGATCTTGCGTTTCGACGCATCGGCCTGGAACTGCGGACGGAACGGTACGAGCGCGCGATCGCGACAGCCGAGGAGATGCTCGCCAGGACTGGAGTGACGATTGCGGATCGCAACGAGATGCTCGTGAGCCTGGGGCTCGCTCGTTCGGAGACTGCACGCGGGCGGGCCGACGACGGCGGCGCGGGACGCACGCTGGAAGAGGCTCTCGCCAGTGGTGTGCTCCACATCGACGATGCTCTCGACGCCGAATTGATCTTGCTGGACCTGGCCTTGCGCGCACACGACCACGAGCTCGCGCGAACGCGATTGAGCGCCCTCGATGCGCGCTTCCGGAAAATCGACGAGACGACTTCCGGTGCGAATCATCCGAGACGGCGCTGTTTGCGCGCCGCGTATGCCGCTCGACTCGCGCTCGATGCGTCAGCCCGCCCAGACAACACCGGTGAATTGCGTGCGCGTCGCGATGAGCTGGTCGCCGCGATCGAGGTCGTCTGGCAAGGATGGGAGTGCGGCGCCGGGCGCGCGGGCGGCATCGGATTTTTGAGCCTCGGTACCGAACGCATGATCATTTCCGAAGCGCTGCGGCTGGAAATGGCGCTCGAGCCGGGCGAGCGCGGGATCGAGAACGCGTTGTCGGTTCTGTTGCGCGCGCAACGACCGGGAAGCTTGTCGCGCAGCTTGGGCGAGACCGCGCTCGAGCTGAGCGACGTGCGCGCCGCAGGTTGTCGGGACGGCACGACTTTGCTGATCTTCTTGCCTGCGATGGATCGCAGTCACGTCTTCCAACTCGACGCGACGAGGGTTTCTCACTTCCAGCCGCCCTCGCGCGACGACCTCGTCGCGGCCGTGCACCGGCTGGGACTGATAACGCTACGGCCGCCCGGGCCGTCGGTGGATCAGGATCAGCGGCTGCGCAATTTCGATCGCGCAGCGAACGATCTGACGGATCTGCTGTTCGACGAAGCGGGTCGCGAGCGCGCCTGCCGTTGGAAGAGCCTCACCGTCGTCGGCGCGGAGCTGTTGTCGAACGTGTCCATCGAATTCGTCCGACCCGACCGCTTGCGGGAGATCGGGCTCGCGGTCCCAGTCGCATACGTGTCGTCGATGCCGCTCCTCGTCGCGCTGGAACGGCGGGCCGCGAGCCGTGCGAGCGAACCGTTTTCCTACGACCTCGTCGTCGTGACGGACCCGCGTCCCGACCCGTCGAACTCGTCCGTCCCCCGTCAACTCGAATTGACGGGCGAGGAGCACGAGCGGCTGCGGGCCGGTTTCTCGAGCGAGCGCGTCCTGGCTCTCGATGGAGCGGCAGCGACACTCGAGCACGTGACGAGCGACCGCGTTTTGCGAGCGGGCGTTCTCGCGATCGTGGCGCACGGCAGCCTCGACTCGGCGAGTGAAATCCAGGCCGGCATCCCGCTCGCGTCGGGTGTCGGAGCGTCGAACCTACTCGACGCCGACGTCATCGCTCGCCTCGAGCGCACGCCCCGCTTCGTCGAACTCTTGTGCTGCCGGGCCGGAAGCGGTCCGTTGCGCATGGGCGACGATGCCGCGACGCATCTCGGTACGGCATTTCTAGCTGCGGGTTCTGACGTCGTGCTGGCGAGCCGAGGCGATTTATCCGTGAGCGCGTCGATCGACACCGCTCATGTTCTCCACTCCGCCCTCGCGAGCGGGGCGTCCGCGTCGGAAGCGCTGCGTCGTGCGCGCTGCGCTTTGATCGAGAATCCTGCGACCGCCGATCCCTTCTTCCGTGCACTACTGCGGATCGAAGGCCTCGGGCACCGCGCCGTGTTTTCCGCGGGCGCGACACCGAAATCGAACACCGACGAGAAATCGGCCTTCACACGGAATCTCTTGCTGGCGGGTGCAGCCGTCGCGATCGCCGCGTCGCTCTCGATCGTCTTCGCGAGGCGCAGTGAAAACCTGGCTCGTTGAAGCAGTGCAGGAACGTCCCGATCAGTAGTTCACGATTTCCAAGAGGTCGACCATGGGAGTGGGCGTTGGGACCGTGACGATTTCTCCGGGTGGCGGGCCGGCGCGACGAACGCGAACGTGGGACCGAACACCGCCGCTACCGCCAGAGCACGTGGTGAGGACTTGCCTGTGACATGCATTCGGTTCACCACCCATGAGATTGTTCATGCCGTCGTGCGACGTCACCGCGAGGGTGAACGTCGGCCCGGCGTGATACGTCCGAGTCCCCTCCGCGATGACTTCCCGGAATTCGACGAAGCGCACGTCGGGCACGCCGCAGCCCGGCTCGCCGCCGACGCCGATGTCGATGTCGAACACGCGGATGTTCGGGTACTGCTCGGGTGCCAGCGGAAGTCCCCCCGGAAAAAGCGGGACGATCGGATAATGGAATTTCCGCATGGCGGCCGGGTTGCTCGGTGTTGCCGTCGACGGAATCAGCGCCGGAATCTGCTGCCACACGAGCACTTCGAGGTAGCGCTCCGCTCCCGGGGGGAATGTCATCCCTCCAACTGCGAGCGGCTTGCCGAGAGATACGTTGGCCTGGAATTCCTGTTGCCCGTCCAGGTTCGGGGATTGATCCGGAAAGGCGCCGCAATTCGTGAGGTAGTTTGCGGTCCGCTCGAGCCGCACGAGCCGTCCCTGAATGGCGCTGTCCACCAGGTTTCGGATCGGAAACAGGATGTCGGCTTGACCGTCGGCATTCGTGTCACGGAAAACGACTTGGGCTTCGTTCGGGAACACGGACAGGCCTGATGAGACTGCGGTCCACGTCACCGTTTCTTGCTGGCTCAGCGCGAAGGCCGGCGGCGCCCCGACGCCTGCGCTGTTGGCCAAGACTCGCAATTCGTTCGTGGTCGTCCAACTCACGATCAGATCGTTGTCCGAGTCGCCATTCATGTCCCCGACTGCGATCGAGGAAGCGATCAGGCCCGAGACATTGTCGAACTCGACATCCGATTCGGGGGTCGGCAAAGCGCGTCTGAACGTGCGCAACCGTTCGCTGCCGCCGTTCGTGCGCGTCAGAAGCGCGACGCGGTCGACCAGGGTCCCGCCAGTAGGAACGACAGCAATGGCGTCGGCGACGGCGCCCTCGAACGTGAACGCACCGAGCGACGTTCCTTCCGCGAGATCGCGCACTTCGAAACCGTTGCCGAGGCGCAACACAACGGCCAAAGGACGGCCCACGATCCAACGGACCAGCTGCATGTCTTTCACGACTCCTGACGCCGAAAATGTGCTCTCGGTGAACGTCCCCGGACTCGTGTCGCGCCGATACGAAATCGTGGTGCGATTCGCCTTGAGACCCACGTAGTCCGCGACACCGCTGCTGTTCACGTCCGCGCTCCGCACGAGCACGGCACCCAGCCAAGCGGAGCTGTCGCTGATCGTGACCGACGACTCGAACACTTGAGACTCGATCGAGAAGTCGAGACGCGCCAGACCGCTCACCCCGACGAACACCAACGCATCGAGACCACCGATGCCCGCTTTGGGCGCGATGTCGAAGTCGTTGCAGGTCGGCGAGAGGACCATCGAGGACGCCGTCCCGCCCGGGGCGCTGAAGAAAGTGATGCCCTGGCCGCCCTCGTTCCCGCGCACGAACAAATCCGGCCGCGCGTCACCCGTGACGTCACCACAAGCGGTTCGCTTGAGAGTTCCGGCCGAACCCAAACTGACGGGCCAGCTCCAAGTCACGTCGTGCTCGAACGTGGAGGACTGAGCGCGGGCTCCGACCGCAGTCAGGGTTGCGGCCAGGACGAAGGTGGCGATGTTTCGTGACATGTATACGTCTCTCGGTCGGTGCCGAATGGTGTGACCAAGTCTGCAGGCATAGTAGGCGCTCGGCGTCGCTCTGTTGCGGCTTTCGAGAGACTCCTCGGCGAGCCGGGAGTCTCCGCCGCATTCACGTTCATGGGCAGAGCGAGAGTTTGGCCCTTCGCACATTTTTTCGAGTGGGCCGTCCCAGATCGCCCTCGCTGGATACTGGCCCGTTTCCCTGT
>JAWXBU010000001.1:0-25796 GCA_034440255.1 Planctomycetota bacterium | reverse complement strand
GGTTAGCGCCGGCGCGGGACCGGAGCGGAGCGGACGAGGCGGGGAGGTTGGCACCGGCGCGGGACCGGAGCGGAGCGGATGATGCGGGGAGGTTGCCACCGGCGCGGGACCGGAGCGGAGCGGACGAGGCGGGGAGGTTGCCACCGGCGCGGGACCGGAGCGGAGCGGACGAGGGGGGGAGGTTGGCACCGGCGCGGGACCGGAGCGGAGCGGACGGTGCGGGGAGGTTGCCACCGGCGCGGGACCGGCACGGAATCCTCTACTTGCTGGCCGCGGCGAATTCGCCGCGGCGGTACACGCGTACACAACGATCGAGCAACGCTTCGCGCTCTTCCACCGGTTTCCAGCCGAGCTTCGTCCGCGCGATGTCGCTCGCGAACGTCGTCACGAGTGCGCGTGACTTCAGATCGCGCCAACTCGGGAACTCGACTCCGGGTCGACGGCCGACTTTCTTCACGACGAACTTACCGATCTCCATCACCTGGGAGAGGCCGAGCCCGCGCGGGTGGAACGTGATTTTGCGACCTGTGACGCGCGCCAGTTCCGCCACGCACTCACGCGCCGTGAGCGACGTTTTTGCACACAAATTGAGCGCTTTTCCGTGCAGATCGTCGTTCGAGTAGCGCGCGATCGCGACCAGCGCATCGGCCACGTCGTCGACCCACACGATCGGCAGCGGATTGTCGCCGTGACCCCAACCGATGCAGTGATTGTCGCGCTGCCACAGCCCGAGCCCCGAGTGTTCGGGCAGCGTGCCTGCGCCCATCACGACGCCGGGTCGCACGATGACGAGCGGCAGATTCTTCGAGCGTTGCAAGGCGACGAGAGCCGCTTCGGCCGCCATCTTGCCGCGCGAGTAGAGCGGACGTTTCATCGGCGCCGGATCGACGTCGATTGAGTCAGCGATCTCGCTCTTCGGAGCATCGGCAGCGGTGTAGAGAGCCGCGATCGAGCTCACGTACACGAAGCGTTTCACGCCGGCACTCAATGCGGCTTCGGCGACGTCGCGCGTCCCGTCGACCATCGAACGCTGCACTTTTTCCCACGTGTCTCCGTTGCCCGTCGCGAGTTGGATGACGGTGTGCGCTCCGCCGAGCGCCTTCGCCAAGCCCGCCTTGTCCTCGAGGCTCGCGCGTTGAAAGCGCACGCGTCCGTCGCGGATCGCGGCTTCGATATCGGGCGGCAGCGAGTGCGTGCGGCGCGCGACGATCGTCACCGGTTGTTTCTGTTCGAGCAATTTGGCGACCGTGCGTCGACCGATGAAACCCGTCGCGCCGAGCACGACGACTTCGCCGGTGCGCGGTGCGCACGGCTCGGGCAGCGGCGCCAGCGGTTTCGCTGCAGCCGGTGCCGCAGCGGCGATCGCGTCGCACCAATCGAGCACTTCGGCGGCCTGCGCGCCGTCGGTCGGCAACGCGGCACCCGTGGAGAGCGCTCGGTAGAACGCGTAGATCGATTCGCGCATCCCGACGAAGAACGCGTCCTCACGACGGCCCAATCCGAGCGTGAATTTCAGGTAGTTCTTCACCACCGCGCGCGCGTCGCGCTTCAACTCTTTGCCGCGACCATTCGTGGCGAGATAGCTGTTCCAGAAGTCGAGGAACACCGTCTTTTTCTCAGCCGCGACCGCGTTGTGGAACAGATCCGCTTCGATCGAGCCGTCACTGCCGATGACTTGGATCGTGCTGCGTGTGAAGCCTTGGCCGAACGCCAAGTAAAGCTGCATCGTCGCGCGTTCGCCGACGCCTGCGATCGACCAGCGATCCACGAACATCTGCCCCGGATTCAATTCGCGCGTGCCGAGCAGCGTGGTCGAAACGCTCTTCACGCGGCCGACGAGCGCATGGATTTGGCACAGCGGATGAACCGCTTGCTCGAATACGATGTTCTTCGGCGTCTTGAACATCCAGTGCGCGAAGTCGCCCGCGTCGAGCTGCATCAGCGGCACCGACAGCGTCACTTGCACGTGCTCGACGCGACCGATCTCGCCCGCCCGCACGCGCTGCAGCACGCGCGCGAACGCCGGATGGTGCAGGTTGTTGTGATTGCCGCCGAGCGGCAGCGAGCGTTCGGCTGCGAAAGTCGCGAGCTCGCGCGCTTCGTCGCCCGTCAACGCGACGGGTTTCTCGACGAACGCACCGATGCCGAGCGCGAGCAGTTCCTTCGTCAGCGTGACGTGCAGATCGGGCGGCACGAGCAAATGCGCGACGTCGATCTGCGCTCCCGCCAATTCCGCGATCGAAGTCGCGACTCGTGCCACATTGAACTTCTTCGCCAACGCTTCGGCGCGCGAGCGATCCGGATCGACGATGGCAGCGATCGTGACGTTCGGCGTCGTGGCCAGAACGCTCAAATGGAAGTCGGCGATGAAACCCGCTCCGACGACCGCGACCGCGAGCGGTCGACCTTGGAAACTCTTCACAGCTTGGATCCGATCGGTGCGCGCGTTCGAGTGGTTCGCGACCGAAGCGGCGCGGCGGGGGTCGAGGATAGAGTCGCCTGAGCGCGGCTCAAGCCGCGGACCGGATCGTGCGCGTTCACTGTATTGTTGGGGCATGTTTTGGGCGCTCTAGTGGGCTCGCAGCGAATCCCTATTCTCGGCCGAAACGCGCTGTCGAATGGACTCCGAAGATTCTCGCCGGGAGCCGATGCCCGAGTGACCTGCGATTTTCGCCGGATTGGCTCCAGCGCGACGACGGACAGGACGAAGGATTCGTCATCTCCTCCTTCTTGGGGCCCGACTTCATCACTTCGGTGGCGCTGTCGGGCTCTTTTCTTCGGAGCGCACCCAGCGGGGCGGCAACCCTGGCGAATTCTCCCCAACGTTGCTAGCTGAAAGTTCCCGGTCGCGGTGTCGCGAGTGCCGTCTGTGAGGGTACCTTGACACACGTCCTGATCGACAGCACTATCCGCCCCAGGAATCGACCAACGCCCATGCAAGCAAGCCTTCAAAGTCCCTCGATGTGGACCGCCGATGTCTTACCGATGGTGCCACAGCGAATCGAGGAGGATCTGAGCGCGTGAATCACTGTGTGCGACTGAGGCTGCCTGAGCGGTGGCTTTTCTTGGTGGGTTTCCTGGGACTCCTCGTCCCCAGCGTTCGAGCACAGGCTTCGGCCCTCGCCCAGATGGTGCCCGGCCGTCGTACCGCAGCTTTGGATGCGAGCGGCACAGTGCGCCTGAATCTTGCACTTGACCGGCTCGACGCCATCGGACACCCCGAAGTGAGACAGGCAATCGGGGCTCAGCAGTACAGTGTTCTCGAACAGGATGCGGAGGAGGCAGCTGATGGCACCACCTGGAGGTATGCCTCCTCAATCAAGACCAGAGGGAATACGCCTGAGTTCATTGCTGTGCTGCTCCTACATGAGTACACGCATTGCGTGAGCGCCAACGCGCAACCTGGGTCGCTCAATGATCCCAAGATCCAAGGCACATGTGGTGACTGCGAGCACGCTAGAATGCACACCGACGACGCATGGAGCATGTGCGAAATTTCGTGCCTAGAGTTTGTCGGGCCGATGGGTTGCAGCAAGATTGAAGCTGTTATCGATACCGCTCGCACTTACATCCGAAACTGCCTGTTCAAGTGTCCGACGACTACGGGGGTGTTGGAGAGCCTTCTGCCGCGGCCTAGGGCTGAATGCTGTTGCCACACACCATGATTGAGGACAAAGCACATGAACAGTAGTAGGTTCGTGACCACTGCCCTGAGCGTCTTCCTGCTGTGCAGCTACGCCCTGGCTCAAACAGTGTCGGCATGGTCGCCACACACCGGTATCCCTCCAATCGAGCTGGCAGCTCGCGATCAAGCCTACTCGAAACTGGTATTTACCGAAACCGGAGTTCAAGGTCGGGCAACGTACGACATGATCGGAAGGAAGCTGCTGATTCGGTGGACGGGCACAAATCCATCCGTATCGACGACGCAGTCGATCGCCGTGCCGTTTTGGCCCACGGCACTGCGTTCCACGTCGGACATGTCTCGACTCGTGGTGGCTGGAAAAAGGCGCCAGGGCAACACCGTCATGGAACTGTGGACGATCCAGTCTCCGCGTCCTGCGCGAATCCAGGATCCGACAACTGGTGCCACACTGGATACGCTTACCCCCGCAGAGGTCCTGAGCGTGGATACGCTGTACGATGCAGCCGTGGAGGGTCAGGACCTGATTTCAGACGTGCTGTTGTCACTGGCCTCATCAACTAAGTTGTACGTTCGCTACTGGGATTCCGCTGCCCTATTCGAGCTCGACTTCAGTAGCCTTGCGAGTGTCTCACAGCTGAAGCGGGCCGCCCCAACTCCGGTGGCTGGAGGACTTCAAGCCCCTGGGCTACTCCAGCAAATCGAGAATGCCTATTCTGCGGAACACATCGTTCACGGCTATGTATACGTTTTTTCGGACCAGCTTGGCGCGAACTCGTCGATCGTGATCCTCGAGGATGGGAACCGGGATGGAGTCCTTGATTCCGTCACCGAGATACCTTCACTCCAATGGCCTCCAGAGTGGAGCAAATCTGCCAACTACGTTCCGCACTAAAACTTTGCTCAGAAAGTGTCCCAACTCCAACGGTGGATGCTCTGGCCGTCACAGGAGAAGTTGGCAAAAGCGTGGCCGGTACTGGGCACGCCTGGTCTTTCGGCCTTCCGTGGCGCGGGTTGAGCCTATAGCCTCCTGTTTCGTTCCCCCGCGCCGACTGCAGTTTGATTGGCAAGGCAGCGAGGCCAGGAAGAGGGCCAGGGTATCATGACGCATCAAGACTTTCCCGAGGGACTGACGTTCGACGACGTCCTGCTAGTGCCGCGACTTTCGGACGTGATGCCGAAGGACGTGAAACTCGGCACGCGTTTCTCGCGCAACGTGCCGCTCAGCATTCCGTTCGTGTCGGCGGCGATGGACACTGTCACCGAAGAGAAATTGGCCGTCGCTCTCGCGCGCGAGGGCGGGCTCGGTGTCATCCATCGCAACCTCTCGATCGAGGGCCAGATTCGCGAGGTCGACAAGGTCAAGCGCTCGGCCAACGGTGTGATCCTCGATCCGGTCACGCTCGAGCCCACGGCCACGATCCGCGAGGCGCGCGAGATCATGTTGCGCCACAACATTTCGGGTCTGCCGGTGCTCGACAAAGCGAAGCGCGTCGTCGGCATCCTGACGCGACGCGACTGTCGCTTCCAAACGAGCGACGACACGCCTGTTGCGGACATCATGACGAAGGACAAGCTCGTCACGGCGGCGCCCGGCACGTCGCTGGACACCGCGCGCGAGATCTTGTTCAAGCACAAGGTCGAGAAGCTGATCCTCGTCGATCGCGACATGCACTTGGCCGGTTTGATCACGATGAAAGACGTGAACATGCTCGCTGCGTTCCCGAGTTCGGCCACGGATTCGCGCGGACGGTTGCGCGTCGCGGCAGCGGTCGGCGTGCTCGATTACGAGCGTTGCGAAGGTCTCGTCCATGCGGGCGTCGACGTGCTCGTCGTCGACACCGCGCACGGCCACAGCACCAATGTGATGAACACGGTGCGCGAGCTGAAAAAGCGCTTCAAAGTCGACGTCGTCGCGGGGAACATCGCGACTGCAGAAGCAGCGCGCGCGCTCGTCGACGCGGGTGCCGATGGCGTCAAGGTCGGCATCGGCCCGGGTTCGATCTGCACGACGCGCATCGTCGCCGGGATCGGCGTGCCGCAGCTCACCGCGATCATGGAAGTCGCGCGCGAACTCGAGAAAGACAACGTCCCCGTCATCGCCGACGGCGGTGTGCGTTTCTCGGGCGACGCGGTGAAAGCGCTCGCGGCCGGCGCGTCGAGCGTGATGCTCGGTTCGCTCTTCGCGGGCCTCGAAGAATCGCCGGGCGAAGTGATCCTCTACAAAGGCCGCTCGTTCAAATCCGTGCGCGGCATGGGTTCGCTCGGCGCGATGCAAGCCGGCGGAAAAGAGCGCTATCGCCAAGGTCACGTCAACGAAGCCGACAAGCTCGTCCCTGAAGGCATCGAGGGCATGGTCCCGTACAAGGGCAAGCTCGGTTCGTTCGTGTACCAACTCTGCGGCGGCGTGCGCGCCGGCATGGGGTACTGCGGTGCCGCGACGATCGAGAGCCTGTGGGAGCGCGCGCGTTTCACGCGAATCACGAGCGCCGGCATGAAAGAAAGCCACCCGCACGACGTGACGATCACCAAAGAATCGCCCAACTATTTCCACGCCGAGTAGAGGAGAGACTGTCGCTATGGGAGCCTTTGGAACCGGAAGCTTCGAGAACGACGACGCCCTCGATTGGGCGTCCGAGCTCGAAGAAACACGCGGCTTGAAGTTCGTGAGGAAGACCTTGCGCGAAGTGCTCGACGCGGGCGACGGATTGTTGGAAGCGCCCGTCGCGGCGCTCGGCATCGCCGCCGCGGAAGTCGTCGCAGGTTTGAACGACGCGCCCGGCGACGATTTACCGGAAGAAGTCGAGAACTGGATCGAGGAGCAACGCGGACGCAGCGAAGTCGACTTGTCGCCGCTCGCGCTCGAAGTCATCGAACGCGTGCAGACGAAGTGCGAGCTCGTCGACCAGTGGAAGAAGAGCCCCGACTTCGAAGCGTGGAGCAAGGGACTGAAGGACCTCGAAGTGCGCTTGAAGGGCGAAGGGGACGTGTGATGTCGACGAGCGAGAAAACGATGAGCGACAACCCGCGACGCGATACGACCTCGAAGGCGCTGGCCCCGCGCGGCATCCTCATCGTCGACCTCGGCACGCAGTACGCGCAGCTGATCGCGCGGCGCATCCGCGAGGCTCACACGTGGTGCGAGATCGCGCCGGCGCACAAGGCGCTCGAGTACGCCGCGCGCATGAACTTGGCCGGGATCGTTTTGTCCGGCGGACCGGCGTCCGTGTATGCGCCCGATGCGCCGAAAGTGCCCAAAAAGCTGCTCGAAATGGGCGTCCCGGTGTTTGGCATCTGCTACGGGATGCAGTGGATGAGCCAAGAGCTCGGCGGCGAAGTGAAGGGCCACGACAAGCGCGAATTCGGGCGTCGCTCGATCGCCATCGAACGTTCGAGCGGCATCTTCGACGGCGTCGCCGGACACACCGTCGTGTGGATGAGCCACGGCGACCAAGTCTCGCGACTTCCCAGCGGTTTCGAAATCTACGCGTCGAGCGACACGTGCCCGTACGCCGCAGTCGGTGATCCGCAGCGCG
Organism: Planctomycetota bacterium; assembly: GCA_034440255.1. GTDB lineage: Bacteria > Planctomycetota > UBA1135 > UBA1135 > JAEUIA01. The sequence continues at coordinate 18,617 of JAWXBU010000001.1, read as the reverse complement.
GCTTCTACGGTGTGCAGTTCCATCCCGAAGTCAGTCACACGCTGCGCGGGACGGAGTTCCTCGCCAACTTCCTCTTCAAAGTTTGCGGACTCACCGGCGATTGGCAGCCGTCGAGCATCGTCGAGCGCGAGATCGCGAAAGTGCGCGAGATCGTCGGTTCAGACGGCGAAGTCGTGCTCGGACTTTCGGGCGGCGTCGACAGTTCGGTCGCTGCGATACTCGTTCAACAAGCGATCGGCGATCGACTGCACTGCATCTTCGTCGACAACGGACTGTTGCGTCACGGCGAGCGCGAAGTCGTCGAGACGACGTTTCGCGAACACTTCAAGATGGATCTGACGGTCGTCGAAGCGACCGATCGTTTCCTCGGCAGCCTCGCCGGCGTCACCGATCCCGAAGAGAAGCGCAAACGCATCGGCCGCGACTTCGTCGAGGTGTTCAAGAAAGAAGCGACGCGTTTCAAGCGCGCGCATTTCCTCGGTCAAGGCACGCTCTACCCCGATGTGATCGAATCGGTCGCTGCGCACGGGGGCAACACGGCCGTCATCAAGAGTCACCACAACGTCGGCGGCTTGCCCAAAGACTTGAACATGACTTTGGTCGAGCCGTTGCGCGAGCTCTTCAAAGACGAAGTGCGCGCGATCGGGCGCTTCCTCGGCATCGACGGACGCATCGTGAATCGCCAGCCTTTCCCGGGGCCCGGTCTCGCCGTGCGCATCGTCGGCGAAGTCACGCCCGAGCGCACCCGGCTGTTGCGTGCCGCCGACCACATCGTCACGAGCGAGATCGAAGCCGCCGGATTGCACTCGGGCCTGTGGCAGTACTTCGCGGTGCTGCTCCCGATTCGCTCCGTCGGCGTGATGGGGGATGCGCGCACCTACGAGTACACGTGTGCACTGCGCGTCGTCGAAAGTCAGGACGGCATGACCGCCGATTGGGCCGACTTGCCGACGGAACTCTTGCGCAAGATCAGCAACCGGATCAGCAACGAAGTGCGCGGGTTCAATCGCGTCGTGCTCGACATCTCGAGCAAACCGCCCGCGACGATCGAGTGGGAATGAAGCGCGCGACTCGAGCCACCGTTCGTGTGCAGGACGAAGGTTCGTCGTGACGGAGACGTGGGCGGACGCGCCCGAAAAACCGCGGCTCGACGCCATGCGGTACTTCCTGCGCATCTGCGCGGCGCTGATCTTCGTCTTCGGCCTGGCTGCCTACGCTTTTTCGATCTGGTTCGAGCGGCGCGTCGAGCGTCTCGTTGCACTCTCGGCGGAAATCCGGGATCTCGAATTCGACGCGCTCGCCTTCGAGCGGGAAGCGATTTTCGACGCCTGGAACGGCGATCACGACGAGGCGTTCCGCCGACGCACGCTGGCGATCGAAACGCGCTTCCACGACGGCGAGTTCGCAGATCGCGCACCGGATCAAGTGCGTCTGGCGATCTGTCTGTCGCGCGCTCTGCGCGTGATCGACGAACCGGTGCGCGCTCTCGCCGTGCTCGACCGCGGGACTCAAGTGGGCGGGGAAGTTTTCGCCGAGACCGACGATATCGGTGTGTTGCTCGACTTTGAGCTCGAGAGCGCGCGCGTGAGACTCGCCCTGGGCGACCCGCTCGAAGCGCTCGATGGAGCGCGGTCGGTTATCGAAGACGCCGATGAGTTCGAGCTCCACGACTCCATGCTCGACGGTCGCCGCCAAGTCGATGCCCGGCAAGTGATGGGCGAGGCACAATTCGGGCTCGGCGACTTCGCCGGCGCGGCCGTCAGTTTCGAAGCTGCGCTCGACGCTGCGCTCGACGCTGCGCGTGCCGGTGTGCGTGCCGGTGTGCCTCCATGGAGTTTGAAGTTGCACCGACGCTTGGCCGACGCGCTCAAGCGCTGCGGGGATTTCGAGCATGCGACAGCCGAACGCAGGCGCGCACTCGAAGCCGCTGACAAGTTCGCTGACATCTGGCACGCGCGCGTCGCGCTGCCCACGTTCGAATTGGGCCGCACGCTCGCGAATGCAGGGACGAGCCATCGTGCAGAAGCCGTTCTCGCACTCGAGCGCAGCTTGATTTCGCGCCGTGAATCGGCGTGCAGCGACACACGGGCTCATGCCGATCACGCTCTCTTGCTCGCGCGATTGTTCGTGGGTGAAGGAGACGTGCGAGCGGCGCGGACTCACTTCGACGATGCCGTGGCGATACTCGAACGACTGCACGAGCTCGATGCGTCCGCCATCGCTTCCGCGCGCGACGCTCTCGCCGAAGTGACGAGTGCACTACGCGCCGAGACGGATCGACAGGATCTCGAACTGGGTTTCCGCGAGCGTGCCGACAGCGACGACAGTCACGCCAAGGTGGTCGATCTGAACGACCTCGGTCGCGCGTTGCGCGCGCAAGGCAAAGATCGCGAGGCGGAGCCCTACTACCGGCGCGCGCTCGAGATGCAGCTGCAGCTCGTCGCGGGAGACGATCGCGGTGTGGCGACACTCACGAACAACGTGGGCCTTTTGCGTATCGAGTTGGGCGAGAAGGAAGCCGGTTTCGTGCAATTGGAGGAAGCGCTCGCGATGCGACGCCGAATCTCCGGTGAGCGGGACGACGATGACGTGGCGCAGAGCCTCTTGAACATTGCCTCGTTCCACCGCAACAACCGAGATTTCCGGCGCGCGCTACAACTCCAAGACGAAGTCGTTGCGATCCTGAAACGGCTGCGTGGCGGCGACGACATGGATCTCGCGCTCGCCATCGACAATCGGGCTTCGACACTCGCCGACCTGGACCGCGTGGACGAATCCATCGCGGGTCATCTCGAAGCGCTGACGATGCTGCGTCGTCTGGGTGCGGGTGACGACCCGGATGTGGCGCAGACCTTGGACGAGCTCGGCGCGATGTACGCGCGTGTCGAACGTGGCGACGACGCGCTGGCTGTGCTCGGCGAATCGCTGCGCATGCGTCGGCGGTTGTTCGACTCGGACCATCCGAAGATCGTGACCACGCTGGAGCGAATCGGGAACGTGTACTGGGAGCGCATCGACGCGAAGAGCGCTCTGCCCGTGCGTCTCGAAGCGCTCGCCATGCGCCGACGCTTGTGGCCCGATCCCGACCCGTCCAACGCGCGGAGCGCGCTCGAAGTCGCGCACACGCACATGGTTCTCGACGACGAGGGCGCCGCGATGGACGTGTTCGACGAGGTCGTGAACGAGTGTACTGTCGTGCTGCCGCGCTCGCTCTGGACGCTCTCCGAGGCGGTCGAAGGTGCGACGCGAGCGTGCGCCAAAACCGGAGCCTTCCACCAAATTCATCCGGCCGTCCAAGCGGCGGGGGAAGCGGTGAGCGCCTCCGACGTGCCGCTCGGCGAGCGCCGTTCGCGCTGTTTTTCCGTGATCGGCGCTTTCTACGCCGCCTGGAACACGCGCGATCCGTCCGTCGAACGTACCGCCGCTGCCGCGCGTTTCAGTGCCGCCGCTGCCCCCGCCGGTCGACGCGACCGATAAGCAAGATCCATGTAGCCGACACGATCATAGTGTCATGCCGGTGGCCCCGGACCCGTGCGCGTGCTAACCTCGCTCCCAAGAACCCCATCCAGACCACTCTCCAAGGAGTTCCATGAAGTTCTCCCGCTTGGCCCTTTTGGCCTGCATTTCTGCGCCTCTCGTCGTGGCGCTCGCTCTTCCCGCAGACGATCTTTCATTCCATCCCGCCGCGAACACCGAGGTCGCGAAGACGCTCAAACTCGACATCGAGATGAACGTCACGGAGGCGTCGGCGGACTTCAACGGCCAACAGCTTCCGCCGGACGTCATCGACCAGATCAAGCAATCGTTGATCGCGAACATGGTCATAGGTGTGACCGAGAAGTACGTCGAGACGAAGGACGGCAAGCCGCTCACGTTGCAGCGCACCTTCGACAAGATGAACCTCGAGTTCGAGTTCGGCGACACGGCGAACGCCGACGAGGACTTCAAGGAGATCGAAGGCAAGACGGTCGAGTTCACGTGGAACGAAAAAGACAGCGCGTACGACAAGAAGTACTCGGACTCGGAAGGCGACATCGACGAGTTGAAGGATCTCGACGCGGACATGGACCTGCGCGTCCTGCTGCCTGACAAGCAAGTCGCGAAGGGCGACACCTGGGAAGTGCAGGCCGATCGCTTGAAGCCGCTCTTTTTCCCGGGCGGAATGATCACGAAGATCGGCGGCGAAGACGCGGCCGACTTCGACAAGATGAAGTCGGAGCTCGAATCCCAGTTCTCGCAGTTCCTGAAAGAGTTCAAAGTCGTCTGCACGTACAAGGGCACGAAGGAAGAAGACGGTCAGATGGCCGCGCAGATCGACTTCACCTTCGACGGCAAGTTCAAGCTCGACATGGGCTCGCTGATCGAAGAGGTCATCGCGTCGCAGGGCGGCGAAGAGGTGCCCGAAATGGACGTGAAGGCCATCTTCGGCATGTCGCTGAAGGGCGACGGCACGTTGCTCTGGAACGTGGCCGCGGGACACATGGCGAATTTCGACATGAAGGCCGACGCGGGACTCGACGTGAACATCGAGGTGCACGCGCAGCAAGCCGACACTCCCGTCGACGTCAACATGACGGGCAAAGCCGAAGGCAAGATGACCTGGGAGATGGCGCCTACCACGAAGTAGTTCGCCGCGAGATCGCTCGAGAAAACGGGTCGCACTGCGGCCCGTTTTCGTTGAGAGGCTGCGGGCGGCGTTTCTCGGCTCAGGGCTGCGCGATGATGCGCTCGAGCGTCTCGCGCACCACCTGCGGATTCGCTTTTCCACCGGACAGCTTGATCACGCCACCGAGGAGCGCGTTGATCGCATTGGGTTTGCCCGCCTTCACGTCGGCGACGATCTTGTCTTTGCCGACCAGTGCTTCACGGCACCAGCGTTCGATCAAGGCTGTGTCTTGCACTTGCGCGAGTCCGAGCTCGGCGACGAGCACCTTGGCGCTCTTTCCGGTCTCGGCCATCGCGCGCAGCAGCGTGCGACCGGAGCTCATGGCGATCGAACCCTTGTCCACGAGTTCGATGACGCTGACCAGGTCGAAAGGCTTCAGCTGCAATTCTTCGAACCGCTCAGTCCCCAGCTCCGGGTCTCCGACCATCTTGAAGAGCTCGTTCTGGATCCAGTTCGAGCACTCTTTCGGTTTGTCCGACAAGCGCACCGCCGCTTCGAAGAAATCGGCGACGACGCGCTCGGCCGTCAAGTTGCGCGCGTCCTTCGGACTCAAACCCAGCGCGGATTCGTAGCGTGCGCGGCGTGAGCTCGGCAGTTCGGGGAGCAGTTTCCGTTCGTACTCCAGGAAGGCGGATGAGATGTGGATCGGCGGCAGATCGGGCTCGGCGAAGTAGCGGTAATCGTGGGCTGATTCTTTGCTGCGCATCGTGCGCGTCACGTTGCGATTCGCATCCCACAGGCGCGTCTCCTGCACGATCTCCTCGCCCATTTCGTACGCATCGACTTGGCGCACGATTTCGTGTTCGATCGCAGCGCTCACGAAGCGGAACGAGTTCAGGTTCTTGATCTCGACCTTGGTGCGCCACGGCTCGCCGGCGGGGCGCACGGAGATGTTCACGTCGCAGCGCAGCGAGCCCTTCTCCATGTCGCACTCGGACGCGCCGCAGTACTGGAGGATCTCCTTCAGACTGGTCAAGTACTCGACGGCTTCCGCCGCCGTCTCGATGTCGGCTTCGGTGACCGATTCGATCAACGGCACACCCGCGCGGTTGAGGTCGACGAGCGTCATGTCGCCGCGATCGTGGATCGCCTTGCCTGCGTCCTCTTCCATGTGGATGCGCGTCAAACGCACGAATTTCCCGGTGGAAAGCTGAATTCCGCCGCCGGTGCAATAGGGCTGGTCGTACTGACTGATCTGAAAACCCTTGGGCAGATCGCAGTAGAAATAGTGCTTACGATCGAACTTGCTCTTCGTGGCCACCGTGCAGCCGAGCGCGAGCGCAGTGCGCACTGCGAGCGCCAGTGCTTCGCGATTCTGCACCGGGAGAGCGCCCGGTTGCCCGGTGCACTTCGGGCAGGTGATCGAATTCGGACTCGCGCCGAATCGATACTCACAACCGCAGAAGAGTTTCGTGCGCGTCCCGAGTTGACAGTGCACTTCCAGCCCGATCACAGGCATCCAACGCACGCCCGTCTTCTTCGAGACGTATCCCACTTCGCGCATGTGCGGTACTTCGGTTTCGGAACTCATGAACGTGCTCCGTGGAAAAAGCGCGGTGCGCGCGCAGCAGCGAAACTCGTCGCTTCTTCGAAGGCGCGGGCCACGCTCAAGACGCGCGCGTCGGCGCGGTGTGGGCCGATGATCTGCAGACCAACCGGCAAGGCGCGGCCCAGTACGTCGACGAATCCACACGGTACGCTCGCAGCCGGCAGTCCAGCGAGATTCACGGGAACGGTCAGCACATCGGACAAGTACATCGCCACCGGATCGTCTTTCTTCGAGCCGAGCGCGAACGCCGGTTCGGGCGAAGTCGGGCCGACGATCACGTCGCAACTCTCGAACGCGGCTTCGAAATCGCGGCGCAGGAGCGTGCGAACTTTGAGCGCGCGGCCGTACCACGCGTCGTAATAGCCGGCCGACAGGACGTAAGTGCCGAGCAGGATGCGACGCTTCACCTCGGGCCCGAAGCCGGCCTCGCGCGTCGCGGCGAACATGCCTTGCAACGAGCCGTCGCCGTCGACGCGCCGGCCGAAACGCACGCCTTCGAAACGCGCGAGGTTCGACGAGGCCTCGGCGGTCGCGACGACGTAGTAGACGGCGATCGCGTGCTCGGAGTGTGGCAACGAAACGGGCACGATCACGGCGCCGAGCTGTTCGAAAAGCGCAAGTGCTTCTTCCGAGCGCGCGCGCACGTCGTGTTGCAAACCGCCTCCGAAGTACTCCTTCGGTACGCCGATGCGGAGCCCTTTCAGGTCGCAGATCTCGCAGTTCATCCGCGGCTCGTCCAGACACGTCGCGTCGTTCGAATCGGTGCCCGACATCAAGTGCGTGACGAGCTCGACGTCGCGCACCGATCGCGCAAACGGCGACACTTGGTCGAGCGAGCTGCCGAACGCGATCAAGCCGTAGCGCGACACGCGGCCGTAGGTCGGCTTGAACCCGACGATGCCGGTCAGCGCCGCGGGTTGTCGCACCGATCCGCCCGTATCGCTGCCGAGTGCGATCGGCGTGATGCCCGCTGCGACCGCGACCGCCGAACCGGAGCTCGATCCGCCCGCAGTGCGCGTCTCGTCCCACGGATTCTTGGACGGGCCGAACGCGGAGTTCTCACACGAGCTGCCCATCGCGAACTCGTCCATGTTCGTCATGCCGATCGGGATGGCGCCCGCGTCGACGAGGCGGCGCACGAACGTCGCGGTGTAGGGCGCGTGATAACCGGCGAGGATCCGGCTCGCGCAGTTCGACTCGAACCCTTCGACGCACATGTTGGCTTTGAGCGCGATCGGAACGCCGTGCAGCGGACCGCGCGTCTCCGCAGGCGCTGCATCGAGGACGCGGGCCAGCGCGCGCGCCGATTCGAGGTTCGTGTTCAAGAACACGTTCAACTCGGAATCGAGCGCTTTCACGGCATCGAAAGCCGCTTCGATGTTCTCGCTGGCCGAGCGCTTTCCACGCGCGGTCTCCTGTGCCAACCCGACCGCGTCGAGTGCGGAATAAGCGCTCATTCGTCGCCTCCGACGGTCTTCGGAACGCAGTAGAAATCCTCGACGCGTTCGGGCGCGTTGGCGAGCATCTGGTCCGCGCTCGACGAGGGCTCTGGTTCGTCAGCGCGCAACACCGTGTCGGCTCCCGACAGGGACACGAGCGGCTCGACGCCTGTGAGATCGAGCAGTTCGAGGCCCTCGAACTGCTTCAAAATGCTGGCGAATTGCGGCTCGATCGAGCGCGCTTCCTCTGCCGTCACGGCCAAGCGCGCGAGTTTCGCGATCGACGCGACGAGTGCGCCGGCCTGGCGGATGGGTTTCGGATCGTGTGCTGCGCTCATCGTGCCTCTCCTCGTGAACAGAGGAGGATAGCCGCCGTCTGCGTGCACACGAAACACGACGTCGCACTTCCGTTGCGGCCTTGCGCGGGGAAAAATGCGCGCAAGTGGCCCGACCCAAGCGAAACGACCGCAGACCGAATGCTCGCTTCGCTGAGACCGCGAATCCGAGCACGGTCGGAAGCGAGCCGGTCGCCTGCGCAGTCGCGACTGTTCCGTCCCATGAACCGCCGTCGCGCTCGACGCGCGTCTGGCTGGTGCTGCTCGCGATCCTGCTGCCGCAGTTCGCGCTGTTCTGGCCATCGCTCACCGGACAGAAGATCCTGCTGCCGCTAGACGTGCTCACGATCGGGACGAATTGGATTCCCGACGGTGAGCCCCTTCGGCGTGAGGCCGCGCAAGACCGCTACCTCTCGGACCTCGCCATGGTCACCGAGATCAATCGGTGCTTCGCGGTCTCGGAAGTACGCGCGGGACGATTCCCGCTGTGGAATCCGCACATTTATTGTGGAGCGCCGTTTTTCGCTTCGAACCATCCGGCGGTTTTGTCGCCGTACCGATTGCTCGACTACGCGTGGCCCGGAGTCGAGGCGATCGCGTGGGGGCAAGTCCTGAAGGCGCTCGTCGCCGGCCTCGGCGCGTACCTGTTCCTGCGGCGCGCACTCCAGGCTTCGTTCCTCGCGAGCCTCACGGCGGCCGCGCTGTTTCCACTGTGCGGCTACATGATCCTGTGGTCGGGCTTCACTCTCGCGAACGTCGCTAGCTTCCTGCCGTGGCTCCTCCTCGCGACCGACGCGACGGTGAAGAGACCGGTCGGCTACGGCGTGCCCGCTCTCGCCCTGATCACCGCGCTGATCCTCTTGTCGGGCCACGCCGCGAACGCCGGGCACTTGTTCGTCGTGGCGATCCTATTCGCGGCTTGGCGCGTATTCGAACTCCACGGCGGGGCGAGCGCGCGGGCTTGGCGGGCGTTCGGCGTCGTCTGGATCGGCGTGCTCCTCGGATTCGCCCTCAGCGCGCCGCAGCTCCTGCCGACGATCGAGTACATGCAGGAGAGTTCGCGCATCGCGGCGCGAGCGGCGGGACACATCGAGGCCGAACCGCAGGGCTGGTGGGCGCTCTTGCAGATGCTCCTGCCGTACTCGCTCGGCTCGGGCGAGCGCGACGCGTTCTCGATCGTGGTGACAACGCGTTTCGAGGGTGCCGCCACGGCGTACGCGGGCTTGATCGCGACGCTGGTCCTGGCGCCGCTCGCGTTCGCACACAAAGAGCACCGACGACTGGTCCTGTTCTTCGTCGGCCTCGCCGCGTTCGCTCTCGTTCCGCTGCTCGACGTGCCGCTTTTGATCAGGATCTTCGAACTTCCGCCGCTCAACCTGCTGCGCAACAACCGCTTCACGATTGCCACAGCGTTCGCGCTCGTCGCGCTCGCCGCGATCGGCGTCGATGCGCTCGTGCGTGGATACGTGGTGCCGCGTCGGTGGCACTGGATCGCGATCGCGTCGTGCGTGCTCCTCGTTGCGTTCTGCATCCTGCGTCTCGCGTACCCGCTGGCGGACGAGAGCGAGCCGCGGGAGTTCGCGTGGTTCAGGCGCTACGACTCGCTCGCACTCGGCGTCACCTGCACGGCGCTCCTCGCTTGGTTCGTCATCCGCCGCTTCGGCCGCAAGTACGCGCCCGTGATCGTCGGGGCGTGCGTGCTGGAGAGCACGATCCTCGCCTGGGGAGTGAATCCGCAGTGCGAACGCGAGCTGTACTACCCGCGCCTGCCCGTGCTCGACGAGATCGCGAAGCGCGACAACGGGCGCATGTTGGGCGTCAAGTGCATCCTCCCGAACCTCGCGCAAGCGGCGGGTCTCGACGACGTACGCGGCTACGACGCTGCCGATCCGCGCCGGATCGTCGACGTGCTGCGCGCGAGCTGCAACCCGGACGCCCGGGAGGAACTCGATTACGCACAAACCATGCTGCACGTACCGAAAGTGCGCTCGGGCATCTCCGACATGCTCGGTCTGCGCTGGATCGTCCTGCAGGGGACGAAGCCCGGCTCCGACGTCGAGATCTTCTCCGGCTACTCGCTGTACGAGAACGAGACGGCGCTGCCGCGCGCGTTCGTTCCGACGCAGGTCGCGACGATCGTCGACGAGGAAAAACGCATCGAGACGTTGGCTGCGGACGCATTCGATCCGCGCGCGATCGCGTACGTCGAGACGGACGTGCCGAGTGCATTCCGCGCGCCCGCCGCGGGCTCGGCCCGAGTCGTCGACGAAGTGCCTTCGCGCGTCACACTCGAATTGGAGCTCGAAACGAACGCCCTCGTCGTGCTGGGCGACGCGTACGACGCCGGTTGGCACGCGACGATCGACGGTCGCGCGGCGGAGGTCGTCCCCGTGAATCACGCCTTGCGCGGCGTGTTCGTCGAGCGCGGCGCGAAGCGACTCGAATTCACGTACTGGCCGAAAAGTCTCACGCTCGGCCTTTTGATCGGCGGGGCTGCGCTTGTTCTGATGTGCGCTTGGACCTTCGCGGTCCGAAAGATCGCCACCACGTGAGTCCACAAGTTTCAGTTCGACATCTGCGCGTTTGGTTCACGGTGACGCTGATCACCGCGCTCGTTGCGTGGAATCTCGGCGGATGTCGCTCGCCGAGCGAGGGCGCGCCGAGTGCCGCGCAACGCAGCGCCATCGAGAAACCCTGGACGAAGGAAGCGATCGAGAGCCACGAATACCTGTGGCTCGAATTCTCGACCGGCAAGCGCGGCGTGATGACCGGCCCCGTGCTCGCGAGCGATGAGAAGGGTGATTTCTTGACGACGAAGGCCGATCCGAGCGTTCATCTGCCGCTCGCCGACGTGTTGGTGATGGACGGCGTCGATCTGTCGAAACCGGCTGACGAGGCCTCGTTCACGGCCGTTCTGGCCGGATCGTTCCTCGCCTTGTGGGGCGCCGTCTTCTATTTCTTGCCGGCCATCGCCGTCTACCTGATCTTGGCTTGAGCCGATCCCGATGTTGATCCTCCTCGAAGCCGTCGAACTCGCCGAACTGGATCCGGATTTCGTCACCGTCGGCTTGTTGCTAGCCGTCGTGGGGGCGTTCTTGCTCGGAAACGCGATTCTGTTCCGCCATCCGCGCGATCTCGTGCGCGAGCGGTTCGCGGCGAGTCCCGCAGCACCTCTCGCGGCGCGCGTGCCGCCGTTGCTCGGCATCCGCGCGCAGATCTTCCATCGCTTGCAAGTGTCGACCGGATTTTTCTACCTCGTACTCGGCTTCGTGCTGCAACTCGTCGGGCGCTTTCGCCCGCTGCAAGCCGGTGTCGAACCGTCTTTCCCCGTGTTCTGGATCACGGCGATCGCACTCACGACGGCGCTGTTGTTGGGACTCGGCTGGTGGTGGTCTTCGCGCGCCTTCCGGCATTACGTGCGCGCCCACTTGGCGCAGTTCCCGCCGGCGTTCGAGGCCGACACGGTGTTCGCGCGCGAAGTGGGGGAACTCTTCGGCATCGAATCGCACGCCGACGACACGGTCGAGTCGTACGCGGCGCGCCTGCGCACTGAGTTGAAGCTGCGCGCGCCCGATCGCACGGGTCCGGCACAAGCGCGCGCGCCGTTCCAAGGCGACGACGACGAGGACTGAGCGCGCGCCGTCCGGCTCCACCACCACGACGATCGTCAGTGGAGTCGAAAAAAAAATGCGAGGTGAACTGCAACCACCGCGCGCGCCGGTCGTCGATAGTGTGTGCCGTTCACACACGTCTTCGAGGCCTTCTTGCCGCTCGGGCGCGAAGCGGCATCCGTTCTGTACCCGCGCGCCTGTCCACTCTGCGAGGTGGAAGACCTCGGTGACGGCGCGGGTTGTGCCGAGCATCGGCTGCAGACGCGAGTCGAAGGTCCGCGTTGCGGTCGTTGTGCTCTCGCGCTCGCTCCGATCTTGCCTGACGGCTCGAAGTGCCCTGCGTGCCGCGCAGATCCACCTGACTTCGCTCACGCGGCGTGTCTGCTCGACTACCGCGACCTGTCGACGCGCGACTGGATCCTGGCGCTCAAGCACGGCGGTCGGCGCGACTTGGCCGAGCCGCTGGGACGTCTCTTGGGAGCGCGGCTGCGGCTCGAACCCGCGTGTGAGGAGCGGCGCATCCTCGTCCCGGTGCCTTTGCATGCGACGCGACGTTTCGAGCGCGGCTACGACCAAGCGCAGCTGTTGGCCAAGGCCGCTGCGGTCGTCGCGAACGTCCCGCTCGTGCGCGCACTCGCTCGCCTGCGAGCGACTCCGCCGCAAGGATCCACGGGAGGGCCGTCGCGTCTCGCGAACGTCAGTCGAGCTTTCGCTGCTCGCCGCTGCGCACTGGGTGTGCGGCGAGCCGTCGCGGGCGCCGAGTGTTGGCTGGTGGACGACGTGTTGACGTCGGGGGCGACGGCGTCCGCGTGCGCCCTGCCGCTGAAACGCATGGGCGCGCTGCGCGTCCACGTCCTCGCGTTGGCCAGGGCCTGACAGCGTAGGTAGCCTGGCACTTCGAAAGACAACGACGTGCACGCGGGCTACTCTCGCGGGTCTTCGCAGCGTCCGCCCCAAGTCCGATCCGTTCCTCCGCCATGCGCACACTGTTCCTCGAACCCTTCTCAGGCCTCGCCGGCGACATGCTGCTCGCCGCGCTGCTCGACCTCGAGGATCCGCGGTTCACGCTCGACGATCTGCGGTCGCTCAGCGAGATGCTCGTTCCGGGCGAGAGTCGCATTACGGTCGAAACGGCTTGGCGCCAGAATCTATCGGGCAAACTGCTCACGCTCACGACGCCCGAATCGGAGCGCGCGCCGCACCGCGGATTGAAGGAGATCGCGGCGTTGATCGAAAAAGCGCCGCTCTCGCACGCGGTGAAAGCGCGTGCGCTCGCCGTCTTCCGCCGCATCGCCGTCGCGGAGGGCAAGGTGCACGGTTGTTCGCCCGACGAGATCCACTTCCACGAGGTCGGCGCCGTGGACACGATCGTCGACGTGTGCGGCGCATGCTTCGCGCTCGAGCGTCTCGAGGTCGAGCGCGTCGTGTCGATCGCGCCCGTCACCGGCACCGGCACCGTGCGATGCGCGCACGGTTTGATGCCCGTTCCGGCACCCGCCGTCGCGGAACTCTTGCGCGGTCGTGAGTGTCGCATCGAAGGCGGCGGGGGTGAACGCTTGACGCCGACCGGCGCCGCCTTGCTCGTCGAATTCTGCGATCACTTCGCGGCGCCCGGCGCTTTCACGGCCGAACGCGTCGGCTACGGCGCGGGTCATCGCGATCCGAAAGAGGGTCCGCCGAACATCGTGCGCATCCAACTCGGGACGAGTGCGCGAGACACTCGCGCGACGTCGCCGCTGTCGGCACCCGCGACGCATGTGTTGCAGATCGAAGTGAACCTCGACGACATGACCGGGGAAGAGCTCGCGTTCGTCGCCGATCGATTGCGCAAGGCTGGCGCTCTGGATGTCTGGACACAAGCGGTCACGATGAAGAAAGGACGGCCCGGCGTCGTCGTGTTCGCGCTCGCGCGGCCCGAGATGCGTGCGGAATTGGAGAGCGTGATCTTCGACACGACGACGACGTTCGGCGTGCGCTGGACGCACTACGAGCGGACCGAAGCGGCGCGCGAAGCGATCGAGGTCGACGTTTTGGGTGCGCAGATCCGCGTCAAAGTGCGCCGACTGGCCGGCCGCATGCGGGTCGAGCACGCCGACGTGTCACCCGAACACGACGACGTCGCGGCGCTCGCGACGCAGCTCTCGCGCTCGACACGCGAGATCGAAGCGCTCGCGATCCAAGCCGCGCTCGCGCGCTTCAGGTGAGCCCGAGTCGGTCGTAGACGGCGACCATCTTGCGCATGCGCGCCGTGAACGACAGATCGCGTTCGATGCGCGCGCGCGCCGTACGCGCGAGTTGAGTGCGCCGGATCGGATCGCGCGCCAACTCTTCGATCCCGCGCGCTAGGGCCTCGACCGAACCGACTTCGACGAGGCGCATGTCGTGATCGTCGCGGCCAAACGCGCTCATGCCGCCGCAGCGCGTCGCCACGAGCGGAACTTCCATGGCCATCGCTTCGAGCACGACGTTGGGCAGGCCTTCGCGCAACGACGAAAGCGCGAAGATGTCGAACGCCTCGAAGAGCGCGAGCGTGTCCTTCTGGAAACCGAGCAGGCGCAGCCGACTCGCGTGCTTCGACGCACGCATGCGCGCTTCGAGTTTCTCTTGCTGGTCGCCTTCACCCGCGATCCACAACTCGAGATCCAGCCCACGCTCGACGCAGCGCTCGACCGCTTCGATCAACAGTTCGAAGCCCTTTTCCTCGGACAAGCGGCCGACCGCGCCGACCAGGATCGAACCCTTGCGCGCGCGCAACGGACATTCGGCCGGCGCCCGCGTGCGCTTGAATTCCTGCGTGTCGATCGCGTTGTCGATCTGCACCAGGTGCGCCGGGTCGACGCGTGCTTGCAACGCCGCGTCGAAGAGATCGCGCGACACAGCGACGACTTGTTCGTAGCGCGGCAGGCACCAACGATCGATCGCGAAGTAGAGCGGCGTCCGCGAGGTGTGCTTGACCCAACCGTGCATCGTCGTGACGAGCCTCACGTCGACGAGCTTCGCGAGCAGGATGCCGTACAGATTCGATTTGTAATCGTGGCCGTGCCAGATGCGCACGTTCTCCGCGCGACAGAGCTCGGCGAGCCGCTGCATCACTCGAAAATCGATGCGGTGCGCTTCCTCGAGCGCGTGAAACGGGCAAGCGCGCTCGCGTGCGCGCTCGCGCAAGATCTCGATGCCCGGATCGCCGGGCGCGTGCAGATACGCCGCGATCGCGCGATAACGCGTGCCGACCAGATGTCGCGGCGAATTGAGGATCGTCTTCTCGGGCCCGCCGCCGGTGCCGGTGACGATCCGCGCGTGCAGCACGGTGATCGGATCGTGCGTGCTCATCCTGCACGCGATCCGCGGAACGCACGGATGCCGCGCTCGAGTCGTGCCAATCCTTCGCGCAGCCTTTCCGCCGGCATTCCGCAGCCGATGCGCACATGTCCCGCCTGTGCGAAGAACTCGCCGGGCACGACATCGACCTGGTGTTCGCGCACCAAGAATTCCGCGAGTGCCAGCGTGTCCGCGACGCCGTCGACGCGCGGGAACGCGATGATGCCGCGCGAGGGGATCGTGCACTCGATGCCCGGCGTCGTGCGCAACCAGCCCTCGAAGATCGGACGGCTTTCCGCTTCGACGACGCGCAGGGGTGCGAGCAATGCTTCCGTGCGCGCGAGTGCCGCGATTGCGGCGTTCATCGACGCCGTCGGCGGATCGACGTAGGACAAGTACGCGATGTCGACGAGCGCGTCCTTTGCGCTCGCGAGCGCTTCGCCGAGCACGATCCAACCGATGCGCAGAGCACCCAGTCCGTAGGCCTTCGTGAGACTGCCGATCGAGACGGCGTTCGGCGCGCACTCGAACGCGAAAGCTTGTTCCGCTCGCGGCACATACTCCATGTAGATGTCGCAGGAGACGAGCACGCCGCCGGCGCGTTCGGCCTCGCGCGCGAGGGCCGCGACGGCGCCGCGATCGGCGAGCACACCGGTCGGATTGTTCGGGTTCGCGACGAACACGTGGCCCGGGCCGCTGCCGCGCGCGAGTGCCGCCCGCACGCGCTCTTGATTCAAAGTCCAACGCTCTTCCGGACGGCGCTCGACGAGCGCGACATCGGCGCCGAAGAAGCGCGGCAGCGCGCGAAAGGGCTCGTACGAAGGCGTTTCGGTGACGACGCGCGCGCCCGCTCGCAACCAGTGCGCGGCGGCGAGGAACATGCCGCCCGTAGCGCCGACGGTGACGATCACGCGCGAGCGCGGCACGCGGAAACGCCGGCTGAGCGCCTCTTCGAGGGCCGGCAGTGCTTCGCGCGTCGGGTGGTCGAGGTCCTGCGCGCGCACCAGCCCCTCCAAGAATGCCGGGTCTGCCGGCGGCATGCCCGACTGGCTCAGCGCGCAAGGCGTGCGATTGGCGTGCGTGTGCGCCCAATTCATGTACGGAAACCACAGGTCGGCGCGCGGCGCGTCCGGCCAGATGGGTGCGGGCGGCGCAGGCCTCGCCGCGGCGGGAGCGCGAGCGGTCGGATCGTTGTGCATCGGTTGCGAAGTCTGCCAAGCGCGGGCGCTCCGTTCACTCAGGCAGGCCGCTCACTCCGTTGCCGCCGACTCGCGGCCCGGTCTCGCGCTCGCGGCGCGCGCCAAAAATCACTGGTTCTCCTCGTGGAACGGCCCGCGGCGTTTCCCTAGCATCCGACCGGAGGGGTCGAGCGCCGTCTTCGTCGCCGCGTGCGACGGTGGAAGCGCTCACGCTCCGACGAACACGGCGCCGCGTGCTCCGTACTCGAAAAAAAAAGACCTGTGCTTCGAGAAGTCCAGTGCTTCGAAAGGCTCAGGCTCCAACGGATCCCTGTTCCCAAAGCCATTCGACTTCGACCACACCATGTTCCAACGAACCGTCATCACCAGCGCGTTCTTTCTCGCGCTCACCCTTTCCTCGAACGCACAAGAGACCGGCGTGCTGCGCTACGTCCGCGCGAAGGACACGGGCGCGAAGCTCTTCAATCTTGCCGACAAGGCGTCGATCGTCGTCGGCACCGTGCCTGCGAAGGGACTGCTCGAAGTGTACGCGGAGAACGCCGGCTACTTGTCGGTCGACGCGCCGGGCGGGATGGAAGTCTGGGTGTACGGTCAGTACCTGCGCACGACGGCGGTGCCGGGCATCGTCGAAGTCAACGGCAACGGCGTGTTCATGCGTCCGCTCCCGAAGAGCGACGATTCGAGCTACCCGTTGCAGCAACAACTGCACAAGGGCGATCGCTTGAAGGTGCTCGGTCGCAACGACGCGACGAAGGCGCTCGCGGCCGACTGGGTCAAAGTCGTTTCGCCGGCCGGCACGCGCGCGTGGGTCGTGACCGACGACACGACGGCGGTCGACACGAAGGAAGACGTGCGCACGGCGTGGGCCGACGCGGTGAAGAGTGCGAATGCGTCACGTCCGACGTTCGATCTCACTGCAGCGAAGACGCAAGGCGCCGCAGCCACGGTGGCTGTGAAGGATGCAGCCGCAGATGCCAACGAGAAGCGCACCGTCGCGTGGGCGGGGGCGGACAACGCGGCCAAGACGGAAGGCGCGCAAGCTGAGGGTACGAAAGCAGAGGGTACGAAAGCAGCGGGCACGCAGGCGAGTGGCGCGCGCGATTCGAGTTTCGAAAGCGCCGAGCGCTTGTACGAAGCCTCGCGTACGAGCTCGACCCCGGATTGGAACGGCGTGCGTGCGGCGTACCAGCGCTACCTCGAAGCCAATCCGAAGGGCACGTTCGCCGACAAGGCGCGCTTGCAATTGCAAAAGGTCGAGCTGCACGAAGAGATCGTGCGCATCCAGAGCGAGCGCTCGCGCGACGATTCGACGCGCGGCGATCGCTTGGCGAGCGCGCGTGCGCGCCTGGCCGAAGTGAGTCAAGGCGACAACCCGTTGTGGGGTCGCTTCCAAGCCCGCGGCTGGATCCTGCGCGAGCAACCGGTGGCGAGTGATGCGCCGCGTTTCATCGTGTACTGGGCCGGTCGCCCGCAGGCCGAGATCGTGTGCTCGAGCGGTCGTTACGATCTCGCGAAGTTCGCCGACTACGAAGTCGGCATCAGTGGCGCCGTGTTACGCCAAGCCGTGAGCGGATCGGATTCCAGTGGCGCTCGTCCGGCGCGCATCGATGCAACGAAGATCGAAGTCCTGGGCGCGCGCTCGGTGGCGCGCTGAGGTCGAGCGAGTGCGGCGCTTGCGACGAGTCGCGAGCGCGCGCATGTCGACGCAGGTCCTGACGAAGCACGACTGAGACTCGAGTCCGGTGGCGAAGAGAAAAGTCGCATCACGCAGTGATCTGCCGTGGTACCGCCGCATCGGGGAAGCCGTGCGTCGCATCTTCGCGGTGTCGTCGAAGCGGTACCTGTGCGATTCGTGCAAGTGGGATTACGGCAACGCGTGCGTGCGGCCCGAGCGTCCGAATGCGTTGAAGTGCCCGGATTTCAGGCGGAGGTAGAACGGCGGTTTTGGGTCTCGTGTTGAGTAAAGCCAAACCGCTTTGTGTGCTTGCGCTACCGCGTACCACCGACCTTCGTTCATGTCGG
Organism: Planctomycetota bacterium; assembly: GCA_034440255.1. GTDB lineage: Bacteria > Planctomycetota > UBA1135 > UBA1135 > JAEUIA01. Next base: position 478 of record JAWXBU010000001.1, on the reverse strand, counting down.
CTGCAAGTCCGTCCATGGCTCGGCGCAGCCTGCCGATGCTCGATTCATGACGCTTGACGAACGCTACGGCTCCCACTACCGTTCCTCCCAGATCCCGACATCCATCCCTATTCCACGCACGCACCATGCGCGCTCCATCCGAGGCAAAGCATGTTGAAGTACTTCCGCGCTCTTGTAGTCGTACTTGTAGGGGCTGCTGGCGGCGTCCTGTCCGCGCAACAAGCCCCTCTCTCGAACACGATTTTCGTCAGCGGGAATGCAGATGTCGTCCAGCTCCTGACGAATCCAAGCCCTACGCTGGTTGCTGGAATGCCAGGGGACCTGATGACTGATTTCGATTTTCAATCGACGATCTACGATCCACAGACGGCAAGTTTTCACTAGCAGCCCGTTGAAAAACACCACTATCCTCGTTGCGTCGTGATCGTCGTTGGGTAGACCTGCTTGCAAGGAGCAATGCAGCATGTCGATGCAACGT